>NZ_BAABDQ010000020.1:0-243936 GCF_039539705.1 Nonomuraea rosea | reverse complement strand
GACGGCCGCTACGCCCGCCTGCTCGGGGCCGACGCCTGGGCGCCCGACGCGCGCGCCGCCGCCGAACTCCTGGCCGCCGGGCCGGTGCCGCGCCGGCCTGCGGACCGGCCGCCGCATGTCGCGGACCCCGAGTACGCGCTGCTCACCCGCTCGGCCGCGGACCTGGTGAGGGGCGTCATGGCGGAGCTGGCCGAACGATCGGAGACCGCCCAGGCGGACGACCTGGACGACGTCGCCAGGCCGCGCGTCGAGGACATCGGATACCTCGTCGACTACCTGCGGACCGCCGTGTACGTCGGCGACCCCGGGCTCTTCTCCGCCTTCACCGGCTGGCTGGCGAACATCCTCACGGCGCGCGGGGTCCCGGCGCGCGTGCTGAGCCACGCCCTGGACGCACTGGCCCGCCGCCTCACGGGCTATCCTCACGCGCTCGCGGCGGTGGCGGGGGCACGGGACGTACCGGCACGATCGGAACGACCCGGCCACTGAACCGGGCCCCGCCCAGGGCTCAGGGTGCGGCGATGAGCCCGTACTCGATGGCTGTCGCGGCGGTGGCCGCGGCCTGCGCGGCGGCGATGGCGATCAGTGCGGCGGCGAGCATGATGACGGTCCTGATGGCAGCACGCATGTGGCTTCCCTTCGGCGTCGGTCGGCTGGTTCTACCCTCTCTTCGACGTGGGGCGGCGTCTGGATGGCTTGTACGGGGATCAGGGCGGCGGCGATCTCTCAGGGGATCAGACCGAGACGGCGGCCGGCGGTGGCCCTCTCTGGCTCATGGGAGGGCGCTGCGGAGCCCCCTGCGAGAGAGTCTGCCGCCCGGAGCCGCGAGGTGCGGGCGCGATCGCCGTCACGGCGCGGAAGGCTTGCGGGGGAGCAGGAAGCTGACCGCGAGGGTCAGTGCGAGCAGGGCGATGCCGCCCCAGACGATGACGCTGAACGCCGTGCCGTAGCCGTGCGCCGGCTCGCCCGCGTGCGCGGTCAGCAGCGGGAAGAACACCGTGCCCGTGACGGCGACGCCCACCGAGGCGGCGACCTGGGCGACCGTGTTGAACAGCCCGGAGCCCGAGCCGGCGTGCCTGATGGGCACGTTCTCCAGGGTGAGCTGGGCGAGCGGCGCGACGGTCAGGCCCATCCCCGCGCCGCCGACCACGACGCCCGGCAGGAAGGCGAGCCAGCCCGTGCCCGGCGTGGCGGCGTTCGCGGCCAGGGCCAGGAGCGCGAAGCCGGCGGCCAGGACGACCAGCCCGACCTGTACGGTGGCCCGCCCCAGCCGGGGGAGCAGCACCGCTGCGCCGAGCCCCGCCGCGACAGTGGTGGCGATCGGCCACGGCAGGATCGTCACCCCCGCGTCCAGCGGCGCCATGCCCAGTCCTGACTGCAGGAGCTGCATGAAGGTGAAGAAGAAGCCCATCACCGGCACGAAGAACAGGAACTGGACCAGCAGCCCGCCCCCGACCGAGCGCATCCGGAACAGGGACACCTCCACCAGCGGTGCGCCGCCGCGCTCCGACAGCCGGCGCTGGTGGCGCACGAAACCGGCCAGCACGGCCACGCCCGCCACCAGGCACGCGTACGTCCAGACCGGCCACGGCCGCTCCTCGCTGCCGGCGATGAGCGGGTAGAGGATCAGCACCAGCCCCGCACCGCAGATGAGCAGGCCGGTCAGGTCGAGCCGGGGCCGGGTGACGCCGTGCCCGCGCGGCAGGACGCGCAGGGCGATGAGCAGGGTCACGATGCCGACGGGGACGTTGAGCCAGAACACGCTGCGCCAGCCCAGGCCGTACCAGTCGACCTCCAGCAGCGCCGCGCCGAGGATCGGCCCGGCCGCCGCCGCGAGGCCGGACAGCGAGGAGAACGCGGCCATCGCGCCGCCGCGCTCGCCGGGCGCGTACATGAGCTGGATCTGCGAGAGCACCTGGGGCACCATCGCCGCGGCGAAGAGCCCCTGCACGACGCGGGCCGCCACGAGCACGTCCGCGGTGGGCGCGGCCCCGCACAGCGCCGACGCGGCGGTGAAGCCGGCGATGCCGATCAGGAAGACGCGACGGTAGCCGTACAGGTCGCCGAGCCTGGCTCCGGTGATGATGCCGAGCGCGAAGGCGAGGGTGTAGCCGGCGAGCAGCCACTGCACCTGGGCGGGCGAGGCGCCGAGCTCGGCCCTGAGGGCGGGCACGGTGATGTTCACGATGGTCACGTCGAGCAGGTCCATGAAGCTGGCCAGCAGGATCACGAGAAGGGCGATGGTACGGACGCGGCCGGTGGCGGCGGTGGTGGCCGGGTTGGATGTCTCGATGGACACCGAGGCCCTCCAATTGAGGAAGAGGGATAGAGTGAACTATCTCAATCGTGAAGTATCTTATTCATGAAGATAATAAGGAGTGCGCATGGACGTCAAACCGCACGACGAGGAGGCCGGCGCGCTCGCCGACCGGATCGTGCTCGTGATGACCGATCTGGCCGGAGCCATGGGACGGCTCAACGACCTGATCGCGCAGCAGGCCGGCGTCGGCCCGACCGACCTGTTGTGCCTGCACACCCTGAACAGGGAGGGCGCCAGCACCGCGGGCGCGCTGAGCACCCGGCTGGGCCGGACGACGGGTGCCGTCACCCACATGATCGACCGGCTGGAGAAGGCGGGATATGTCCGGCGCCGGCCGCATCCGGACGATCGCCGCAGCGTCCTGGTCGAGGCCGTGCCCGAGGCGCTCGGCCGGATCGCCGCGTTCTACGAGGGGCTGGACGCTCGCAGCCGCCGGTTCATGGGCGAGTTCTCGAATGAGCAGTTGCGGACGATCTGCGACTTCCTCGTCGGCAGCCACGACAACACCGTCGCCGAGTCCGACCGCCTGACCGGGTGAGACGCCTGTGGCGCGGCAGCGTGTGCTGCCGCGCCACTCACTTCGGGACGAAGGATTACCGGTAGGTGATGTCGGACGAGGAGTAGATGCAGTTCACGCCGTCGGCGCCCTCACCGATCTTGGTGGGCTCGCTGCCCTTGGGCACGCCCTTGTACTTCTCGCAGATGGTGGCGCTGCCGTACACGGTGATCCGGCTGAAGCGGGCGGTGTCGCCCCAGTTCGTGTTGATCCCGGCCAGCACCTTGGTGGTGCGGGCGGTCACGCCGTTCAGGACGACGTGGCGCTGGTAGGAGCTGGAGCAGTTGCCGCAGGCGCGGTAGAGCTTGCCGGAGCCGTGCACCTGGAAGTTCTTGATGGTCACCGTGCCGGCGCCGTTGTGCTGGAAGACCTTGTCGGAGCCGGACTTGGCGCCGCCGCCGTCGACCAGGTACGTGGCCGAGGAGCTGGAGCTCATGAACGTGGCGGCGTCCTCGCCGACGTCGTTCCACCACACGTTGCGGATGGTGCACGAGCCCAGGCAGTGGATGCCGTCGCCGGCCGGGGCGTCGATGATGACGTTCTGGATCGTGCCGCCGTTCGGCACCTCGAACATCGGGTCCTGGCTCTCGCTCTGCCCGCCGTCGCCGATCCCGTAGTAGCTCTTCAGCCCGCCGTCGAAGAAGCTGCCGAGCACCTGGGTCGAGGTGATGTGGACGCTGCCGGTCGCGGACGGCCACGCGCCGCTGCCGTCGCCGCCGCCGCTGGTCGGGGTGACCGTCGGGGTGGGGCTGGGGCCGGGGGTGGAGCCGTCGGCGGGCCGCAGCGTCCACTGCTTGGTGGCCGCCGAGTCGCAGGAGTTCTGCTGCAGGAGGGCCCCGGAGGAGGTGGAGTTGTCCTGGACGTTGAGGCACTTGCCGCCGTTGGCGTTGACCACCCGGTAGTTGGCCCCGGAGACGGTCAGCTGCCAGGTCTGCGAGGCCGCCCCGGTGCAGGTCTCCTGCTGGACCGCCTTGCCCGCCGAGGTGGAGGCGTCGCGCACGCCCAGGCACTTGCCGCTGTGCTGGGCCTTGAGCTGGAAGTTGCTCCCGGAGGCGGTGAGCGTGAAGGTCTGCCCGGCGCACGCGTTCTGCACGAGCTGCACGCCGTCACCGGTGCTCTGCCCCGGTACGGCGGCGCACAGCCCGCTCCCCGTGTTGACCAGCGTGTAGTTGCCGTTCGACGGAGCGGCTGAGGCGGGCGTGTTGAGCACGGCCACCAGCCCTCCGGTCGTGATGAGGCCGGCGGTGAGCACGACCGCCAGTCTCCGGCCGAATCGTTCCTTTTCGCGCACGTCGAAACTCCTGTTCGCAGGTGTGTGCTGAGCCGGACCCGTCCCGGCGCGGTGACCTTGCCGGTAAGCGCTTTCCCGAATGCGGTGAGTCAAGCACAGCCAGATTCGCCGGTGAAGTCTCGACGGCCATCGGCCTGCAAACGGCAGCCGCACGCGCATCGCCCGTTGCAGCGGCTCGTGGATCAGCCCAGGTCGCGGGGGATCGCGGCCGGGCGGGGAAAGGCGTGGAGAAGCAGTTCGAGGGCTGAAAGTTTCATCACGGCCGCGAGGCGGCTATCGCTCGAACTTGACCGCGAACCACACGATCTTGCCGCCGCGCGCCGGAGCCACGCCCCAGTCGTCGGCGATCGCCGCGACGATCTGCAGCCCGCGTCCCGAGAGAGCGTCGAGGTCGGGCGGGCACGCGTGGGGGCGGCCGTCGCCCGGATCGAAGACCTCGCCGTACACGCGGTCCGCGTGGTGCTCCAGGCGCAGGGCGAAGGCGGAGCCGCCGTGCCGGACGGCGTTGGTGACCAGCTCACTGACGATGAGCAGGCAGTCGTCGATGGTGTGATCGAGGCCCCAGCCGCTCAGCTGCTCGCGAACCAGGGAGCGCGCCTCGCCGACACCGGCCGGCACCGACGGCCGCAGGCACTCAACCGTGCGGATCGGCGCGGTGGACAAAGGGCCGGGGAGGAGGGGCATGTGCATCACATCTCTCGCGTATGGGAGCGCTCCCAATTACACGATAATCGCTCGCGTTCACTCTTGTGAATCCGGCGTGGAAAAGATTGTTGCTTCTGTGTCCTCGCTTGTGCCTGGTGTGGCGGGAGCGGCTCGCGAGGGGCCTGCGGCGCGGGCCCCTCGCGGGTCTCAGTTCTGGAGCCAGTCCCGGATGGACGCGGCGATGCTCAGCGGATGGTCCTCGGGGGTGTGGTGCCCGGCGACCGCGTCGTGCTGCGCGATCTCCAGGGCGGCCATGTTCGCGGCGCACCAGGCGACGGTCTCGGGCCGCCACATCGAGCCGGGGCCGGGCTGGAAGCCGATCAGCAGCTTCGGCACCTCGGCGCTGGTGGCCGCCCACTTGCCGAACGCCTCGATCCTGGCCACGACGTCGGCGGGCTCGCCGCCCAGCGGCATCGAACGCGGCCAGCGCAGCAGCGGCAACCGGCTCTCCCTGGTCGGGTACGGCCGCAGGTACTCCGCCAGATCCTGCTCGGCCAGCGGCGTGGCGACGGTGGCGGGCAGGCCCTGGAGGAGGAACGCGTTGTCGTCGAGGATCATGGACTCCCCGACTCCCTCCGTCTTGATCGCCTGGAACAGCTCACGGCCGCCGTCCGGGAACTCCTCCCAGGTCATCGCCTTGACGATGGCCTCGGTGAAGGCGATGCCGCGGACCCGGCCCGGGTGGCGGGCGGCCCAGTCGAAGGCGAGCGCGCCGCCCCAGTCGTGGCCGACGAGCACCACGTCGTCGAGGCCGAGCGCGTCGAACCAGGCGTCCAGGTAACGGGCGTGGTCGTCGAAGGTGTAGTCGATCGCGGGCTTGCCCGACTCGCCCATGCCGATCAGGTCGGGGGCCAGGAGGCGGCCCGATCCGACGGCGGGCATGACGTGCCGCCACAGGTAGGAGGAGGTCGGGTTGCCGTGCAGGAAGACGATCGGTGCGCCGGAGCCGGCTTCCCGGTAGGAGATCGTGGAGTCGAGTACGTGCTGGATGGGCATGGTCGTTCCGTTCAGATATTGAGCTGCATGATGTGGTCCACCGCGATCTCGATCACGACCCGGCCGGGCGGGTAGGGCGGCGGTGCTGAATAGCGGCGGGTGTAGCGGCGGGCGGCCTCGGCCACCTGCTCCGGGTCGCCGGACATCGTGGCGGCGCCTTCGAGGGTGATCCAGCGGAATCCGGCGACCTGGCAGAGGGCCGCGCGACCGCCGCCGTCCGCCAGATTGCGCGCCTTGTGTGACGTGCCGACGGTCAGTACGCGGGCCAGCCCCGCGCCGCCGTCCCAGGTGAAGCGCACGGCCACGACGTGCGGTGAGCCGTCGGGCCGCAACGTGGTCAGGGTGGCCACGCGCGGCTCGGCCAGAAAGGGCTCCGCCGCGCCTGCTCGGCCAGTGATCATGATGTCGCCTTCAAAGAGTTAGTTAGCTGACTGACTGAGTCGAGACCATAGCGGCAGGAGAGGCGACGTGTCTATAGTTAGTCAGGTGACTGACTCAACACGGGTGGGGAAGCGGGAGCGGCTGGCGGGCGCCGCCGTGCGCGTGCTTCATGAGCAGGGAGTCGAGAAGACCACGCTCGCCGACATCGCGCGCGCGGCCGACGTCCCCGTGGGCAACGTCTATTACTACTTCAAGACCAAGGACCAGCTCATCGAGGCGGCCATCGACGCCCACGGCCGGCAGCTGGAGTCCATGATCGAGGCAATGGAGCGGCTCGGCACGCCGCAGGAGCGGCTCAAGGCCCTGCTGCAGGGCTGGATCGGGCAACGCGACCTCACCGCCAAGTACGGCTGTCCCACCGGAACCCTCGCCTCCGAGCTCGACAAGCGCGACGACGGTCTCGACCGCGCGGTCGCCAAGGTCATGGGGGAGCTGCTCGACTGGGTGGAGCGCCAGTTCCAGGCCATGGGCCGGGCGGACGCGCGCGAGCTCGCGGTCGCCCTGATCGCCGCCTACCAGGGCATCTCGCTGCTGACGAACACGTTTCGCGACCCCGAGCTCATGGCGACGGAAGGACGCAGGCTCGGACGCTGGATCGATTCGCTGGCGTGACCTCAGGCGCGGACGCGTTCGCCCATGCGGCAGACCGCCACGGGCCGCCGCAGCGCTCTCACGTCGGCCGACGGATCGGCGTCGAACCCCGGCGCGACCGAGCCCTCGCGACCCTCCAGCCGGCAGGCGCGGGCCGCGACCGGCAGCACGTCCGTGGGGGCGTACCCGGCTGTCACCGTCCTCCGCAGGTACGGAGCATGTTGAGCAGGGCCACCTTCTCGCTTCTGGTCACGAAGAGCCGGTAGTGGTGCTTGACGGTGACCCAGGAGGTCGCGTACCGGCACCAGTGGGAGCGGCGCGACGGGCGCCAGCTCTGCGGCCCTTGGCCGCCCTTGGCGAGGTTGGCCGAGTGGCTGACCGTGATCAGCTCCGGCCGGGTGAGGTCGTTGGCGAACGCCCGCCGCCGCGCCTGGCTCCACCTGCTGGCACCCGAGCGCCAGGCGTACGCGAGCGGCACGACGTGGTCGACGTCGACCTGGCGCTCGCTCTTCAGCCGCTTCCCGTCGTACGGGCTGTACCAGGTTCCCTTGACCGGGTGGCAGGCCGCGTTCCTGCGGACACGGTGCCCGTCGCGCGCCAGGACCATCTCGCGCGCGTCGCACCTGCCCCGGTGATGGGCCCAGCGGGGCTGGAACCGCCGATGGCTGTAGCCGCGGATGGACAGCGGTTCGGCGACTTTGAGCTGGGTCAGCATGCGACGGGCCGACGCCCCGGAGTCGGTCTGCGGCCGCGTGTGCGCGTCGGCCGCCGCGTGCGGGGTGAGGACCGCGGTGATCGGGATGATCAGCAGCGCCAGTACCGTCCGCCTCAGGAAGATCATGCTTCCACCCTTACCAGCGATCGCCGGCCGTTGGCAGGGATATTCGGTGTACGGGAGGGTGAGGCAAGCGTCGCCCCCGGTCGCTTGCGCAGGTGGGGGTGTCGATACTCGATGGTTATGCGGGTCTTGACCGCTTGCCTGGAATAATGACGGCCTATGTCGGAGCTCCGCGCTGATGACCCCGAGCAACTGGGTGAGTACCGGCTTTCGCGCAGGCTCGGTCAGGGCGGTCAGGGCGTGGTCTTCCTCGCCTCCTCGCCCGGCGGGGCGCAGGTGGCCGTCAAGCTGCTGCACGCCAGCCTCTCCGGCGACCCCGACGTGCGGCGCAGATTCCTGGGCGAGGCCGCCGCCGTGCGCAGGGTGGCGGCCTTCTGCACCGCTCAGCTCCTCGACGCCGACCTCGACGGCGACCGGCCGTACCTGGTCAGCGAGTACGTCGACGGCCCCTCGCTCGGCGAGCACGTGATCGCCAAGGGACCGCGGCTCGGCGGGTCGCTCGACCGGCTCGCCATCGGCACCGCCACCGCCCTGGGCGCGATCCACCGGGCGGGCGTCATCCACCGCGACTTCAAGCCGGGCAACGTCCTGCTCAGCCTCGACGGGCCCCGGGTGATCGACTTCGGGGTGTCCCGGCTGATGGACGCCGCGGCCACCACCACCCGCTTCCCCGTCGGCACTCCCGCCTACCTGGCCCCCGAACGCATCCAGGGCGAGTCCGCCGGGCCGCCCGCCGACCTGTGGGCCTGGGCGCTGACCGTCGCCTACACGGCCACGGGCCGGCACGCGTACATGGGGGACACGTACCAGGAGATCCTGGCCAGGATCCTGTACGGCAAGCCGGACCTGGGAGGCTTGTCCGGGCGGCTGCGGGAGATCGTGGACGCCTGCCTGGCCCCCGGGCCCGGCGACCGGCCGGACGCCGAGGAGGTGCTGCGCCGGCTGCTCGGACAGGTTCCCGGCCTCGACCCGGGTGCGGACGACGTGCTGACGACCGGGGTACGGGCGGCGACGGCGACCCCGCCGGTGGGTGGCGCTTTGTCTGAGGGCAGGACCGCGCCGTCGGGTGGCGGGAGCGCGTTGCCTGAGGACACGACCGCGCCATCGGGTCCTCAGGACACGACCGGGCCGTCGGGTGACGAGAGTGCGTTACCGGAGGACACGACCGCGCCTTCAGAGGGCGAGATCACGCCAGTGGGGAAGGTCCCCGCCGTACGGCGATGGCGGTCCTGGCACGCGGGCGTCGCGCTGGCCTGCCTGGCACTCGGGGTCACCGGGTTCATTCTGTGGCCGCGCGGAACCCAGCAGCCCGAGCCCACGCGGTCGCGGCCGGCGCAGGCCGGGCAGTCGGCGACCGTTCAGCCTTCGCCCGTGGGGCGGACACCGGCACCGGACCTGGACGGCACGTGGACGGGGTCGGCCGAGCACCCCACGGCCAAGCGGATCTTCCCCGTGGAGCTGCGCCTGCGCCCCGGAGGCTCGTCCACCATGCGGTGGGGCGCCGACCTGCACTGCTCGGGACGGGTGGGGCCGGCCAAGAGCGGTCTGGTGTTCGCGCTGGACCGGGTCAAGGGGGAGGCGTGCTACCCGGGCACCCTGCGGATCGTCCCCTCCGCCGACCCCGACCAGATCGCCATCGAGGTGACCCGCGAGGGCCAGAACGAGATCACGTACGCGGGCAAGGTCTTCCGCGGCTCCTGATCGCGGGCCGCCAGGGCTTTTTCACCGGTCGGGTGGCGCGTTCGGTCCGACGCCGGTCTGCGAGAGTGGAAGGGTGTGGGAATCGGCGGCCGGGTGGTTATTCGGAGCCCTGGTGGTGGCGTGCGCGGTCGCCGGGTGGCTCGCGGTGGCCCTGGTGCGTGCTCGCCGTCTGCACCGTGCGGGCCTCGAACAGCGTGGCCGGCTCCTGGAGCGGGAACGGGAGAGCGCTGCCCGTGGCGCCGTGGAGGCCGAGCGTTCGCGGATCGCGCGGGAGCTGCACGACATCGTCAGCCACAACGTGAGCCTCATGGTGGTTCAGGCCGCGGCCGCCCGTGATGTGCTGTCCGCGGTGCCCGTCACCCTGCCTGGTGAGGTCGAGGCGGCGCTGGAGGCCGTCGAGGGTGCGGGGCGGGACACGATGACCGAATTGCGGCACCTGCTGGGGCTGCTCGCGCCGTCGGAGAGCGGTGACGACGAGCCGTACGGCGCGGATCTGCACGGCGTAGATCGGCAGGGTGCGGATCTGTACGGTGCGGGGTCGTACGGTGCGGATCCGTACGGTGCGAGGTCGTACGGTGTGGATCCGTATGACGCGGGGGCGCGGGAGGCGGAGTTGTCGCCGCAGCCGCGCCTCGGCAGGCTCAGCTCGCTGATCGACCGGATCTCGTTCGCCGGGCTGGCCGTGGACGTGCGGATCTCCGGCGAGCCGCGCCCGCTGCCCGCCGGGGTCGAGGTCACCGCCTACCGGATCGTGCAGGAGGCGCTGACCAACGTGCTCAAGCACGCGGACGGGGCGACGAAGGCGCAGGTCACGATCCGGTACGCGGACCGCTCCCTGCGGGTGGAGGTGCTCAACACGGGCCCGAGTGCGCTGACCGGAAACTCCGCGAAGCCTGAGCGCGAGGCTCCGGCCGGAGGTTCCGGGACGACGAAGGACGCCGAACGTGGGTCCGGGCGCGGGCTGATCGGCCTGCGGGAGCGGGTGGCGGTCTACGGCGGTGATCTGGACGCGCGACGACGGCTCGGGGGCGGCTACCGCGTGCGCGCCCGCATCCCCCTCGACCGGCCCGGGCGGCAGGGAATCTGATACTTCCGTGCCCGCAGGGTAAAGGCACCCTCTCATCGGTGTACGGCGAGGAGGCGGGCGTGAGCGGGGACGGATCACAGGAGGCGACTCTCGCGGCGCTGGCCGCCAACGTGGGGATCGCCGCGACCAAGTTCGTGGCGTTCTTCTTCACCGGATCCTCGGCCATGCTGGCGGAGGGCATTCACTCCGTCGCCGACTCCGGGAACCAGGGGCTGCTGATGCTCGGCCGCAGGCGGGCCAGGAAGGAGCCGAGCAGCGACCACCCCTTCGGCTACGGGCGTGAGCGGTACTTCTACGGATTTCTCGTATCGGTGGTGCTGTTCTTCGGCGGCGGGCTGTTCGCCCTGTACGAGGGGTATGAGAAGATCGCCCACCCGCATCCGCTGGAGAGCTGGCCGTGGGCGGTCGGGGTGCTGGTGGCGGCCATCGTCATGGAGGGCCTCTCGCTGCGGACCGCCGTACGCAACGCCGATCGCGTACGCGGGCGGCGGTCGTGGGCGCGGTTCATCCGCGAGGCCAAGGCGCCCGAGCTGCCCGTGGTCCTGCTGGAGGACACGGCGGCGCTGGCCGGGCTGGGCTTCGCGCTGGCGGGAGTGACGGCGGCGGTGCTCACCGGGAACGCCGCCTTCGACGGCGTCGGGTCGCTGGCCATCGGGCTGCTGCTGGTCGCCGTGGCCGTGACGCTGGCCAAGGAGACCAAGAGCATGATCATCGGCGAGTCGGCCTCGCCGGGGGTCCAGGACACGATCAAGGAGATCCTGGACAACGATCCGTCGATCTACGGGTTCACCCAGCTCCGCACGTTGCATCTGGGACCGGAAGAGCTGCTGGTGGCCGCCCGGGTCACGATGCCGGCGGGGCAGGCCGCGGACGGCGCCGCCGCCGAGGCGCTGGCCAGGACGGAACGGCAGATCCGGGACCGGGTCCCGATCGCCTCGGCGGTCTACCTCCAGCCCACCCCGCCCGGACAACGCTGAAGAACTCCTGGACGCCGAAGGCGTGGACGGCCCCGGCGCTCTTGATCGGGTACGGCCCCCTCTAACCGGAACAGGTCCTTGCCGCGCGGACTGGCTCAGGGCCGGCCGCGTCGTGTGCGGCTGAGCGTCCTCGCGAACGGGAGAGCGGCGGGGGCCCCTCCCCGCCACGGGCCGCGCCGAGGGCCCCTCCCCGCCACCGGCCGCGCCGTGGTTGTTTCCGCTGGTGCCGGCAGGGCAGGTGTGGCCGATGGACGAATTGGTGACGGTGACGCCATGTGAGGACGGTCCGCTGCTGATCAGGGGCCCCTTCGAGCTGGTGACTCAGGACGGGGTGACGATCGCTCCAGGCAGATCCACGGTGGCGCTCTGCCGTTGCGGCCGCTCCTCGTCCAAGCCGTTCTGCGACGGCTCGCACAAGGCGACCGGCTTCCGCGCCGGCACCCGGCCCGACCCGCCGCTCTGACGCCCGTCCGGTTCGCCGCTCCGGCGCCGGCGCAGGCGGCGCGTGGAGTGGGCGGCCAGCCTGAGCCGGCGGCCCGCGTACGGCATGCCCCCGCGCAACACGGCGGCCACGGCGAGCCAGCTGCACGTGGCCCGCTCCAGGACCCAGAGCGGGGCGAACAGGGACGCGCTCCACGGGAACACGCGCCGGCCCCCGGCCCGGCGCCGGCCGGCCTCGGCCAGTCCGATCGCCACTCCCGTCGCGGCCCCCGCCCCCGCCGCCACCAGCCCAGGCCTGCGGCGCAGCAGCCCTGCGGCCACCGCGGGCACCACGGTGGGCAGCACGGCCAGGAAGAACGCCAGCCGCGCGGGCTGCGCCAGATCGTCGTACGCCTGCCGCACCCGCTGCGACCAGAACCGCGACGCGTCGGGTGGCAGGCGGCGGACATAGAGGCCGGCCGGACGGCACTCGACGCCGCCGTGCGCGCGGACCGTGCGGATGAGCTCCAGGTTCTCGAACAGGACGTCGCCGTCGTAACCGCCCATCCGCTCGAAGAAGGAGCGGCGGATGCCGAACGTGCCGGGATAGTCCGCGCCGAAGCAGCGGTTGAGCAGCGTTCGGGCGGTGTCCCAGCGGGCGTGCCACGGCAGCGGGCGGAAGTAGTTCTGTGGCCTGACCAGGTCGGCGCGGGCGAGCAGCCGGCGGATGGCGCTCAGCGTGCGCACGTCGTGGCGGACGTCGTCGTCGGCGATCACCACGTGCTCGGAGCAGGCCAGCCGCAGCCCGGTGGTCACGCCGGCGACCTTGCCGTTGGCGTGGCGGAGGCTTGCGTCGGGAGGTACGTGGGTCACCAGGCCGCGCCACCGGCGGGCGTGGCCGGCGAACAGGCCTGGGCCGCTGCCGTCGACCACGATGATCCGGGCGTGGCGGGCCAGCCGGCGCAGGTAGGAGGTCAGTTCCTCGATGCCGGAGTCGTCCTCCCAGCGCAAGGGGAGCACGTAGTCGAGCTCGATGCCCGGGTCGTCCTCCCCGCGCAGGGGGAGCACGTGATCGAGCTCGATGTCCGCGTCGTCTTCCCAGCGCAGGGGGAGCTCCGTCACGCGGGGCTCGCCGCCACCATGTCGTCCTCCAGCGAGGTGGTCCCGCGCCGCCAGCGGGCCATGACGTGCTCGGCCCAGCGTCGTTCGAGCGCCAGGGCGCAGGCGGCGCCGTACAGGATGTCGCCGCTCAGCGACGGGTCCTGCGCCGCCAGTCCGGCGCACAGGTCGTGCGCGGCGATCTGCTCGTGCACGGCGTCGGCCTGCACGTGCTCCTCGTAGAAGCGCGTGGCGGCCGGGTCTCCGCCGAGCCGGCGCAGCGCGGTGGCGTAGCGGCGGTTGGGCAGGGACGAGGTCAGCTCCAGGGCCGCCAGGTGCCCGGCCGCCGCACCGCGCAGGCGGCGGTGCAGCCCGAACAACGACATGGTGTTGGAGATCGCCAGGGTGATCGCGGGGACCCGGCCGAGGTAGGCGCCGTAGGAGTCGTCCAGGCCGAGGCCGGTCATCGTGGCCCTGAACAACTCCGCGTGCATCCGCTCCGGCCGGCCGCCGCCGTACTCGTCGGCCTGGATCTCCACCAGGGCCGCCTTGGGGCCGCCGTGCAGGCGCGGGATCGCCCAGGTGTGCGGGTCGGCCTCCTTGAGATGGTAGATCGACCGGTGCACGACGAACTCGCGGAACTGCTCCAGATCGGCCTCCCGCAGCAGGTACGCCGACAGCGACGGGTCCGCCTCCTCCTCGGCCGCGAGCCCGGCCAGCGCGCCGCGCACCTTCCCCGGCGGCACGGCGGCCGGCCGGGACACCATGCGGGCCAGCGCGTCCTCCAGGCGGTGTTCGAGCAGTGCACGGGTGGCCAGCAGCGAGGGCTGCCACTCCCAGCGGTCGTCCACGTCGTCGAAGCCCCGGTAGTGCAGCTCGTAGCAGGCGAAGAGCGCAAGCTGGAGGTCGTCGTCGGCCAGCGCGGGCCCGCCGGGAGCCATGGGCGGCGGCGCGGCGTCGGCGGGCGGGCCGCTGAGCCGGTCGAAGAGGGTGGCGGTGATGGGGCCGCGCGCGGCCGGCAGCCGCATCAGGCACCCCGCCCCGTCGTCGTGGCGGCCCGCGGGCCGCGCGCCCCGGCGTCGTGCTCACCGTCGGAATCGCGCACCTCACACCCCCCGTTTTCCCAGCTCGCCGGTATCAGGTGCCCCTGGGCGAAGCGCTCAAACGGTGCCGGTAAAGGTGTCAGCTCCAGAGGTCGCCGCCGAGCCGGGGCGCCCGGTCCTCGATGGCCTGAGCGGCGTTCAGGATGAGGTCTTCCGCGAAGCGCCCGCCGATGAGCTGGACGGCGGACGGGAGCCCGCCGGCCACTCCCGTCGGCACGGAGACCGCGGGGAAGCCCAGCACCGGGACGGACGTCATGGGCCACTGCGCCGCGAACAGGCTGCGCGCCCGCTCCGGATCGATGATGTCGGCGTCCTGCTCGAAGGGCGGCTCGGCCGAGACCGGGGTGAGCAGGATCGTGCTCGTGCCGAGCAGCTCCTGCAGCCGGGTGATCAGCGTCGCGCGCCGCGCCCAGCCCTGGATGTACGCGGTGATGCCGGGCTCCGCGCCCCACAGCTCGGCGGCGGCCTCGAAGCAGTGCGTCAGGTTGATCCGGGTCGCCTCGTCACCCAGCTCCCGCATGCCGGGCACCATGGGCCGCAGGTCCTCGCACAGCAGCAGGGACCACAGCCGGGCCGCCTCGGCGAGCAGCGGCAGCTCCAGCTCCTCGACCTCGTAGCCCGCCGCGGCCAGCCAGCCGGCCGCGGTGTCCAGGGCGTCCTCGACGGACGGGTGCGGCTTGGCGAGGCCCACGTCGCGGACGAGCCCGACGCGGATCGGGCCCTCCGCGGGCGCCGCCCGGTGCACGGCGGGGATGCCGAACGGATCACGCAGGTCGGCGCCCGCCATCGCGTACAGGGCGGTGCGCGCGTCGGCCACGGTCCTGGTCAGGGGGCCGTGCACGGACCAGGCCTGGAAGGTGAGGGGGCCCTCCAGCTCCATGTCCCCCGGCGGCGCCCAGTTGGAGACCAGGCCGACCGTGGGGCGGATGCCGACCAGCCCGCAGCAGGCGGCGGGGTAGCGGACCGACCCGGCGATGTCGTTGCCCTGCCCGATCGGTGTCATCCCGGCGGCGACGCCGGCGGCGGCCCCGCCGCTGGAGCCGCCGGGCGTGTGCGCCGCGCTCCACGGGTTGAGGGTCCTGCCGTGCGGGTCGTTCGAGGAGAACCAGCGCATGGAGAAGGCCGGGGCGTTGCTGCGGCCGAGGAAGACGGCACCGGCGGCGCGCAGGGCGCTGACGCACGCGTCGTCGCCGTCGGCCGTCGCGCCGGCCATGGCCGACAGCCCGTGGCTGGTCAGGCGGGACCGCTGAGCGGTGTTGATCTTGGTGGAGACCGGCACGCCGTGCAGCGGGCCGAGCTCCGCGCCGGCGGCCACCGCCGCGTCGGCCTGCCGCGCGTCGGCCAGCGCCGCCTCGGGGCGCACCTCCACAAGGGCGTTCAGTGCGGGGTTGACGGCCTCGATCCTGGCCAGGCACGACTCCATCACCTCGGCCGCCGAGATCTCCCTGGTACGGATTCCTGCCGCGATCTCCGTCGCGGGCAACTGCCAGAGTTCCATGCCTGCTCCTAGGCAATCACGCGCGGGACACCCCGGCGACCTGCACCGAAGCGTCGCCGTCGCATCGGCGATGCCGAGGAGAGTACGTGATACAACGCTGATGTACAACGGTGTTGTATATCCGGCCGGGCGTGGTTACCCTGCAGTCCATGCCGGTGGAGATTGACATCACCCAGCGCCTCTCGACCATCGCCGACGCCACCCTGGAGATCGTGGCGGCCGACGGCATCGACGGCGTGTCCATCAGAGCCGTGGCCAAACGCATCGGAGGTTCCACGACGCTCGTCACCAACTACCTGCCCACCCGCGAAGCCCTGCTGCTCAACGCCATAGAGCACGCGATCCAGGCGTGGGGCCAGGAGCTGGGCCAGAGTATCGAGGGCAGCGCCGGCCGCGAGCGGCTGGCCGCCGTGGCCCGCTGGGCGTGCTCGACCACCGGCAACGACCAGGTGCTGCGCAGGCTCTTCATGGAGATCCTGGGCCGCGGCGGGCCGGAGTCCGCGTCGGTGCAGGCCCTGCGCAGGGACTCGCGGATCAGCCGTGACCTGCTGGCCGGGGCCGCCGGCGACGCGGGGGCGGCCGACCCCGCGTTCGCCGCCGACATCCTGCACCTGGTCCTGCGCGGCTTCTACGTCTCCAGCCTGGAAGACCCGGAGCGCTGGAACAGCGACCGGGTCGGCCCCCTCATCGACCGCCTCGTCGGCCTGCTGACCGCACCCCCCGACTGACCCCCCACGGCCCGCCCCAGTACGAAGGGTCCCCCATGAAACGTCCCCGCCCGGCCGCGCTCGCCGCGCTCCTCGCCGGCGCCTGCACGCTCGCCGCCTGCGCGAACAGCGCCGCTCCCGCCGCGGAACAGGCGACCGCCCCGGTCATCACCACGTCCGTCCCCGCCCCGGCCAAGGACGTCGACACCGTCGACTGGAACGTCCCCGCCGGCGAGCCCCCCACGCTGGATCCCGCCCTGTCCGCCATCGAGTCCGTCAGCACCGTCGCCGCGAACATGTGCGAGGGCCTGTTCACCCTCGGCCAGGACTACCGGCCGGAGCCCGCCCTGGCCACCGCCCTCGAACACCCGGACCCCCTCACGTACGTGATCCGCCTGCGCGACGGCGTCACGTTCTGGGACGGCAAGCCGGTCACCCCCGAGGACGTCGTCTACAGCGTCAAGCGCGTCCTCGACCCGAAGCTCGGCTCGTCGTGGATCGGCTGGGCGGCCCACCTGCGCGGCATCGACGTCACCGGGCGCGACGAGATCACCGTCAAGCTCAAGAAGCCCGACATCGTCGTCCCGAACTTCTTCGCCATGCCCGCCTTCTTCGTCGTCCAGAAGGACTTCGCGCAGGCCGCGGGCAAGGACTTCGGCACGGCCAAGGGCGGCGTCATGTGCACGGGGCCGTACCGGCTCGGGACCTGGACGCAGGGGCAGAACATCGTGCTGACCCGCAACGACGCCTGGTGGAACCGGGCGGCCCGCCCGAAGGTGAAGAACCTGCGCTTCTCCTTCATCACCGATCCGTCCGCGCAGAGCGCGGCGCTGGCCGGCGGCGACGTGGACGGCCAGTTCAGCGTCCCGCGCGCCGCGCACGACCGCCTCGCGGGCAAGGGCCGCCTGCTGTACGGGCAGAGCCTGGCCACCACGTTCCTGTCGGTGCTCAACCAGCAGGGCGCGCTCTCCGACCCGGCGACCCGGCAGGCCCTGCAGGCGCTGATCGACTACAAGGGGATCACCGCGTCGGTCTACCGGGGCACCGCTCAGCCGCTGCGCGCCCTGGTCCCGCCGGCCGCGTGGGGCTACGCCGAGGACGTCTTCCAGGCCGCGTACGACAAGCTGCCCGAGCCGGTCCAGGACCTCGCCAAGGCCAAGCGGCTCGTCAGCGGCTCCGCCAAGGCCAAGGAGAAGATCGTCCTGGCGTACACGACGGCCATCGAGGAGGAGACCAGGATCGCCACCGCGATCGCCGACGCGGCCGGGCAGGCGGGCATGAGCATCGAGCTGAAGCCGCTCACCGCCGAGCAGTTCGGGGCGGTGTTCTCCGCGCCGCAGGCCCGCGCGGGGATCGACCTGTTCCTGGCCAGCGGCTACCTGGACTTCCCCGAGCCGCTGGCGTACTACCAGTTCTTCACCACCGGCAACTTCTACAACTTCGGCGGCTACCGGAACGCGGACTACGACGCCGCCATCGCCACCGCCATGGTCACCGCCGACGACGCCGCGCGGGCCAGGAAGGTGGCCGAGGCCCAGGCCATCATGGCCGGGGACCTGCTCAACATCCCCATCGCGACCCAGTACGTCAACGTCTACTACGCCCCGCACCTGGCCGGCCTGGTGCCCCGGCAGAGCTATCTCAACACGCCGTGGGCGGTCGCGCTGGGCGGCGCGTGACATGGCCGCCTGGCTCGGCAGACGCGCACTCGGCGCGATCATCACCGTCCTGGTCGGCTCGATCCTCATCTACGGCTCGCTCCGGCTGGTCCCCGGCGACCCGGTGCTGGCGGTGACCGGCGGCCGGCGCCTCACCCCGGACCAGATCGCGGCCCTGCGCCACGAGTACGGTCTCGACCAGGGGTTCGCGCAGGGTTATCTCGCGTGGATCGGCGACGCGCTCCGCCTGGACCTCGGCACGTCGCTGAACTACCAGAGCGGCGTCACCTCGCTCATCGCCGCCCGGCTCGGCGTGTCCGGCCTGCTCATCGCGTACTCGGCGGTCCTGGCGACCCTGCTCGGGACGGCGGTCGCGCTGGCCTCCGCGGTCAAGGGCGGCCTGGTCAACCGGCTCGCGAGCGTCGCGGCGGCCGTCACCACCGCGACGCCCTCGTTCGTGGCGGCCATCGTGCTGCTGTCGGCGTTCGCGGCCGGACTCGGCTGGTTCCCCGCGACCGGCGCGGGCAGCGGCCTGGCCGACCGGCTGTGGCACCTGACCCTGCCCGCGATCGCCATGGCGATCGCCGCCTTCGGCGTGCTCGCCCGGGTCGGCAACGCCGCGTTCGCGGAGGAGCTGGGCCGCGAGCACGTGGAGGTGGCGCGCAGCCGCGGGGTGAGCGCCGCAGTCGTGATCCGCAGGCACGTGGTACGCAACGCGCTCGCCCCCCTCGTGACCGTCGTCGGCCTGCTGGTCGCGGGCCTGTTCGTCGGCACGGCCGTGGTCGAGACCGCGTTCGGCCTGGACGGCGTCGGCTCTCTGCTGGTCAGCTCCGTGTCGCGGCGCGACTTCCCCGTCGTGCAGGGCATCGCGCTCATCGCGGTGCTGCTGTTCGTCGTCGTCAACACGCTGGTGGACCTGGCGCTGCCGGTCATCGACCCACGCGTGACGGCGGGAAGGGCCGGCCGATGACCCTGACCGTTCCCGCGCTGCGGGCCCGTTCCGTGCGGCGGCGGCGTCGCCCGCTCGGCCGTACGCTCGCGGTCGCGTTCCTGCTCCTCGTCGCGGTCACGGGGCTGCTGGCCCCCGTGCTCGCGCCGCACTCGCCGGACGCCACCAGCCTGCTCGACTCCCTGGCGCCGCCCGGCACGCAGGGACACTGGCTCGGCACCGACTCGACCGGCCGCGACGTGCTGTCCAGGCTCATGTACGGTGCCCGGCTGTCGCTGCTGGCGCCTCTCGGCGTGGTGCTGCTCTCCGGCCTGCTCGGGACCGCGATCGGCCTGCTGGCAGCGCGCGCGGGCGGCTGGGCCGACGCCGTGCTCTCGCGCGGCATGGACATCGTCTTCGCCTTCCCGAGCCTGCTGCTGGCGATGCTGGTCGTGGCGGTGTCCGGGCCGGGGCTGGTCGCGCCCGTCTGCGCGCTGGCCGTCAGCTACACGCCCTTCATCGGCCGGGTCGTCCGCAGCGTCGCCGTGCAGGAGGGGGCGCGGCCGTACGTGGAGAGCTACCGCGTCATGGGCTTCTCCGAGTGGTGGGTGACGCTGCGCCACCTGCTGCCGAACATCACGCCGATCCTCATCGCCCAGAGCGCGCTGTCCTTCGGCTACGCGCTGGTGGACCTGGCGTCCCTGTCGTTTCTGGGGCTCGGCGTACGCCCTCCGGACGCCGACTGGGGAGCGATGATCAGCCAGGCGCGCACCGCCATCCTGCAGGGAGAGCCGTGGAGCGGGCTGGTGCCCGGCCTCGCGGTCCTGCTGACCGTCGTCGCCGTCAACGTGCTGGGCGAGCACCTCGGGGCCGCCATCGGCGGGAAGCGGGGCGAGGGAGCATGAAGACGGCCACCGCGCAACGGGACGCGCTCGGCATCTCCCTGCTGGGCCTCGCCGTCGGCGACCTCCCCCTGCTCGCCGGCGTCACCGTACGGGTGGGGCGCGGGGAGACCGTCGGCCTCGTCGGCGAGTCCGGCTCGGGCAAGTCGCTGACGGCCAGGGCCGCGCTCGGCATGCTGCCGCGCGGCGCGCACACGACGGGAGCGGTCACGGTCTCCGGTGTGGACGTGCTCACCGCCGGCCCCAAAGCGCTGCGCGACCTGCGGCGCACCCGCGTTTCGATGATCTTCCAGGACCCGCGGGCGTCGATCAACCCGGTCCGCCGCATCGGCGACTACCTGACAGAAGGGCTGCGAGCGCGTGGCATGCCCGGCCGCGCCGCCGCCGCCCGCGCGCTCGGCCTGCTCGAACAGGTCGGCCTCCACGACCCGGCGGGTGCGTTGCGGCGCTTCCCGCACGAGTTCTCCGGCGGCATGCTGCAGCGCGTCATGATCGCCGGGGCGCTGTCCACCGAGCCCGACCTGCTTCTCGCCGACGAGCCCACCACCGCGCTCGACGTCACCACCCAGGCCGAGGTGATCGCCCTGCTCAGGAGCCTGCAGCGGGCACGGGGCACCGGCCTGCTGTTCGTGACCCACGACCTCGACCTCGCCGCCGCCATCTGCGACCGCATCTACGTCATGTACGCCGGCCGGATCGTGGAGGAGTTCGCCGATGCGCCCGCGCATCCGTACACGAGGGCGTTGCTCGACGCGAGCCCGTCCGTGCGCGGGGACCGGGCCGAGATCAAGGCCATCAGGGGACGGCCGCGCTCGCTCGCCGAGGCGCCGTCCGGCTGCTCCTTCCGCGACCGCTGCCCGCTGGCCGGCGACGACTGCGCCGCCGCCGTGCCCGCGTACCGCCCGCACGGCACGTCGCTCGTCGCGTGCCTCCGTCCAGGGGATCCCCGTGAGGTGGCGTCGTGAGCGCGCCCGTGCTTCGTGTGACGTCGCTCGTCAAGCGGTTCGGGCAGGTCACCGCCGTGGACGGGGTGAGCTTCGAGCTGATGCCGGGCGCCTCGCTGGGGATCGTCGGCGAGTCCGGATCCGGCAAGACGACCACGGCGCGCATCCTCGCCGGGCTCGAACGGCCCACCTCCGGCGCCTTCACCCTCGACGGCGAGAGCACCGAGGGCCGATCCCGCCTCTGGAAGGCACGCAGGCTCCAAATGATCTTCCAGGACCCGTACGGCTCCTTCGACCCCCGCCAGAGCGTCGCCCAGTCCATCGCCGAGCCCCTGCGGCTGCACGCGCCCGGCTCCCGCAAGCAGCACCGGGCCCGCGTCGCCGAGCTGCTCGACCAGGTCGGGCTCAGCGGCCGGGCGGGGGAGTCGCTGCCCCGCGACCTGTCCGGCGGGCAGCGGCAGCGGGCCGCGATCGCCCGCGCCCTCGGCATCGCTCCTCGCGTCCTGGTGCTGGACGAGGCGGTCGCCGCGCTCGACGTCTCGATCCAGGCCCAGATCCTCACCCTGCTCGACGAGCTGCGCAGGGACACCGGCATCTCGTACGTCTTCGTCAGCCACGACCTGGCCGTCGTCCGCTACATGACGGACACGGCCATCGTGATGCGGCACGGCCGCGTCGTCGAGCGCGGCGAGACCGAGCAGATCCTGCGCAGCCCCCAGCATCCCTACACCCGCCTGCTGCTCGACTCGATCCCCTCGCCGGGCTGGGACCTCGACCGGGTCGCGCAGGACCGCCGCGCGCTCGACCGGCTCACACACCACGGAGACATGACGTGCTGACCATCAAGCAGACCGGAGCGGCCGGCGTGCCGCACGACGCCACGCAGGTCATGATCCCCATGCGGGACGGGATCCGGCTGGCCGCCGACGTCTATCTCGCCGGCCCGCCGTCGTCCCGTCAGGCCGTCGTGCTGGTACGGCTCCCGTACGACAAGAACGGCACGTACTGCTTCATGCCGCAGATCAGCCGATACTTCCTGGCCCACGGATACCACGTCGTCGTCCAGGACGTCCGGGGCAAGTTCCGGTCGGAGGGAACGCCGGAGTTCGCCGTCCACGAGGCGGACGACGGCTACGACACGATCCAGTGGCTCACCGAGCGGCCGTGGTGTGACGGCGACGTCGTCATGTGGGGTGACTCCTACTATGGCTACACCGCCATCGCCGCGGTTATCGGCGGCCATCCCGCGCTCAGGGCGATCTCGCCGCGCCTGACGGGCTCGCAGCTGTCGATGACGCTGGCGCACGACGACGGCACCAGGGACGTCGAGCAGACGGCCCGCAAGATGTACCTGGCCTCCCATTACGTGGACGCCGGCCGGTACGAATGGGGGCCCGACTGGAGCCGGCGGCCGCTGCGGGCGGCGTTCGAGGACTTCTTCGAGCGGCTCGGCAGGCGCTCGGCCAACTTCGACGCCGAGTTCGGCGGCGGGCCCGGCGGCTTCGAGGGCAGGCTGGACGGTGGGTCCGGCGGCGGCGGGTCGCGGTTCGTGCCTCCGCCGCTGAAGGCGCTGCTCGAAAGCCGGCCCGTCCCGGCCCTGTACACGATCGGCTGGTTCGACAACTGCGCGGTCTGGTCCTGGCACGACGTCCGCGCCCTGGCGCGGACCCCCGCCTGGGCCGGGCACCTGCACCTGCGGCTGGAGGCCATCGACCACGAGAACTACTGGCTGGGTCACGCCCCCGTCGCTCCCGGCGACGACCACGCCGCCTCTCCCGCCGCCCTCGACCGGCTGCTGCCCCGCTACCTCGATCCCGCGATCGAGTTCTTCGACGCCGTGCTCGGCCGTACCGGCGATCTGGCCGCGCTGCCGCGCGTACGCTACGAGGTCTGCCACGGCGAATGGCACGAAAGCGACACCTGGCCGCCCCGGGCCGCGGCCGACCTGGAGTACCACCTGTCCCCGGACGCCTCGCTCACGCGGGCGCGGCCGGAGCGGGAGGACCGGCTGCGGTGGACCCACGATCCGTCCGACCTGGTTCCCTCGACCGGCGCGAACCCCTTCGCCGCCCTGTTCGACCGAGCGGACGTGAGCGCTGCCGCGGGGCGTACGGACGTGCTCCGGTTCACCGCCTCCGCCACCGGCGAGGACGCCGATCTGGTCGGGACCGTCACCCTCGTGCTGCGTCCGTCGGCTCCCGCGGGCGCCCACCTGCACGCGCGGCTGCTGGACCTGCCGCCGGGCGGGGGCGCGTTCCTCGTGGCCAAGGGCCAGGTGCGGCTCGACGGGCCGGTGTCGGGCGAGGAGGTGGTGGTGGACCTGCAGAGCGTCGCCTACCGGTTGCGCGCGGGGCATCGCCTGGCGCTCGACGTGATGAGCAGCGACTTTCCCGACTACATCGCCGAGTGCCCGGCCGGGGCCGACCCGTGGTCCGCCCTGCCCGGCGCGCCGGTCGTCAGGGAGATCGTCGTGGGGGGCGCGCGGCCGTCGTGCCTGCGCATCGGCAGCCGGCAACCGGACCAGCTCCGCCCGTCCCTGAGAGCCCGTCCCTGAGAGCCCGCCCTGACGCCCGTCCCTGAGCCCCGCCTGGCCGCCTGCCTCACCTTCGAGCCCTTGCCGAGGAGTCCTGTATGTCCCCCTTCGCTCCCGTCCTGTCCTTCGCGTTCGAGATCCGTGCCGAGCTGGCCCCAACCCTGCACGTCGGGCACGGGGACGGCGAGAAGACCGAGTTCACCCCGATCGTCGGCGGCACGGTCGAGGGGCCGTCGTTGCGCGGGATCGTCCTGCCCGGCGGCGGCGACTGGTCGAACACCCGCGGCCGGGTCTGCGAGCTCGACGCCCGCTACCTCATCCAGGCGGAGGACGGCGCGGTCATCGACATCGTCAACCGGGGCTACTACCACGAGGGCACCGAATGCCCCGGCCAGGACGACGGCGCCCTCCAGGTGACGAGGCCAGGGGTGTACTACCGGACCTCCCCGGTGTTCCGTACCGACGCGCCGGCCCACCGATGGCTGGCCGAGACGGTCTTCGTCGGCCTCGCGCGCGAAGCGGACGGCGACGCCGTCGCCATCCGCATGTACGCGCTGGCCTGACACCCCCGCTACGAGGACCCCGCTACGAGGACCGCAGCCGGCGGAACACGATGCCACCGATGACCGCGGCGCCGCCGCCCAGCAGCGCCAGCACCACGGGGATGACGGTCGCCGGCCACGGCCAGGCGCTCCCGGTCAGCTTGACGTCGAACACCGGGTACTCCAGCGTCTTCGCCGTCCACTGCGCGGTCCGCACGTCGTACGTACGGGCGATGTCCCGCAGCACCGGATCGAAGGCGAACTCCGCGCTGGTGTGGAGGTATTCGGGCCGGAGCCCCCCGGTGGCCGCGCTCGGCCCGGTGCCCAGGCTGCGCCGCTGCGCCGCCTCCAGGCCGGGCACGAGCAGCCGGCCGAGGTCCTCCGCAGCCGCCGCGAGCGTCGAGCGGGGGACGAACGTCAGACCGTGCCTGGAGCGGACCGTCCCGTCGCCGACCGCGACGGTCCTGCCGACCATGGCGTGCTCGGTGTAGGAGATGAACGCCGAGGCCAGCTCTATCTCCCCGACGCCCTCGCTGACCTGTACGCCGATGGCGGAAGGGCCGGGCTGGTAGGAGGCGTTGAGGCCGACGACCGCGTCACCGGGCTCCAGGGCGTTCTCGGGGATCTTGGTGGAGCCGCCGGGGGAGTAGTGACGCCAGTGGACCCGGGCCGCGGCCGCGCTCGCCGCGTCCGTGCCGATCAGCCGCTCGATGATCCGCAGCCCGCCGTCGACCCCGGACAGCACGCCGGCGGTGGTGATCATGTTCCCGTCGTCGACGTACCGCCGGCCGGCCACCCAGCTGACCTTGCCGTAGTCCGCGCGCAGCCCGGACAGCCGCAGCCAGTGGGAGGTCGCGGTCCTGCCGTCCAGCAGGCCGCTGGCCGCGAACGTACGGGCTCCGGCGCAGACGCTCACGGTCAGCGCGCCGGCCGCCGACTGCTGCCGCAGCCAGCCGGTGATCGCGCCGAGCTCGGCGGGGTCCGGCTTCTGCAGCGCGGGGATCACCACGGCGTCGAGGGTGTCGCGCCGCTCGGCCAGCAGCCGCCCCAGCTCGTCGAAGGTCAGGTCCGGCACCAGGTCCAGGCCGCCGGTCAAGGGGATGAGCCGGGCGCCGGGGGAGACGATGTAGGTGTTCACCAGGCCGGTGCCCGCCAGCACCTCGTACGGACCGAGGAGGTCGGCCACGTTGGTGCCGCTCTCGCTGGTCAGCAGTGCGACCGTGGGCTTGGCCGGATCGTGGGTCCTCGACGCGGGGACGGCGCTCACGGCGTCCGCGCGGGCCTCGTACAGGCCGCCGAACTTGCCGATCGTGTTCACCGCGGCGACCGCCCCCGGGATCAGCAGCGCGATCAGCACGACGCCGGTCCGCCAGGCCCACTTCGGCCGGACGCGCAGCCTGGGGAGCGGATGCGTGTACTCCGCCGGGCGCCGCAGCATCGCCAGCGCCATGAAGACGAACATCAGCACGTGCCCGATCGACATCACCAGGTGACCTGGTAACACGCCGAGCCAGTAGGGGACGAGCAGGATGAGGAACGGCGCGAACATCGCCACGCTCATCTCGGCGATGCCGGGCCGGCCGTGGCGGCGTACGCGCATCCAGACGGCCATGCCGATGGTCATGTCGGCGGCCATCAGCAGGGTGCTGACGTCGATCCTGGTGATCTCCGGCAGGACCGCGTCCCACAGCATGCCGAGCAGCAGCATGCCGAGCAGCATCGCGACGACCATCTCGGCGTAGTGCCAGAGGAATCGGCCGGCCAGGCGGGCCCTGCTCGTACGGGGGATCGTCATTTCGGGCTCCTAGACGTGAACGACGTGATGCCGCCAACGGTAGGAAGGGCGAGCCGCCCGCCGAATCAGTGAACTCGCCGGTCCTCAGGCCGGGGCGTCGGCGAGGACCATGCGCATGAGCTCGGCCCGCGAGGTGATGCCGGCCTTCTGGAAGACCTTGCGCAGGTGGTAGTCCACGGTGCGCGGGCTGAGGAACAGCTGCGCGGCGATCTCCCTGTTGCTCAGCCCCTCGCCGACGGCCAGCGTGATGCGCAGCTCCTGCGGGGTGAGCGTGCTCAACGTGCCCGCCTCGGGGACGCGCTGCCCCGACTCCCCGGTGGCCCGCAGCTCGCCCAGCGCGCGATCGGCCCAGGCGAGCGCGCCGACGCGGCGGAAGTCCTCGGCCGCGCCGCGCAGGTGCCGCTGGGCCTGGGAGCGCCGCCTGTCACGGCGCAACTGCTCGCCGAGCAGCAGCTCGGTCCTGGCGCGCTCCAGCGGGGAATCGGACTCGGCGTGCAGGCGCAGGCTCTCCGCGTAGTGGTCTGCGGCGCCGCCGTCGGCGCAGGTCAGGGCCCGGCAGCGAGCCGTGAGCGCGCCCAGCTCCGGCGCGGCGGTGTGCTCGGTCCAGCGGGCGTAGCGGGCCGTGGCCGCCGCGGCCCGATCGGGCTCACCGGCCCTGACCAGCGCTTCGACGAGGTCGGGAACGACGGCCATGGCCAGGTCGGGAGGGGTGTCCGCGGCCCAGTCGCCGACCGCCGCGAAATGCCGGGCGGCCTCGCCGTGCCGGCCCGCGACCAGGTCGATGAGGCCGAGCGCGCGCCTGGCGTACGCGGTCGCGTCGGCCAGCCCGCGCTCGCTCGCCTCGGCCAGCACGCCGGCGGCCAGCCCGGCGGCTTCCGGCCGGCCGCGCAGGGCCGCGCACAGGGCCAGCAGCCCCCGGTTGCGGCAGGCCGTGTTCGGCTGGCCCGCCTCGGCGGCGAACTGGCAGCCCTCCTCGGCGTGCGACTCGGCGATGCCGAGCCGGCCGCGGGCGATCTCGTCCGCGGCCTGGTACTCGAGGTTCCAGGCGAGCGCGCCGAGCGATCCGGTGGTGCGCGCCCGCCGGCCGGCGTCGCGGTACAGGCGCCTGCTCAGCTCGTACGCACCGAGCCCGCGAGCGATCCCGCCGGCCAGCGTCATCGTGACCGGATCGGCCGGCCACCCGGACCCGTCGCTCGCACCCATCCCCGGGAGGTCGCGTGCCCACGGCCCCAGGGCGTCGCGCGCCGTCCACCCCGGATCGCGGCCGGTACGGGCCAGGCTGGCGGCGTGCAGCAGCCGCAGCACCGCGTCCTGCGGGTCGTCGGGCGACAGCGCGGCCTCGTCGAGCCAGCCGGCGAGCTCGGACCAGGCCCACGGCCGGTTGGTACGGAAGCCGAGGTCGCCGTACATCGCGACGGTCGGGGTGAACAGGTGACGGTCGATCCGCAGCGCACGCGGGATCCACGGCCGGATGAGGTCCATCGCGTCCTCGGGCGAGCCGGCGAACTCGGCCACGGTGGCCCGTACCGCGGCCAGCGCGATCCGATCCGACTCCGCCAGATGGGGCTCCCGCTCGGCCCGGTCGAGCAGCTTCCCCGCCGTGGTGGTGAACCCTCCTTGCACGGCGGCGAGCGCGGCGGCCCACAGCCGGCGTCCCCTGCGCGGGCCGTCCGCGGTCAGCTCGGCCGCCCGGGACAGCGCCGCCATGGCCGCGGCCGGGCCGCCACGCAGCGCCGCCTGCTCCGCCGAGCGTTCGAGCTGCTCGGCGGCCTGCTCGTCATGGCCGACGGCCGCCTGCCCGAGGTGCCAGGCCCGCCGGTGCTGGTCGGCCGGGGCGTCCAGCGCGGTGGCCAGCGCGCGGTGGATCGCGGCCCGCCGGTCGGCCGTGGCGCTGTGGTAGATCGCGGAGCGGATCAGCGGATGCCGGAACACCAGCCGGGTCCCGTCGTAGGTCAGCAGCTCGTCGAGCTCGGCGCGGTGCAGCGGGCCGGTGGCGACCTGGAGGGCCGCGGCCGCCTTCTCGATGGTCCCGACGCTGCCCGAGCCGTCGGCGGCGATCAGCTGCAGCAGCGGCAGCGATTCCGCGTGCC
Source organism: Nonomuraea rosea (assembly GCF_039539705.1). Lineage (NCBI taxonomy): Bacteria > Bacillati > Actinomycetota > Actinomycetes > Streptosporangiales > Streptosporangiaceae > Nonomuraea > Nonomuraea rosea. The sequence goes on along the minus strand of NZ_BAABDQ010000020.1, from coordinate 216,215 downwards.
GGGCGCCGATCTTGGCCAGGAACGACCGCTGCAGCTCGTCCGTCATGGCGGGCGGCTCGCGCGTGCCGTCCGGCGGGATCTCCTTGCCGGCGAGTTCGAGCAGGGCCAGGGGGTTCCCGCCGGTGGCGGCCAGCAGCTGCTGCCGCTCCCCCTCACTCAGCCGCCCGTCACCGGTCCTCTCGCCGGCCTTCGTACCGGCCCGCTCGTCGAGCAGCGCCGTGGCCGCCTCCTTACCGAGCCCCATGAGCGGGATACGCCGCAGGTCGGGCAGATCGGTCGCGTGCCCCTCGTCGGCGCGGGCCGCCAGCGCCAGAGCGATGGGCTCGTCGCCCAGCCGGCGGGCCACGAACGCCAGGGTCTTGAGCGTCGGCTGGTCCGCCCAGTGCGCGTCGTCGACGACGCACAGCACCGGCCGTTCCTCGGCCAGCAACGACAGCAGCGACAGCGCCGACAGCGCCACCATGAACGGATCGGGCGCCGTACCGTGAGCCCGCCCGAACAGGACGTGCAGCGCCTGCGCCTGCGGCCCCGGCAGGTCGCCGATCGAGCCGAGCGCAGGGAGGAGGAGCTGGTGCAGCGCCGCGTAGGCGAGATCGGCCTCCGGCGCGACGCCGACCGCGCGGAGCACGAGGAAGCCGGTGGCGTGCTCCTCGGCGTACGACAGCAGCGCGGTCTTGCCGATCCCCGGCTCACCGTGCAGGACGACCCCGCCGCCGCGCCCCTCGGCGGCATGCCGCAGTAACGACTCAAGCTGCTCGATCTCGCCGTCTCTCCCCAGCACACGCCGAGCATAGAAAGCACCGGAACCCATGACAACGAGGTCGCGCCCCGGCAAGACCGGCGACTTCACTGATGCGGCCCGCGCGACACCGCTCCTAGCGTCGATCGGGTAACCGGCAACCGGCGAGCGACCCGGAGGGAGAGGTCAGCATGACGCGCGGATCGTTGAGCGGCCGCACCGCCATCGTCACCACCACCTGCCTCCACGAGCGCCGCACCGAGGCCCAGGCCGGAGGCCGGGACCGGGATCAGAGCGAGGGTTGGGGCGAGGTCAGGGCTGGTGATCGGGACGGGGGCGTCGGGGCGACCTGTGCCCTGAGCCGGGCCTGTGGTTGGGGCGGGGGCGTCGGGGTGACTCGCGCACTGTGCCGGGCAGGCGTCAACGTGGTCGTCGCCGTCCGGGGCGGGCCGGCCCTGGAGGCGCTGGCCGCGGATCTTCGCGCGGCGGGGGGCCACGTGGTGGCCGTCCCCACGGACCTCACCAGCGCGGTGTCGGTACGGCGGCTGGTGGAGCAGACGCTCGGCGCCTTCGGCCGGCTCGACGCCGCGATCAACGACGCCCATGCGAGCGAGCTGTCCTTGGCGATGCGGTACGAGATCCCGGCCATGCAGCCCGGCACCTGCGTCATCAACCTGGCATCACCCGCCTACGGGCCGCTCGTTCGCGGGGCGTCCGGCCAGGCGTCGCCCGGTTACGATGCGCGAGCCCAGATACCGCCCGCCTGTAGGCCGTCCGCCTTCGGGCTGTCCGCCCAGGCGTCGCACGTCCAGGCGCAGGCCGTTGACGCGCTGGCTGGGGACGCGCGTAGAGCCGAGTCGCGTTGCGCCGAGCGGTGCGTCGCCTGTGCGCAGGTTACCGATGCGCAAGCGGCGGTGATCGAGGTGACCCGCATGGCGGCGTCAGACTTCGCCGGCTCAGGGGTCCGGCTGAACGCTGTGGCCGCCGGGCCGTACGGCAGCGTGGAGGACGTCGCAGCCGCCGTCCTGCGGCTGTTGTCGGACGACGCCTTCCTCGGCACCGGGGAGACGCTGCACATTGCGGGCGGACGTCCACTCTGGACTGCTGAAGGACGTCCACCGTGGCCCACAGACGGATGTCCGGGCGCGGGGTACGGCGGGCCACGGTGTCAGCTGCGCTGCCCGAACATCCGAACTTAGGCCGCCGCCGGGAGCCGCCGTCAGTATGCGGAGCACGGGGGTTAGGACGGCGTCAGGTGAGTGGGGGCGAACATCCGCAGGGTAGCGGGCAGCACGACGACGCTCGGCCCCGGCGTTCGCAGGGCCCGTGCGAGGTCGTCCGACAGGCACTCCGGGTCCGTACGGCAGGCAGTCACACCGAACGAGGCCGCGAGGGCGACGAAGTCCGGCCTGGCCAGCTCGGTCCCCGTGGCGGCGCCGAACGCGTCCGTCATGTACTCGCGCAGGATGCCGTAGCCGCCGTCGTCCACGATCAGCCAGGTCACGTCGAGGCGGTGCTGGGCCAGCGTGGCCAGCTCGGCCAGGCCGTACATCGCGCCCCCGTCACCGGAGACGGCGAGCACCGGCCCGCCGGTGGCGGCGGCGGCCCCGAGCGCTGCGGGGAGCGCGTAGCCGAGCCCGCCCGCGCCCTGCGCCGACTCCATCGGGCGCGGCCACGCCGACCAGGCCCAATAGGCGAGGATCGTCATGTCCCAGAAGCTCGGCGCGTCTTCCGGCAGCGCACGGTCCACAGCCGCGAGCACCGCCCGTTCGAGCACGAGCCCCTGGTCGTCGAGCCGCTCCGCGACCCGCGCAAGCACCTCTCGGACCGCCGCCCGCGCCGCCCCAGCATCCCGGCCGGGAGAGTCTGTGATGTCGGCTCGGTGGAAGGGGCGTGTTGCCCCCTTCGCCGCTGTTGCCAGGGCTTCCAGGGCTGCGCGGGCGTCCGCGTGGATGGCCAGGGCTGGGTGGTTGGACTCCAGTTTGCCCAGGTCGGCCTCGATCTGGATGACATGTCCGCGTGGCCGCATCGTGTGGTAGTTGCTGGACAGCTCGCCCAGCCCCGAGCCGACGACCAGCAGCACGTCGGCGTCCTCCAGGAATGCTGTCATGTGCCGGTCCTCCAGCCACGACTGCAGCGACAGGGGATGCTCCCAGGGGAAAGCGCCCTTGGCGCCGAATGTGGTGGCGACCGGCGCGTTCAGCTCCTCGGCCAGTGCCAGGAGAGCTGTCTGGGCGCCGGCGCGGGTCACTCCGCCGCCGGCCAGGATCACGGGGGTGCTCGCCTGTGTCAGTAGGTCCGCGGCGGCGGCGATCAGCTCGGCGCGGGGGAGGAGTGGCCTTGGCGTAACCTCCAGCCGGGCGGCCACCGGGAGTGCGGTCTCGGCGAGGAGCACGTCCTGCGGGATCTCCACCATGACCGGGCCGGCGGGTGCGGTGAGCGCGATCTTCCAGGCCTCGGCCAGCGCCGGCACGATCTGACCGGCGGATCGCACCACGCGGACCGACTTCACGACGCCGCTGAAGGACGCGGCCTGGTCGGGGAGCTCGTGCAGGTAGCCCTTGCGCCGTCCGCCCAGCCCGTCGGCCGGGATCTGGCTGCTGATGCCCAGCACCGGGACGGAGGCCAGGCGGGACTCCATGAGAGCGGGCAGGGTGCCCAGCGCGCCCGGTCCCGTGGAGACCAGGAAGGGCGTGACCGCGCCGGTCGCGCGCGCGTGGCCGTCGGCGGCGAACGCCACGCCCAGTTCGGTACGGCAGCCCACGTAGCGCAGGCCCGACCTGCTCAGCGCGTCGAACAGGCCGAGTGCGTGCTGCCCGGGCTCGCCGAACACGGTGGTGGCGCCGAGCGCGGCCAGCGTCTCGACGACCAGGTCACCCCCGGTCCTCATGACCGGCCGGCCAAGGTAGGTCCGTGGTGGTGTCGATGGAGTTCATTGCGTCCGCGGGAGTGCGAGATCCCGGTGGTGCCGGAATGTGGCATGGTGCGGCTCCTCTCTCGGCAAGGCTGAGGCCCTCGATAAGGACGAGGTGCAGGGCTGGGCGCGGTGACGGCGGCTTCGGTCGTGGCTACAGGACTTTGGACAGGAAGGCGCGGGTCCGCTGGTGGCGGGGGTTGGCGATCAGCTCGGCCGCCACCCCAGCCTCCACGACCAGCCCGTCGTCCATGAAGACGACCTGGTCGGCCACCTCCCGGGCGAACCCGATCTCGTGCGTCACCACGATCATCGTCATACCCGCCCCCGCCAGATCCTTCATCACATCGAGCACCTCCCCGACGAGCTCCGGATCGAGCGCGCTGGTCGGCTCGTCGAACAGCATCAGCTTGGGCTTCATGGCCAGCGCCCTGGCGATCGCGACCCGCTGCTGCTGGCCGCCCGAGAGCCGGCCCGGGTAGTCTTCCGCCCGCTCCTCCAGGCCCACCCGCCGCAGCAGGTCGAGCGCCGCCTGCCGGGCGGACTCGCGCGGCAGGCCGAGCACGTGCCTGGGGGCCTCCATGACGTTCTCCAGGGCCGTACGGTGCGGGAAGAGGTTGAAGCGCTGGAACACCATGCCGATGTCCCGCCGCTGGTCGGCCACCTCCCGGGGGCGCATCTCGTACTTCTTGCCGCCCGAGCGGCGATAGCCGACCAGATGGCCGTCGACCCAGATCTCGCCGGCGTCGAGTCGTTCGAGGTGGTTGACGCAGCGCAGGAACGTCGACTTGCCCGACCCCGACGGACCGAGCAGGCACACCACCTGGCCTGGATGGACGGTGAGGTCGATGCCCTTGAGCACCTCGACGGGACCGAAGCTCTTGCGCACGCCCCGCGCGGTCAGCAGCGGCTCGCTCGTACCCGGAGTCATGCGTGACCTCCCGTATGGACGTCAGAACGGCCGAGCCGCCGTTCGAGCCGCGACTGGGCGACGGTGAGCAGCGTGGTCAGCACGAGGTACCAGAGGCTGGCGACGATCAGCAGCGGGATCTGCTGGAAGTTGCGGCCGTAGATGAGCTGGGCGCTGGTCAGCAGGTCAGGCAGGCCGATGACCAGCACCAGGGAGGTGAGCTTGAGCATCGAGATCGTCTCGTTGGCGGTCGGGGGCACGATCACGCGGCCCGCCTGGGGCAGGATGACCCGCCGGTAGACGAGGGCGGGCCGCATGCCGAGCGCCTCGGCGGCCTCCCGCTGCCCGCGGTCCACCGAGCCGATGCCGGCCCTGACGATCTCGGCCATGTACGCGGCCTCGTTCAGCCCCAGACCGAGCACGGCCGCCGTGAACGGCGTGATCAGCACGTTCACCGGAGTGGAGAAGAACTCGGGGCCGAAAGGCACCCCGAGGCTGAGCCGCGGCATCACCGCGCCCAGGAAGAACCAGAACAGCAGCTGCACCAGGATGGGCGTGCCGCGGAAGAGCCAGACGTAGGCGGCGGCGACCCAGCGCAGCAGCGGGTTCTCCGAGAGCCGCATGATCGCCAGCGCGGTGCCCAGCACGACGCCGGCCAGCATGGCGAGCGCGGTCAGCTCGACCGTGAGCAGCAGCCCCCGCATGATCGACTTCTCGAAGAGGTAACCCGCCACCAGGTCGAGCCGGAGCGCGGGAGTGGTGAGCACGAAGTTCGCCGCCATCGCGGCCAGCACCGCGAGCACCGCCGCGGCCACCCAGCGGCCGGGGCGGCGCAGCGGCACGATCGGCTCGGTCGCGTGCTCCTGGAGGCCGGTCATGCGCCGGCGTTGATCGCGGCGTCCTTGAACGCCTGCGCCTGCAGGTTCCACTTGGCCAGCAGCTCGTCGTAGGTGCCGGTCGCGATGAGCTTCTTCAACGCGGCCTGTACGGCATCACGCAGCTGCGGCTTGCTCTTGGGCACGGGGATGCCGACGGGCAGCGGGTCGATCGCGCTCACCGCCACCTCGAACTGCTCCGGCGCCTGCTTCACGCTGTAGGCCAGGGTCAGGTCCAGCGCGGCGACCAGGTCGGCCCGCTTGGACTGCAGGGCCTGCACGGCGCTCGCCTGGTCGGGGAAGGGCACCTTCTCCACGGCGGGCTTCCCGGCGGCGGCGCACTTCTTCGTGACGTCGTCCACGAGCAGGTCGCCGGTCGCGGCCTTCTCGACGGCGACCTTCCTGCCGCACATGTCGAGAACCTCCTTGACGCCCTCCGGGTTGCCCTTGGCCACCATGAGCGCCGACCCGGACTTGAGGTAGTCGACGAAGTCCACCTGCTCCTGGCGTTCCTTCTTGTCGAGCATGCTGGTCAGGCCGAGGTCGTAGCGGCCCGCGTTGAGCCCGCCGATGATGCCGTCGAAGTTGACGTTCTCGAAGGCGAACTCGACGCCCAGCACCTCACCGAGGGCCTTGCCCAGGTCCGCGTCGAAGCCGAGCACGGTCTTGTTGTCGGTGTCGAAGAACTCCATGGGCGGGAAGGAGACGCCGGAGGCCACGCGCACCTTGCCGGCCTGCCGGATGTCCGCGGGGAGCAGCTTGGCGATCGCCTCGTCCTTCGCGCCCGCGGTGATCTGGGCCGTGGGGGCCGTCGTGGTCTCCTCGGGCGCGGCGCAACCGGCCAGCGCCGCCCCGCCGAGGAGGGTGCCGAGGAGGGTGGTGGCAAGTGCTCTTCTCATGGGTGCCCGTGCCTTCCCGTACAGGTGGTTGGCATTGAGTGTGGGGGCCGTGCCGCGGACCTTCAATCGGGGCAGCCATGAAGACGCGCCATATCCTTTGTGGGTGACCACAAAAGTGTCGGTGGAAGACCTGCTGCGCTCGCCCGCCCTCCAGCTACGCCTGCTGGCAGGCGAGGCGGGGCTGGGCCGGTCGGTGTCGTGGGCGCACGTCAGCGAGCTCGACGATCCCACGCCCTGGCTGCTCGGCGCGGAGGTCATCATGACGACGGGCATCGCCGTGCCGCGCCAGGCCGCCAAGCAGCGCGCCTACCTCGAACGGCTGGACGACGCGGGCGTGTCCGCGCTCGCCCTGTCGGCGCAGCTGCACGTGCCGCCGCTGCACGACGCCTTCATCCAGGCCGCGGAGGAGCGGGGCATGCCCGTGCTCGAAGTGCCGCTGGCCGTGCCGTTCATCGCGATCGCCCAGGAGGTGGCCGCGGCCGTGCAGGAGGACGCCAGCCAGCGGCTCGGCGCGCAGCTCCAGGTGTTCGGCGCGCTGCGCTGGCTGGCGGCCGAGGACCTCGACAGCGCCACGCTGTTCAAACGCCTCGAACGGCTGTCCGGCTACGAGGTCTTCCTCTGCACCCCGCAGGGACGGCCGCTGCTGCCCGGCGTGCCGGTGCCCGATCTGGCCGTGCTCCCGTCCGAGCCGGAGGCGCCGCCCACCATTCCCGGCGGTTTCGTGCTGCCGGTGCCCGCGCCGGGCGGTCCCGCGGGCTATCTCGTCGCGTTCGAGCGCCAGGGCGCCAGGCCCGCCGGGCTGGCCGTGGTGCAGCACATCGCCACGGTGGCCGCCCTCCAGGTGGCCAGGGCCCGCCACGAGCGCGAGACGCTGCGCCGCCAGGGCGCGGAGACGCTGTCGGAGCTGCTCCAGGACGTCCTCGACCCGGCCACGGCCCGGCGGCGCCTGGTCAGGATGGGCCTGCCGGGCGACGCCGGGCTGGTCCTCCTCGTGCTCAGGAACGTGCCCGACGAGGCCATCCACCGCGCCCTCGACGACCAGCCGCACCTCATGCTGCGCAGGGGCGACGACCGCTACGTGCTCGGCGCGCCCGGTCTCGGCGCGGCGGTCGCCGCGCTGCCCGGCGTCGCGGCGGGCATGAGCCGGCCGTTCCCGCCGGGGGAGTCCATGCAGATCCCCAAGCGGGAAGCGGTCTGGGCGGCCTCGACGGCGTCCGAGTCCGGCCAGGCGCTGATCCACTACGGTGACGACACCACCGGCCGGTGGCTGCCCGACGACCCGTGGGCGCTCACCGCGCTGGTCGAGAACGTGCTCGGCGCCGTGCTCGCCTACGACTCCGCGCACGGCTCCCAGCTCCTGACGTCCGTGCGGACGTGGATGGAGCGCGACCGGCGCACCGAGGACGCCGCGGCCGCGCTGCACATCCATCCCAACACGCTGGCCTACCGGCTGCGCAGGTTCGCCGAGCTGACGGGCCGCGACCTGTCGTCCACGGCCGCGTTCGCCGAGGTCTGGCTGGCGCTGCGGGCCGGCCGTCAGCTCGGTCTCCTGGACTGAGCCGGGCCGTCAGCTGGACGAAGCCGGGCGCAGCACGTCCTCCACGGCGCCCAGCGACAGGGTCTTGTAGCCGACCGAGTCGAACAGCACGGTGATCCGGTCCGGCTCGCGGCTCATGACCGTCCCCTCGCCCCACATCTTGTGCGTCACCTTCGCCTGCACCACGTACGGCCCGCCCGTGGGCGCCGTCCGGGACGGCTCGCCGTCGCCGCAGGTGTCGCACGAGCCGCACGTCCCCGGGTACGGCTCGCCGAAGTACTCCAGCAGGAACCGGCGGCGGCAGCCCCTGGTCTCGGCGTAGCCGCGCATCATGTCGATCCGCGAGTCGTCCACCCGGTGCCGCGCCTCGTCCAGCTCGACCGCCCGCGCGGCGGCCTGTTCCGGCGTCATCTTGCGCGCGGTGTAGCGCAGGTCGCCGGTGTCGGTGACGGTGAGCGCGCCCGCCTGCTCCAGCAGGTTGACGAGCCTGGTCAGGTACGACGGGCGTACCTTGAGCAGCGCGGCCAGCTCGCCCGCCGGGACCGTGCCGGCGTGCTCGCGGGCCAGCGTGGCCACGCGCAGCAGTGCCTCGCCGTCGGCCCGGCCGCCGACGAAGAACCGGCGCAGCCCCAGGTCCTCCTGCCGGTAGAACAGCACGGCCTCGGCGGGCGCGCCGTCCCGGCCCGCCCTGCCGATCTCCTGGTAGTACGCGTCGGGCGACTCCGGCGGCGCGGCGTGCAGCACGTAGCGCACGTCCGGCCGGTCGATGCCCATCCCGAACGCCGACGTCGCCACGACCGTGTCCACCTCGCCCGCGGTGAACAACTCCTGTACGCGGGTCCGCTCAGAAGTCCGCAGCCCCCCGTGGTACGCCCCCGCCCTGCGCCCCCGGCCGGCCAGTGCCGCCGCGTACTCCTCGGTCTCCTTGCGGGTGGCGACGTACACCAGGCCGAGGCCGCCGGCGGTGGCGGCGTACTCGATCAGGGCCTGGCTCTTGTCCTCCTCGCGGACGAACCGCCGGACCTCCAGCGAGATGTTCGGCCGGTCGAACCCCCTGACGATCTCCACCGGATCGGTCAGCCCGAGCGAGCGGACGATCTCCTCGCGCACGTTCGGCGCCGCGGTGGCGGTCATCGCGACCACCGGCGGGTGCCCGAGCCGCTTGATGACCTTGCCGAGCCGCTGGTAGTCGGGGCGGAAGTCGTGCCCCCACGACGAGACGCAGTGAGCCTCGTCGATCGCGATCAGCGACGGCCCGGCCTTCGCGAGCCGTTCGACGACGTCGGTCTTGGCGAGCTGCTCGGGGGACAGGAACACGAACTCCGCCTCCCCGGCCGTCACCTGCTCAAGCCCGGCCGCGACGGAGGAGGTCGAGTTCACCGCCACGGCGCCGCCCGCGTCCGCCTTGCGCAGGCCCATGACTTGGTCGCGCTGCAACGCGATGAGCGGCGAGACGACGATCGTGGGCCCGTCGAGCAATTGCGCGGGCACCTGGTAGACGGCCGACTTGCCGCCGCCCGTCGGCATGACGAGCAGCACGTCGCGCCCCGCGAGCAGGTGCTCCATCGCCTCCTGCTGGCCGGGCCGCAGCTTGTGCCAGCCGAAGCGCTGCTTGGCCGCGGCCCGCAGCCGCCGCCCCTGCCGCCCGAACCGAGCCCTCAGTGCCGTCCGTAATCCCATGCGCCATCCACCCTTCATACGGTGGGCGCACATTACCCACCTTCGCCCGCCCCATGCGCTCGTCGGCGTGGCGCGGGGCGACCCGAGACGTGATCGACATAATGAGATCATCCGTCCAACAGGAGGAGCACGTGCGTCCCGTCACGGGAATGCGAATCGGAACGGCGGCCGCGCTCGTCGTGACCCTGAGCGCCACGGCGACGGCGGCCACGGGCCTGACCGGCCCCGCGGCGGCGACGGGCGCGCCGGCGGGCGTCAGGACGCTCGCCGGCGATCCCATCCCGGACGAATGGAAGAACCGTACCTCGCTCCGGATCCTGCCCGGCCGGCCGCGCCAGAACAACGACGTCCGGCTGTTCGCGCACTGCCCCGAGGCCGCGAACCACGTGATCATCGGCTCCACCGCGTTCAACCTCAAGGGCTCGACGCGGCTGTACCGGGAGGTGGGCGAGTCGCTGTCCGACCGGGGCCTGGCCCGCCGCAGCGTCTCCATCTCCTACTTCGCGCTCCCCGGCCCGCACCAGGTCCTGATGAAGTGCGTGGTGGTCACGATGAACCAGAAGACCCGCATCCGCAAGATCAAAGTGATCAGCCGGTACGCCGTGCCGCTGCTGGTCCGCCGGTTCAGGATGGCGCAGTTCTTCGACTGAGCCCGGAACTCAGCGGGCGTTGCGGACCAGCAGGTCCTCGACGCCGAGCAGCATCGCCCGCGCCGTGTCCCGCCCGAGGTAGGCGGTGTCCACGATGAGGCTGAGTGCTCCGGTGCCGGTGGCCGTGCCCACGGTGAAGAACACCTTGAACCGCACCCCCGGCCAGGCGTCCGTGACGTACGTCCGGGTCCGTCCGGTGAGCGCGGCCAGATCCCCGTACTCGGGCAGGTTCGGCCAGTCGCCGGTTCCCCGCCGGTCGTTGAAGAACGCGTCCAGGTCCGGCTCCCTGCCGCGGCGGCGGCCGACCTCCTCCCGCATGGCCTGCATCGCGAAGGGGTCGTAGTGCGCGTTGCGGTAGGCGGCGAGGGCGTTGCGGTGCGCGTCCGCGCACGTCGCGGCGAAGCCGTCCGGGTTCACGTCCAGCTGGAACAGGCCGTCCTGCCCCACCGTGCCGACCATGCCACGGGTACGCGGATCGCGCCGGTTGCTGTGCACGAGCTGCATGACCGCCCTGCCCCGCCCGCTCACCCCGGCCAGCACCGTGGCGCAGGCGGCGAGCAGCACGCTGGTGGTGCTGATCGTCCACCGGGCGGCCAGCCGCTCGGCCGCGGCGGCGAGCGCCACCGACTCCATGCCGACCTCGATGAAACGCGGCTCCTCCGCCTCGCCCGGCGGATGGTCGAACACCTCCAGCGGCACCTCTTCGAGCACCGAGCGCCAGTACCTGATCGACCTGGACGAGCGGGCCAGGAACGACTCCTCGCGCTCCAGCTCCGCCTGGTCCAGCGGCTGCCATCCGGCAGGCGGCAACGGGTCTCCTCTGAGCAGCGCGCGCCACTCCGCCGAGAGCAGGCTCAGCGCCTGGAAGTCCACGGCCAGATGCGAGAAGGCGAACGCCAGCGCCCGCGGCCGGCCGTCCTTGGTCACGACGGCGCACCGCAGCGGCAGGTCCACGCCGTGGTCGAAGACCGTCCTGGCCAGCTCGCCGGCGATCCGCTCCGCGGCCTGCAACCCCCGCTCCTCCTCCGCCGCCACCACCGTCACGGCCAGCTCGCCGCCGCTCGCCACCCGTTGCACCGGGCCGTCCGGCGTGCCGGCGAAGGTGGTGCGCAGGCTCTCGTGGCGTTCGAGCAGGACGCCCAGCGCGTCCAGCACCGTGGCGAGATCACGTTTGCCGTAGACCGGGAGCACCCATGGGCAGTTGAGGAAGGATTGGCTGTCGCCCATCAGATGGACGGCCCGCCACATCAGCCGCTGCCCCCAGGTCAGCGCTCCCGAGCCGGCCCGTACCCCGTTGAACGCCACCGTCGCGGCCGCCCGCGTCCCGGTGGCAGTCATCGGGGCCGCCCGGGTCCGGTCGCGAGCAGGCCGGAGACGGCGGCGGCGAGCGGGGCGACGTGCTCGGCGGAGGACAGGTCGCCGTTCAGGTCCACGTCGATGTCGAACGTGTCCTCGATCAGGTCGATGAGCCGGATCCGGGCCAGCGAGGTGAGGCCGAGCGCCGACAGGGAGTGGCGGCCCGCGAGCGCCTCCTCGGCGCTGACCCGGCCCTCGGACACGTCGGCGATCATCTCGGCCAGCACCCGGCGCAGCCGCTCGGTCTCGCTCATCACCCCGCCTCCCCTGCGGCGTCTTGACGTAGACGTACGCTGCGCGGCCGCATGTCCGTCCATACCTGGTCGATGTGGCTCAGGCACTCCTCCCGCCCGCCCGTGAACCCCTCGGGCCGCCATCCGGCCGGGGGCCGCCGGTCGAGCGGCCACAGCGAGTACTGCTCCTCGTCGTTGACGACCACCTGGTGTCTCTCCATGTCAGCTCTCCTCTGCGGTAGGGGTGGGCGCGCGCAGGGCCCGTACGCCGACCAGGTCGTCCGCGACCGCGTCGGGCACGTCCCGGTCGAAGCGGGCCAGCGCGGGGACGCGCATCGCGATCAGCGCGAGCGCCGCGATGGCGAGGCCGAAGAGCACGTACATGAGCCCGATGCCGCGACCCGGTCCGGTGCCGATGAGCGCGCCGGCCGTGGCCGCGAGCGGGCCGTCCGGGAGCAGCAGCGGGTCGAGCAGCGCCGCGCCGTACGGGGCGACGAGGCCGAAGCCGATGGGCAGCGTGGACCAGGCGATGAGGGTGTTCATGGCGAACACCCGGCCGTGGAACCGCTGCGGCACCTTGACCTGCACGATCGTGGCGTAGATCCCGTTCAGCACGGTGACCCAGGCCGTCATGCCGCACGCGCCGGCGGCGATCACGGCCAGGTCGGCGCGCAGCCCGGTGACCAGGCAGAAACCGCCCAGGGCGAGGGCGCACAGCAGCACGCCACGCATCCGCAGGCGGCGGGGCCCACCCCAGACGACCATCACCAGCGCGCCGGCGAACGTGCCGACGCCGGCCAGGAACGAGATCCGGCCCACGTCCGCGAGCCCGGCGAACGAGAGCACCAGCGGCGCGAACATCAGCAGCAGCGGGGCGAGGAACACGTTCAGCACGACGAAGAACAGCAGCATGCCGACGAACCCGCGATGGCCGAGCGAGTAACGCAGCCCGCCCAGGATCTCCGCCCGCATCGACTCCCTGCGCCGCCACGGCATCGTGCGGGGGAAGCGCACCGCCAGCAGCACGACGATCGCGACCGCGTAGCTGGCGACGTCCAGGGCGAGAATGCCGCCGAGCCCGATGCCCGCGAGCAGGCCGACGGCGAAGATCGGCACCAGGAGCTGCGCGGTCCCCGTGCCCAGTTGCATGAGCCCGGCGGCATGCCCGAGATACGGCTTGGGCACGAGCTGGGGGACGGCGGAGAAGTACGCGATCCGCTGGAAGGTGAGCGCGACGGAGAGACAGGCCAGCAACGGGTAGATCATCCCCGCCGACAGGTTCCCGGTCCACAGCAGCACCCCGAACGCGAGCTGGATCGAGAACGCCGCCGCGTCCCCCGCCAGCATCACCCGCCGCCGGCTCGTCCTGTCGACGATCGCCCCCGCGACGGGCGCGGTCAGCAGCCCCGGCACCAGGCCGACCACGGCCATCAGCGCGAACTGCGCCACCGACCCCGTCGTGGTGTAGACCCACAGCGGGACGGCGAACTCGGTGAGCGCCGACCCCGTGACGGACACGAGCTGGCTCATCGCGACGGCGAGGAAGCGCGGAATGCCCGGCCGCACCCCGGCCGGCGCGGGCGCTGTGGTGGCGCGCGACACGTCGTGCCGCCACCAGGTGGCGCCGGGCGCCCGTGCCCGTACGGGCTCGTCCAGCGTCCGGTGCGCGGTGGTGACGATCTCGGCCAGCTCCTCGGCCCGGTACTTCAGGAAGAAATGGCCGGCCTCCGCGAGCACGACCACGGCCGACACCGAGGTCAGGAAGTGCCACTCGCGGAAGCGCTCCTGGTAGTAGTCCGTCGCCGGGTCCTCGGTGCCCACCACGCTGATCACCGGAGCCCGCAGCCGCTCCGTGCCGGTCTCGAACAGGCGCGTGTAGTACGCCTCCGCCTCCCGGGAGTCGCGGCGCATGTTCCGTACGATCCGGCGGGCCTGGACGGGATCGATCTCGCCCATGTCCAGGCCGAGCGAGATCAGCCAGTTGACGTAGCGCTGGTCGCTGCGCAGGCGCTCGACGTCGGCGAGCCGGGCGATCCGCGACAGCAGCGGGCCGCGCGGGCGGGCGAAGGGGAAGATCCCGCCGATGTACACGGCCACAAGATCCCGGCCGGCGGCCTCCAGGCGGCGGGCGATGTCCACGGCCAGGGCCGAGCCGACGCCGCAGTGCCCGTACAGGACGATCGGGCCGTCCACCTGGTCCAGGATCTCGCGTACGCAGCCGGTGGCGAGCTCGTCGAAGGGCAGCTGGTCCTCTTCCACGCCCACGTCGTGGCCGGGGATCGCGACCGACCAGAGCGCGTGCCCGTCCGGCAGGGCGTCGGCGAGCGGCTGGTAGACGACCGCGCTGCCGCCACCGTAGGGCACGCACACGTAGCTCAGCTCCGGGCTCAGCTCCGGGCTCAGTTCCGGGCTCAGCTCCGGCGTCCTGGCGCGTGCGCGGGTCAGCCGGTGCAGCAGCGTGCGCGGGCCGCGCCGGTCGGCGGGGGTGTCGGCGAGCGCCGCCAGCTCGCGGACGGTGCGGTGCTGGAAGACCTCCATCACGCTGACCCCGGCCCCGGTCTGCCTGCGCAGGCGGGCCACCACCTGGGTGGCGAGCAGCGAATGCCCGCCGAGGTCGAAGAAGTCGTCATCGACGCCGATCGTCTCGATGCCCAGCAGCTCGCCCCAGATCGCGGCGAGGGCCTGCTCCGTGGGGGTGGCGGGCGCGACGAGCTCGACCCCGGCGTCCCGTCCGGCGACCGGCGCGGGCAGGGCCCGGCGGTCCAGCTTGCCGCTGGGGTTGAGCGGCAGCGCGGCCAGCGTGACGTAGGCGCTCGGCACCAGGTGGTCGGGCAGCACCCGCTTCAGCGCGGCCCGGACGGCACCATGATCGATCCCGGCCACGAGTCCAGCATCGGTCCTGGCCCCGACCCCGACCCCGGACCCGGACCCGGACCCGGACCCGACCCCGGACGCAGGCCCTGGCAGCGGCTCTGCTCCTGTCCACGGCCCGCCGTTCGAGGGGTCCGGTCCGGGGCTTGGCGTGAGGTACGCCACCAGGCGCGGGTCGCCCGGGCGGTCCGCGCGGACGATGACGGCCGCGTCGCGGACGGCGGGCAGCGCGCGCAGCGCCGCCTCGATCTCGCCCGGCTCGATCCGCATCCCGCGCAGCTTGACCTGGGCGTCCAGGCGGCCGAGGAACTCCAGCGCGCCGTCGGGCCGCCACCTGGCCAGGTCGCCGGTCCGGTACAGGCGGGACCCCGGCGGGCCGAACGGGTCGGGGACGAACCGGTCGGCGGTGAGGCCGGGCCGGTTCAGGTAGCCACGGGCCGGCCCGGCGCCGCCGATGAACAGCTCACCGGGCACCCCGATCGGGGCCGGCGACAGGGCGGCGTCGAGGACGTACAGGGAGGTGTTCGCGATCGGCGTGCCGATCGGCACCCTGGCGGCCGAGGCGAGCGTGCCGGGACGGCAGTGCCAGGCGGACACGTCGACGGCGGCCTCGGTGGGGCCGTACAGGTTGTGCAACTCGGCGGCGGGCAGCGCCGCGACGCAGCGCCGCGCCAGGTCGGCGGGCAGCTCCTCACCCGAGCAGATCACCCTGCGCAGCGAGCGGCAGCCCGCCGCACCGTCCTCCCCGAGGAACGCCGCCAGCATCGACGGCACGAAATGCGCCGTGGTCACGCCCTCGGAGACGATCAAATCCCGCAGGTACGCCGCGTCCTTGTGGCCCCCGGGCGTCGCGAGCACCAGCGTCGCGCCGCAGCGCAGCGGCCAGAACAGCTCCCACACCGACACGTCGAAGCTCAGCGGCGTCTTCTGCGCCACCACGTCGCCCGCCTCCAGCGGGAAGCGCTCCTGCATCCAGTCGAGGCGGTTGGCGATGGCGCCGTGGGTGTTCGGCACGCCCTTGGGCCGACCGGTGGAGCCCGAGGTGTAGATGACGTAGGCGACGTCGTCCGGCCGCACGTCGGGGAGGGGCCCGGGGCCGCCGGTCCAGACGGCCGGGTCGGCCAGGTCTTCCAGATCTTCCAGATCTTCTAGGTCGAGGATCGTCGCGGAGGTGTGCGGCAGCGCGGGCCGGATCCGTTCCTGGGTGAGGAGTGCGGCCGGCGCGGCGTCCGACAGCATGAACGCCACCCGCTCGGCCGGATAGCCAGGATCGATCGGCAGGTACGCCGCCCCCGCCTTGAGCACGCCCAGCAGGCCCGGCAGCAGCTCCAGCGACCGCTCGGCGCAGACCGCGACCACCGACCCGGCGCCCACGCCGAGGCCGCGCAGCGTGCGCGCGACGCGATCCGCCCGCGCGGTCAGCTCCCGGTACGACAGCGAACGCCCCTCGAAGCGCACCGCGACCGCGTCCGGCGTGCGCGCCGCCTGCGCCTCGACGCGGCCGTGCAGGGTGGCCGGGCCTGGATACTCCGTCGCGGTGTCGTTCCAGGTGTGGAGGACCAGGCGCCGTTCGTCCTCGGTGAGCAGGTCGATCTCCGACAGCCGCAGGCCGGGGCGGGCGGCCACCCGCTCCAGCAGGGCGGCCAGGTGAGCGGCCAGCCGTTCGATCGTGCCCGGGTCGAACAGGTCGGTGTTGTAGACGAACATCCCGCCCGCGTCGCCGCCGGCGTAGAGCTCCAGGTCGTACCTGGTGGCCCAGGCGTCCACGGGGAAGTCGGCCACGCTCAGCCCGGCCGGCGGCTCGACGCCGGCGTTGTAGGTCTGCATCGAGAGGATGACACCGAACAGCGGGGACCTGGACACCTCACGCGGCAGGTCCAGCTCGGAGACGAGCTGCTCGAAGGGCAGGTCCTGGTGGGCGAAGGCGTCCAGGGCGACGGCGCGCACGCGTTCGAGCAACTCGGCGAACGTCGGGTCGCCCGACAGGTCCACCCGCATGGTCAGCATGTTCACGAAGCAGCCGATCACGCCGTCCAGCTCGGGCACGTGGCGGCCGGCCACCGGCGATCCCACGGCCACGTCGGACGCGCCCGCGTACCGGCCGAGCAGCGCGGCGAACCCGGCCAGCATCGTCATGTACGGCGTGGCCCGGTGCTCGCGACCCAGCCGCGCCAGCCCGGCGGCCACCTCGGGCGACAGGGGGAACGCGCACGCCGCGCCGGCGTAGGTGCGCTCGGGCGGGCGCGGCCGGTCCGCCGGCAGGTCCAGCGGCTCCAGCCCGGCCAGCCGCTCCCGCCAGAACTCCAGGTCGCGGTGCGACGGCGGCAGGGCGCGCTGCCAGGCCGCGTAGTCGGCGTACCCCACCTCGGGGGACGGCGGCGCGCCGCCCTCGTAGCGGGCGAAGACCTCGCGCAGCAGCAGGCCGGCCGACCAGCCGTCGGCCGCGATGTGGTGCACCCCGATCACCAGGACGTGGTCGTCGCCGGCCAGCCGGACCAGCAGCGCCCGCGCCAGGGGCCCTGTGGCCAGGTCGAACGGCACCGCCAGGAACTCCTCCGCCATCACCCTGGCGGCCGCCTCGTCCGGCGCCTCCCGGACGATCAGCGGCAGCGCCCCCTCACCGCCACGCCCGCCACGCCCGCCGCGCCCGCCGGGTTCGCGGAGTTCGCGAGGCTTGTCGTGCACGCGGAGGTCGCCGGACTCGCCGGACTCGCCGGGCGTGCCGGGCTCGCTGAGCTGGCTGAGCTGGCTGAGCTGGCTGAGCTGGCTGGGCTCGTCGTGCTCGCTGAGCTCGATCCGGGGGCGGCCGTCCCAGGTTGCGGGGAAGCGCATGCGCAGCGCGTCGTGCCCGGCCACGACGGCGTCGAGTGCGGTGGCCAGCGCTTCCGCGTCCAGCGGGCCCCGCAGCCGCAGCCTGAGCGGGATCGTGAGCTGGGTGGTGCCCGGCGCGAACTGCTCCAGGAACCACAGCCGCTCCTGGGCGTGCGACAGCGGCGGCGCCTCACCGGCGGGCCGGACCGGAATGGTCCGCCGCATCCCCGCCGCCGCCGCGTCCGTCGCCCCCGCCGCCGCAGCCCCGCGTTTCAGCCGCCGCGCCAGCAACGCCTGCTTCGCCGCCGACAACCCGTCCGAGCCGGTCGCGACGTCCGAGCTGGTCACGGCACCCAGGCTGGTCGCTGCGTCTGAGCCGGTCGGGGCGTCGCGGGTGGCCGGGGCGTTGTGGGTGGACGGGGTGCGAGGGCCTGTCAGCGCGTCCGAGTCGGTCAACGGGGGACCTCCGTGTCCAGCAGGCGGGCCGCCTCCGCGTCGGAGAGGCTCGACAGCTCCTCGATCAGCAAGGTCTCGACCGCGGCCGCCAGCCCGGTGACGGACGGATGGTCGAACACGGTGCGGACCGGCACCTCCACCTCCAGGGAGTTCCGCAGCAGCGCCGCCACCCTGGTCGCGAGCAGCGAGTGCCCGCCGAGGGCGAAGAAGTCGTCCAGCGCCCCGATGCGCCCGGCGTCCAGGCCGAGCACCTGCGCCCAGATCCCGGCCACCAGCGTCTCGGCGTCGGTGCTGAGCGGCACGAACGCGGCGGACGGCACAGGCTCCGGCGCCGGCAGCGCGGCCAGGTCCACCTTGCCGGTGATCGTGAGCGGCAGCGCGTCCAGCCGTACCCATCCGGTGGGCACCAGATGCGCGGGCAGCGTCGCGGCCAGGCGCCGGCGCAGCTCGCCGGGCTCGGCGGAGCCGACCACGTACGCCGTCAGCCGTTCCGGATCCGCGGTCACCACCGCCTGGCGCACCCCCGGATGCGCCAGCAGCGCCGCCTCCACCTCACCCGGCTCGACGCGGAAGCCGCGCACCTTCACCTGACCGTCGAAACGGCCCAGGAACTCCAGCACGCCGTCGGGACGCCGCCGCACCCGGTCCCCGGTCCGGTACAGCCGCGACCCCGGCGGCCCGTGCGGGTCGGGCGTGAACCGATGGGCGGTGAGCGCCGGGCGGCCCAGGTAGCCGTGCGCCAGGCCGGGCCCGCCCAGGAACAGCTCGCCCGGGGAGCCGGGCGGGACCGGCTCGCCGTGGCGGCCGAGCACGTGGGCGGTGGTGCCGTCGATCGGCCGGCCGATGGGCGGGCGGTGGGTGGTGTCCGCCGCGCCGAGGGTGGCCGCCGTGGCGATGATCGTCGCCTCCGTCGGCCCGTACGTGTTGACCAGCGTGACCTCGTCCCCGAACCTGGCCCGCCACCTGGCGACCGCAGAGGCGTGCGCCTGCTCGCCACCGATGATCATCAGCCGCAGCGGCTCCGGCCAGCTCACGTCGCCGAGCGCCTCGGTGAGCCGGTGCCAGTACGCGGTCGGCAGGTCCAGCACGCTCACCCGGCGGCCGGCCGGGGTGCGCAGCGCGTCCGGCAGAGTCGCCGCCCCACCGGGCAGCAGCAGCACGGACGCGCCGGCCGTCAACGCCGGGTACAGCTCCTCCGCGTGCGCGTCGAAACTGAGCGAGGCGAACTGGACGACGCGGTCGGCGGGCCGCAGGCCGTACGCGTGCCGCATCCAGCGCACCCGCAGGGCCAGGCTCCCGTGCTCGACCAGCACCCCCTTCGGCCGGCCCGTCGAGCCGGAGGTGTAGACGACGTACGCCGGGTCGCCGGGCCGCACGGCCGCCCACCCGCCGAGCCAGCGCGGATCGCCGCTGCCCGACCCGGCGGACGGGATGAGCGCGACGGTCTCCTGCGGCAGCCGATGGGCGAGCTCCGCGTCGGTCACGACCAGGCGCGCGCCGCTGTCCGCGATCAGGAAGGCGAGCCGTTCGTCCGGATGGCCGGGATCGAGCGGCAGGTACGCGCCTCCGGCCCGCCACACGGCGAGCAGCGCCACCACCGCCTCGGCCGACCGCCCCGCGCACACACCGACCACGCACCCGTCGGCCACCCCGCGCCGCCGCAACGCCGCCGCGAGCCGGGCGACCCTGGCGTCGAGCTCGGCGTAACTCACCTGCTCATCGCCGGAGATCAGCGCCGTGGCGTCCGGCGCGAGGGCCACCGCTCGCTCGAACAGCGCGGGCACCATCTCACCGGCATCGAGCTCGGCCACGGCGGCCGGGCCGGTCGCATCCGCCAGGTCGCTCCCGGTCAGCATCGGCAGCCGGGAGATCCGCGTGCCCGGGGCATCGGCGATCCCCCGCAACAGCACGCCGAACCGCTCCGCCAGCCCCTCGATCGTGGCCGGCCGGAAGAGGGCGGAGTCGTAACCGAGGACGGCGAGCAGCCCTTCCTCGTTACGCCACGTCTCCAGAGCCAGGTCGAACTTGGCCTGCCGATACCCGCCGTCGAACAGCGACACGCCCAGATCACCCATCCGCTCCGGCGGGGTGCCGTCCCCGGCCTGGCTGTGCAGGATGATCATGGTGGCCAGCAGCGGATTGCGATGGAGGTCGCGCGGCACGCCGAGCTCGCCGATGAGCCGCTCGAACGGCACCGTACGGTGCGCGTGCGCGTCCAGCACCGTGCGGCGGGTGACGCCGAGCAGATCGCCGAAGGCCGGATCGCCCGCGAGGTCGCCGCGCAGGACCAGGGTGTCGGTGAGGTAGCCGATGACCGGCTCCAGCTCCACCCGGTCGCGGGCCGCCCACGGCGTGCCCACCAGGACGTCCGTCTGACCGGTGTGCCGGGCCAGCAGCACCTGGTACGCCGCGACCAGCACCATGAAGAGGGACGCGCCGTGCTCCTGCGCCAGCCGTTCCAGCCGGGTGACGACCTCCTGCGGGATCCGGAAGGAGTGGAACGCGCCCTCTGGCCGGGCTCCTCCGGGCTTGTCGGCGGGCAGCGCCGGCATGGGGGGCTCGGCGAGCTGCCGCCGCCAGTACGCCAGCGACTCCTCGCCCGCCGTGCCGGACTCCCGTTCCCGCTGCCACAACGCGACGTCGCCGTACTGCACGGGCAGCGGCACCAGGCCGGGTGGGCGGCCCTCGACGCGAGCCTGGTAGAGGGCGAACACGTCGTCGAACAGGACACCGAGCGACGAACCGTCGGCGATGATGTGGTGCAGCACGAAGCACAGCACATGGTCGTCGTGGCCGAGCCCGAGCAGGCCGACCCGCAGCGGCGGGGCCGCCGCCAGGTCGAACGGCGCGTTGGTGCGGTCGGCGACCAGCCATCGGGCCAGCTCCTCCGGCTCGGCCGAGGCGGTCAGATCGATGCGCTCGACGGGGACGGGCCCCGGCGGATGGACGACCGTGACCGGCTCGCCGTCGGCGTCGTCGAACGACGTGCGCAGGCTCTCGTGCCGCGCCACCACGGCGTCCAGGGCGGCCAGGAGCGCGACCGTGTCGAGCGCGCCGCGCAGCCGCAGCACGAGATACATGTTGTACGAGGCGTCGTCCGGGTCGAGCTGCTGCAGGAACCACAGCCGTTCCTGCGCGAACGACAACGGCGGCGTCATCCCGGCCGGCCGCGGCCGCACCGCCGTCCCCGATCCCGCCTCGCCGCCGCCGTCTTCGCCGGCCGAGGACCGTTCCGCCCGGAGCCGGACGATCTCCTCGACGACCCCGCCGATGGTGGGGTCGTCGAAGAACGCGTCCAGCGACACCTCGATGCCGACGCGGTCCCTGATGCGGGCCGTGATCTGGGTGATCGTGAGCGAGTGACCGCCCAGGTCGAACAGGTCGTCGTCGGGGCCGATCTCGTCCAGCTCCAGCACCTCCCGCCAGATCAGCCGGACCACCTCGGCCAGCCCTGCCGCCTCATCGGTGTCCCGCGCAGGAGCGTTTCCCGTGGGTTCCGGGAGCGCAGCGCGGTCGAGCTTGCCGACGGGGGTCAGGGGGAGGGCGTCCAGAGTGACGTATGCGCTGGGGAGCATCGCCAGCGGCAGCGTCCTGGCCAGATAACCGGTCAACTGGCTGGGGTCGAGCGCGGCGCCCGGCGCCGGGACGACGTACGCCACCAGCCGCCGATCACCGTCGGCGGTCGCCGAGATCCGCACCGCGGCCTGGCCGACCTGGGGATGCTCCAGCAGGCGGGACTCGATCTCACCGAGCTCGACCCGGTGACCCAGCAGCTTGACCTGCCCGTCCCGGCGGCCCAGGAACTCGATCTCGCCGTCGGCCCGGTGGCGGGCCAGGTCCCCGGTGCGGTACAGCCGCGCCCCGGGAGGTCCGTACGGGTCGGGGACGAACTGCCCGGCCGTACGCGCCGGCCTGCCCCGATAGCCGCGCGCCACGCCGGCGCCGCCGATGCACAGCTCGCCCGCGACGCCGACCGGCACCGGCCGCAGCGTCGCGTCGAGCAGGTAGACCTGGGTGTTCGCGAGCGGACGGCCGATCGTGACACTCTCCCCGACCTCGGCGAACGTGCTCCAGACGGTCGTCTCGGTCGGGCCGTACACGTTGACGACGCGCTCGCACCGCGCACGTAACTCCGCCGCGAGCGAGGCGGGCAGGGCCTCGCCGCCCGCCAGAGCGGTCACTCCGCCGATGCCGCCCGGCAGCAGCAGCCGCCACACCGACGGGGTGGCCTGCACGTGCGTCACGCCCTGCGCCGCGACCAGCCGGGCCAGCGCCTCAGGCCTCCGTACGGCGTCGTGCGGAGCGACGACCACCCGGCCGCCGGTGATCAGCGGCAGGAAGAGCTCCAGGGCGGAGATGTCGAACGCGGGGGAGGTGAGGGCGAGCCAGACGTCGTCAGACCCGGCCCCCAGCCGGTCGCGCATCGCCTGCAGCAGGTTGGCCAGGTTGCCATGGGTCACCTCGACGCCCTTGGGCCGCCCGGTCGAGCCCGAGGTGTAGATCACGTAAGCGACCTCGTCCGGCAACGTCAAGGTCACCGGCACCGCCTCCGCACTCAGGTCCGGGTGCTCGTGCAGCAGCAGGTGCGGGCCTGGGAGGGCGTCGGGCGGGGCGGTGTCGGACAGCAGGAGCCGAGGGCGGGCGTCCGCCATGATCATGGCGAGCCGTTCCGCCGGATGGTCCGGGTCGAGCGGCAGGTAGGCGGCGCCGGCCCGGTGGACGGCCAGGAGGCAGGCCGGCAACGTGGCGGAGCGCCGCAGGTGCACGGCCACCAGGTCCCCGCGCCGGACCCCGGCCTGGAGCAGCCGGCGGGCGAGCAGGTCGGCCGCGGCGTCCAGCTCCGCATAGCTCTGCGAGCGGCCGTCGAACGTCACGGCGGGGGCGTCCGGCCGGGCGCGTACCTGGCCGGCGAACAGGCTGGGCAGCGTGGCGGACGTGGGGTAGGCGACCGCGGTGTCGTTCCACTCGACGAGCAGGCGATGCCGTTCGGCCGGGGACACGATGTCCGGCTCGGCCAGGCGGACGCCGGGATCGTCGGCGGCGCGGCGCAGCAGGGCGCGCAGGCCGTCGGCGAACCGGGCCACCGTGTCCCGGCCGACGGCCGCGGGATCGAAGCGCAGCCTCATGGCCAGCCCGTCGGGCCCGTCGACGAACTGCAGGTGCAGGGCGTTGCGCACACCCCCGCCGAACATCATCCGATCGACGGAGAGGTCCAGGCCGGGGAAGCACGGCTCGGTCCCCTCCCGTTTGCGGTAGCTGACCGACACGGGCACGGCGGCGCCGCGCGGCGGCAGCCCGAGCGCCCGCGCGAGCGGCACCTCCCGGAACCGGTACACCTCGCGCACCTCGTTCCTGACGGCTCGCACCAGCTCGCGGAACGCCTGCCCGGCCGCGGGCCTCGACAGCGTGGGCAGCTCGTTGACGAACGGCCCGATCTGGCCGCGGGTCGCCGGCCCGCGGGTGGTCACGTCGATCGCGACCGTCACGTTCTCGGCGCCGTACCTGAACAGCAGCGCGTGCACGGCGGCCAGCAGCGCCTCGAACGTCGTCGCGCCGGCCGCCCGTGCCACCTCGGCGGCGTGCGCGGCCAGATCGTGGTCGAGGCCGGCGTCGATCTCCTCGCCCGGCCCGTACCGCGTGGCGGTGCGCCGCTGGCCGGGCAGCACGATCTCGGCGGGCTCCGCCCAGCGCCGCTCCCAGAATTCCCGGGCGGCGGGCAGGGCGTCCAGCACCCGCTCGCGCTCGGCCTCGACGGCCGCGGCGAACGGTAACGGCGCGGGATCGGCGGGGACATGGGGTGCGGAGCCGGGGGTGGATCGGGTGGCGGCGTAGAGGTCCGCGAGGTCGCGTACCAGGATGTCCTTGGACATGCCATCGAAGACCAGATGATGGGCGACGAACAGCAGCACGTGCCGCCCCGGCCCCGCCTGCGCCAGCGTGAACCTGGCCAGCGGCCCCCGCTCCAGGTCGAAACCCCGGGCGCTTTCATCCCGTAACAGGCGGTCGAGGGCGTCGGGGGACGGGCGGGCCAGGGTCACGGGCGGCGGTGCGCCCGGGACGAGACGGAGGCCGCCGGCGTGCTCGGCGACGGCCGTGGAGAGCACCGGATGCCGGGCGATCACCCCGGCGCATGCCCTGAGCAGCGCGTCCACGTCGAGGTCGCCGTCGAGCCACAGGGCGAGCGGCATGTGGTACGCCAGGCCGGCGCCCATGCGCTCGCTGATCCACATGCCCTGCTGGGCGAACGAAGCGGGAGTGTTTTCCTGGCGGTGGTTCATGTTCGTTCTTCCTGTTCCATCCGCTGGCCGCCGAAGTCGCCAGGGGTTCTCACACGGCGCCCGCATCGGGGCGTTCGAGCAGGTCGAGGAGCCGCGGCTTGACCACCTTCCCCAGGTGGTTCTTCGGCAGCTCGGGCAGGAACACCAGCCGGCCCGGCAGCTCGTGCCCGGCCAGCCGGTCCAGCAGGAACGTACGCAGATCGGCGGCGGCCACCGGATACCGGGTCACGACGGCGGCGCCGGCCACCCGGCCGAGCACCGGATGCGGCAGGCCGACCACCGCGGCCTCCGCGACCGCCGGATGCTCGTACAGCGCCGCCTCCACCTGGAGCGTGGACACCTTGTACGCGCCCGACTTGATGACGTCGCTCTCCCGGTCCACCAGGTAGAGGTAGCCGTCCCGATCGAGGTAGCCGACGTCCCCCATGCGCACCCAGCCGTCACGGAAGACGGTGTCGCTCAGCTGCCGGTCCCGGTAGTAGGCCCGGGTCCCGGCGGGGCAGCGCAGCCAGACCTCGCCCTGCTCGCCGGCCGCGGCCGGTCCGCCGTCCGCCGTGACGATCTTGAGGTCTCCGCCGGCCGACGGGCGCCCCACCGACGCGGGCCGGTCGGGATCCACGATCATCACGGTCTGCGCGGGCGCCGCCTCGGTGGAGGTGTAGTAGTTGACGATCGCCGCCTTCGGGAACGCCTCGGCCAGGCCCGTCGCCACGGAAGGCGGCAGGCTGGCCGCGGTCGAGCCCAGGAGCCGGACGCACGACAGGTCGTACCTTTCGTGGACCCGCGCGTTGAGCAGCTCGATCGCCATGGCGGGCACCACGAACACCGTCCCCGCACCGTACGACTCGATCAGCCGGGCGAAGCGGCCCGGCGTGAAAAGCGGCAGGGTCAGCGCGGCCGGGCAGGCGTCCAGGGCGTTGACGAGCATGGTCTGACCGGCGTTGCTGCCGATCGGGAAGGCGTGCAGGAAGTGCTGCGAGTGCGCGAGCTTGCGACGCCGCGGACCGGCGGAGACGCCGTGGGCGAGGTTCGCGTGGGTGGCGCCGACGCCCTTGGCCCGGCCGGTCGTGCCGGAGGT
The DNA here is from genome assembly GCF_039539705.1 of Nonomuraea rosea. Lineage (NCBI taxonomy): Bacteria > Bacillati > Actinomycetota > Actinomycetes > Streptosporangiales > Streptosporangiaceae > Nonomuraea > Nonomuraea rosea. The sequence goes on along the minus strand of NZ_BAABDQ010000020.1, from coordinate 190,928 downwards.
GTAGATGATCTGCGCCAGCCGCTCGGGGGTGGCGTGGCCCACCGGGCCGTCGTCGCCGGGGTCCAGCCCGGCCGGCGTCGCCCGCCATTCGCCCGCGTCAGGCGGTTCGACGCCGGCGCCGTGCAGGACCGCGGTCACGGAGCAGTCCGTCAGCGCGTGCGCCACCTCGGCGGGAGCCAGCCGGTCCGACAGCGGTACGGTCACACCGCCGGCCCGCATGACGCCGCACCAGGCGACCGCGAAGTCGATCCAGTCACGCTCGCCGAACAGCAGCCCGACCCGCGCACCGGACGGCAGGCCGCGGGCGAGCAGCGCGTGCGCGACCGCGTTCGCCCGCCTGTCCCAATCGCCGAACGAGAGCTCGCCCACGCCCGCCACCACGAGCGCGGCCCGCGTGGGCTGCTCCCCGGCCCGGCGCGCGAGCAGATCGGGGAGCGTGAGCCGAAGGTCTCCGCTCACCACGCCAACATTCCGAAATATTTCGACCGCATGCCTCACCCCGTGACGGGCAGCCCACAGGGTCCGCCCGCAGTTGAGTTGCCGCAGAACGCTCTTGTATCGGAAGAATAGGCAACGGAAGGCCGGATGCAACAGTGAAATTTTTTAAAAGTTATCGAAACTTTCGGAACTGATGGCCGGGGACTCCGGCGGTCAGCGGCGGAACCCCGGCAGCGAGTAGAGCCGGTCGAGGAGCTGGCTGGCCCGGAAGTACAGCTTCGGCGGCACGTGCGGGAGCACCGGGGAGTGCCGGTCGCCGAGCAGCGCGACGATCTGCTCCGCCGGCAGGTCCATGTAGCGCGGCAGGTTCTCGTACCAGCGGGCGCTGTAGTGGGCCGCCTTCTGGGCGGCGCGGATCGCGGACTTGCGCTCGCGCTCGTATAGGGCGAGGGCCGGCTGCAGCGGCGAGCCCTCGTGCAGCGCGTGGACGAGGAAGGCGGCGTCCCCGAGCGCGAGCGCGGTGCCCGCGCCGACGGAGTAGTGGGTCGTGTGCGCGGCATCCCCGATGAGGACGAGGTTGTCGCGGTGCCACGTCCGGTTGGTCAGGGTGCGGAAGTTCAGCCACTGCGCGCTGCCGTCGGCCTGCGACCGGCCGATCAGCGGGTGCCCGTCCAGGATGTCGGCGAAGAGCTTCTCCAGCACGGCCAGGCCGTCGGCCTCGTTCGCCTCGTGGAGCCCGAGCCCGGTCCAGGTCTCGGGGGCGCACTCGACGACGCAGGTGCTGTTGTCCTGGCCGTACTTGTAGCCGTAGCACCAGATCCAGCCGTGCGGCGTCTCCACGAACGAGAAGACGAACGCGTCGAAGACCTTGGTGGTGCCGAGCCAGATGTAGTGGTTCCGCCCGACCGCGACCTTGGGGCGGAAGTGGTCGGCGTGCCGTTCGCGCAGCGCGCTGTTGATCCCGTCGCCGGCGAGGACCAGGTCGGCGTCGGCCACCTCTTCCTCGTCGGCGATCTCGCGCTCGAACTCCACCCGCACGCCGAGGTCGCTCGCCCGCTGGGAGAGGATGCCGAGCAGCTCGCGCCGGCCGATGCCGAAGCTCGCGTCCCCGTGGTGGACCGTCACCGTCGTGCGGTCGCGGATGTCGGTGACCCAGCTGTTCCAGCTCACCGCGCGCTCGCTGATGGCGCGCGCGGACTCGGGGTCCGCGCCGTGCAGGTTGCTGAGCAGCTCGTCCCAGAAGGTCACGCCCCAGCCGTACGTCGAACCGGCCGGGTTCCGCTCGTAGATGGTGATGTCATGGGACGGGTTCACCCGCTTCATCATGATCGCGAAGTACAGGTTGGCGGGCCCGCCGCCGACGCAGGCGACCTTCACGCGACCTCCTATGTGACTTAAGGTATCCAATCTGTCACATAGAGTATCGGATGGTGTACGGCGGGCAGAGTTGCCCGGCGGGGCACCGGGGTCAGGAAATGACCAAGTATTGGGCAGGTTGCCCGGGGCGGCCGCTCAGCGCAGGCGGCCGACCGCGGCCAGGACGCCGCCCTTGGCCAGGCCGGACGGCCGGTACGGGTCGTCGTTGCGCCAGTCCTGTACGGGCACGACCCCGGGATCGAGCAGCTCCAGCCCGGTGAAGTAGCCCGCGATGGTCTCCCGGTCCCGCCACGCGATCGAGCCGGAGGCGGAGCGCTGGTAGACGCCACGCGCCTCGTCCATCTTGTCCGCCTGGCCGGCGGCGGGCTCGATGTAGCTGTGCGAGATCACCAGGTGGCCGCCGGGCACCAGGGCGTCGCGGAGGGTGGAGACGATCGCGGCCACCTCGGCGTCGTCGTGGAAGAAGTGCAGCACGGCGGCCGCGATGATCGCGACCGGCCGTCCGAGGTCGAGGTGGGCGGCCGCGGCCTCCAGGATGGCGTCCGGCCGGTGCAGGTCGCCTTCGGCCACGTGGGTGAGGGGGTCGCCGGCGAGCAGGGATCTGGCATGGGCGAGCACGATGGGGTCGTTGTCGACGTACACGACCTCGGAACCGGGCGCGACCCGCCCGGCCACCTGGTGCACGTTGTCCTGGGTGGGCAGGCCGGCGCCGACGTCGAGGAACTGCCGCACGCCCGATTCGGCGATGTGCTGCACGGCGCGGATGAGGAAACCGCGGTTGGCCAGGGCCATCTCCCGCACGTCCGACCCGTTCTCCCTGGCGAGCCGGACGATCTGCTCGGCCGCCTCACGGTCGGCGTGGAAATTGTCCGTTCCGCCGAGGTAGTAGTCGTACATCCGCGCGACGCTGGGAATCGTGGGGTCTACGCCTTGAGGAGCCTGCTCATCCGCCATTGGCCTGCCTTCCTCGCTTTTATCGGATCATACGAGGAAAGGGGCCTTTTGTGATCTTCGCTGGCCGGTCAGCCGGGCTCGGCCTCAAGATAGGCCAGCACGGCCAGCACCCGCCGGTTGTGGTCGTCGGAGGGCGGCAGCCCGAGCTTGGCGAAGATGTTGTTCGTGTGTTTGCCGATCGCCTTGTCGGTGACGAGCAGCCGGGCGGCGATCGCGGCGTTGGACAGGCCCTCGGCCATCATCGCGAGCACCTCGCGCTCCTTGGGGGTGAGCCGGCCGAGCGGCTCGTCGCGGGTGCGGCGGGTGAGGAGCTGGGAGATCACCTCGGCGTCCATGGCCGTGCCGCCGGCCGCGACCCGGCGGACCGCCTCGACGAACTGCTCCACGTCGCCGATCCGGTCCTTCAGCAGGTAGCCGACCGCGCCCGCCCGGTCGGACAGCAGCTCGCGGGCGTAGAGCTGCTCGACGTACTGGGAGAGGATCAGCACGGGCAGGCCGGGGTGCCTCCTGCGGGCCTCCAGCGCCATGCGCAGCCCTTCGTCGGTGAGGGTCGGGGGCAGGCGCACGTCGATCACGGCCACGTCGGGGCGGTGCCGGATGAGGGCGTTCAGCAGCATCGGGCCGTTGTCGACCGCCTCGGCCACCTCGAAGCCGTGCGCGGTCAGCAGGCGGACGAGCCCGTCCCTCAGGAGGGCGAGATCTTCGGCGATGACGACGCGCACGGTATCTCCATGGTGAGTTCGGTGGGGCCCCCGGGGGGACTTGTGACGATCAGCTCTCCGTCGAACGCCGACAGCCGGCGCCGGATCCCGTCAAGCCCGCTCCCAGCGCCCTCCGAAGGATTGCGGCCGGGTGCCGGGGTGGCGCCTCCCTGCCCGTTGTCGCCCACGACGAGCCGGAGCACACCGGCCGAGCGGCGCAGCCGCACCCATGCGCGGGTGGCGCCGCTGTGCTTGGTCACGTTGGTCAGCGCCTCGGCGGCCGAGAAGTAGAGCGCGGACTCGACGGGCGCCTCGGGGCGTTCGGGCAGGTCGATGTCGAGGTCCACGGGGATGGGGCAGAGCAGCGCGGCGGCCTGGATCGCGCCGCCGAGCCCGCGGTCGGCCAGCACCGGGGGATGGATCCCGTTGACCAGGTCGCGCAGGTTCGTGAGCGCCTGACCGGCCGACTCCCACGCCTCCCTGACCAGCCCGCGCAGCTGCTCGGGGTCGGTGACGGTCCTGGCCAGCCCGAGGCTCATGCGTACGGAGATCAGCCTGGCCTGCGCGCCGTCGTGCAGGTCGCGCTCGATCCTGCGCAGCTCGGCCGCCTGCGCGTGCACGACCGCGGCCCTGGACTCGGTCAGCTCCCTGACCCGGGCGTCCAGCCCGGGTGCGGGCCGCAGCAGCCGCTCGGCCAGGCGAGCCTGCGACCAGTGCAGCAGTACGCCGACCGCCAGCGCGACGGCCACGATGGCGAGGACCGACAGTGAGAGCGCCAGCGTCAGCGGCCGGGTGTTCTCCACCACGCGCAACCGCCAGATCAGGCGCACGGCCGACAGCAACGTCCCGACGGCGATCAGGCACGCGGGCCCGGCGACGGCGTGCACGGCCAGCCACCCCAGCGCACGCCCCGACCCCTCACCACCCACGAACGCCCGGCCCGGCCCGCCGCCCGCGACCCACCGGCGTGGCCCGCCGCCCGCGACCCAGCGGGGTGGTTCGCCGGGGTCCCGGCCGAGGGTGTACGCCGCCCACGCCCCGTGGAAGGCGGCCAGCGCGTGGACCGCGCCAAGAACGCGGGCCAGCGGCCGCCGCCCGAGCCCGCGTACGGGGACCAGCGCCGCGCACACCCCTGCCAGAACGAGCAGCACCGCCGCCACCACGCCCGTGACGGCGTTCAGCACCAGCCCCGCCGCAGGTTCGAGCACCCGGAGGACGGCCCGCGCGGCGAGCACGTGGCGAACCGGCCGCCCCGCTGGAGGCCCGGCGGGCGGCTCCGGCGCACGGCGCGTTCTGTTCATGACAGCAGTCTGCCCGCTCCGCGCCGCCGGGACGGTGGGGCCGGCCCCACCCCGGCAGGGGGCAAAATGCCACCTCAGGCCGATGGAACGCCTCCCGGCGCGATCAGCCCCGTACGTGAGCCGCCGCCAGACGCCGGAGCGTGGGCAGGATCCACGGCGGGCAGTCCGGCCGCGCGGCCTCCTCCAGGACGCCGGCCCCCAAGCTCGGGCTTCCGGCTCGGGTGGTGCAGGTGGAGGTGCTGGTGCTCGTCATGACAGGGAATCCTAAGTCAGTACGTGCCCACGCAGCCCTTGCAGCCCGGCGGCGGAGCCGGGCGGGTGTCGCTCCACCCCGCCTGCTTGATGATCGAGGCCATCCACGGCACGCCCGCGCCCAGCCCCGGGACGGGCCCGACGTGCTGGACCGCGAGCAGGTCACCGCTCTGCCTGTCGATGACGAGCTGGGTCCGGTCGCCGCCTGAGGCAGGCAGCTGGAGGGCCACCCCGAGCCGGCCTTCCGGGTCGCGCACCTGGTCGATCACGCTGACGCCGGGGAGCGTGGCCAGCATGAGGTAGGCCGCCGCGCGCGTGCCCGAGGTGGCCGGGACGTCCCGGACCAGCCGGGTGCCGGCGCGCAGCATCCAGTCCGCGCGGCTCACCGAGCTGCCGGCCGGATACCTCTTCGAGAGCGCGGCCTTGAGCGCGCCCGCCTCCTGGGGCAGCGCGAGCAGCTCGGCCGGCGTCGGCGCCCAATTGGCCTTCCTGTTGGTCGCTCTCGCGTCCGTTCCGAAGATCAGGGCCTCGGCGAGGGTGTGGCGCGGGTAAGAGCGCGGGTTCTTGTCGCAGCCGCGGGCGGGGCACAGCTTGGGGGAGCCCGCCCGCCGCCAGGTCTCGGTGTTCTTCGCGCCGTACGGCACGGCGGAGACGGCCTCGTACCAGCTGTACACGTCGTTGTCCTGGCCGAAAGCCAGCACGTCGAGACCGCGTTCCTCGACGAGGTAGCCGTCCTCGCCCTTCGTCCTGAGCAGTTCCTCGGTCTCCAGCCGCCAGTAGCGGCCCGTGCCGGCCGGCCGGGCCGCCAGCCTGCCGGCCGCCTCGGTGAGCACCTGCTGGGGCGTGGCGGCGGCGGGCGGCCGTGCGGCCTGGGGCAGCAGGAGCGCGATCGCGCCGATCACCAGCGCGACGGCCGCCGCGGCCAGAATCATCACGCGCCGGCCCGATGCCGCCGGGGGCTTGGCGCGGGCGGCTCCGGCGAGCCGGGCGCGCGTCGCGGCGAGCTGCTCCGGCGTGAGCGGTGGCACGTCCGGCATCACGCGGTCGATGAACTCGAATTCCCTCGTCATGCGTCCACTCCCAGCGCCTCGCGCATTTTCGTCCTGGCCCGGCTCAGCCGTGAGGCGACGGTGCCTTCCGCGACGTTCAGCGCGCCGGCCACCTCCGCGTAGCTCAGCCCGCCGTACGCGACGAGCAGCACCACGTCCCGCTCGCCGGTCGAGAGGCCGGCCAGCAGCCCGGCCAGCCGGCCGACCGTGACCCCGGCGGTGAGCCGGTCCACCACCCGCTGGTCGTGCCCGTCGTCGTCGGGCGGCGGCCCGGTCCTGGCCAGCGCGCGATAGTGGCGCAGCTCGGCCCGCCGGTGCCGCCTGATGAGGTTCGTGGCGATGCCGTACAGCCACGGCCTGACCTCGCCGGACGAGGCGTCGAACAGTTCACGCCGCCTGAAGGCGATCAGGAAGGTCTCGGCCGCGAGGTCCTCGGCCACGTCGAGGCCGACCCGGCGGCCGAGATAGCGGCGGATCTCCGCGTAGTGGGCGTCGAAGACCGCCGTGAACGCGTCTGGGGCGGTGATCACTCAAGAACTCCGGAATGAGAAGGGCACATCTGCTCTTGCCCGCCCGGACGCGCTCCTTCCCGGCTGTTTTCGCGGCCTACTGGACGGGCACCCGCAGCTCGCGGAACGTCGCGATCTTCACCTGGAGCGTGGAGGCCGCATCGGGCAGCGCGAACAGGCTCCAGAACTCCCGCTCCTGGCCCGGACCGAACTTCTCGGTGCTCAGCCGCACGCCCGACACGTCCGTGCAGGCGCAGTAGGAGTCGGTGTCGCCGTCGTCCGCGGGCACCTGGAGGCGGCCGGGCAGGTATCGGCGGCGGGTGGCCGCGTCGGTCAAGGTGATGTTGGAGGCGGCCTGATACTTGAACGACATCCAGTCCCGTGCCTGGTGCAGCTCGTTGAACCAGGCTTCGGCGTCGCCCTCGTTCTTGACCCGGTAGGTCAGCAGGCCGAGCCCGCCCGGCAGCCGCCGCAGGCCGGTGACCCGCATGGCGATCGGCTGGCCCGCCGCCTTGCCGGTGCCGGTCAGCTCGCCGTCCCCCTGGGTCGCGGACGGTACGGAGGTGGCCGGGCTCGCCTGCTCCTGAGGCTTGGCGAAGGTGACGGTGACGCGGCGGTTGCGCCGCTTGCCCTCGTCGGTGTCGTTGCCGTAGAGGGGGCGGTGGGAGCCGTACCCCTTGGCCTGGAGCCGCACGCCCTGCCGGGTGATCAGGGCGGTCAGCGCCTTGCGCACGGCCTGGGCGCGGCGGGTGGACAGCGGGTCGTTGATGGCGTCGGTGCCCGAGGAGTCCGCGTGCCCGTCCACCTGTACGCGGGAGCCGGGCGAGGCGTCGACGAGCTTGGCGGTACGCGCGAGCACGGCGCGGGCCTTGGCCGTGAGGGTGGCCTTGTCCACCGCGAACAGCACGTCCGAGGAGAGGCTGATCCGCAGGTCCGTACCGTCGTCGGCGGTCTCCTCCGCGTTGTCCGGCGACTCCGACGGGGTGACCAGCCGGCGGGTGACGGTGGTGACGGGCTCGGCGTCCGGGTCGGGGATCGTCATGCCGGGCAGGGTCACCGGCGGATCGTCGCTGATCGGGACGTCCGGCATCGGCGGGCCCACGGGGGTGACGACGGTGGTGGTCGCGGGGTTGCCCGAGGGGGCGGGCAGGACCGCGTACACGGTGATCGACTCACCGGCGTCGATGAAGTAGCCGAGCCCGTCGCGGTCCTGGTCGCTGCACAGGCATGGGAAGTCGGCCGGCTGGTACGGCAGGATCCAGGAGCGCGCCTGCGCGTCGAGCACGCCGATGCCGGAGGCCCAGCGGATCTGGCCGAGCGGCCGGGTGTTGTCGCCCATCTCGCCGGTCCACGGCAGGTGCTTGCCGTCGCCGGTGTTGGTCAGCCTGAGCTGGGCGACCAGGTGCTTGCCCTTGATCCGGTTCAGGCCGACGACCTCGACCTTGAGGCTCTCCGTCATCGTGCTGACCGTCTGCGCCAGCGCCGGCCGGGTGTCCTGACCCGGCGCACCGGGAGTGGCCGGGGAAGCGGTCGGGGGAGTGGTGGCCGGTGCGGTGCCGGTCGGCGGTGGCGCGGCTGTCGATGGCGCGGCCTGCTGGGGCAGACCGCAGGCGGTGGCCGTGGCCAGGACGATCAAGGAGGAAGCGATCCGGGTACGCACCTGCGAGATCATGCCGCAAATTCCGACCTGTCGCGTAATTTCGACGTATTTGCCGTATATGGAGTCGTGCACTGCGACGCGGCCTGACCGCCCGACCCCCCTTGACCATGCCTCGGCGTGGTCAAGGGGCTTTGACCATCCGCGGGTAATTCGCGTCGATCGGTGCGGGAAGTGATAGGAGGTGGCCAGAGGGGTATCGCGTGTCATTTCCTTCCTATCGGCTTTCCGTGCAGGCGATCCTGGTGGTGGCGACCGGCGTCCTGTCGCTGATCGCCCTCAGCGCGATCGCCGTGGCCGCGGACATGGTGATCCGCAGCAACATCGAGCACAGCGTCTTCGCGGACACGCGGCGCGCGACCACCGATTGGATCGGGTCGATGGACACGGCCACGCCGCCGCCGCCCGTCACCACGTCCGAGGTCGACCTGCTGCAGCTCGTCGACCCGACCGGGAAAGTGGTCTCGGCCAGCAGGGCGGCCGCCGGACGCCCGGCGCTGAGCGAGCACTGGCCCCAGTCCGACGACCGGATCCAGGACTTCACCGAGTGCTCCGGGTCGGGATGCGTCATGCTCACCGCCACCAGGCCCTCGCCGCAGGAGGAACAACTGCTGTGGGGCGGTGAGTCGCACGTCGTCTACGCGGGGCGGGACCAGCCGGCGATCCTGGGCACGCACCGCCTGGAGCTGTACCTGGCCGCGGGCGTGCTGACGGGCAGCGCGCTGCTGGTGATGACGGCCTGGCTGCTGATCGGGCAGGCGCTGCGGCCCGTGGAGCAGATGCGGCGGCGGATCGCCAGGGTCACGGTGACGGATCTCGGGCTGCGCGTGCCGGAGCCGCCCGGCAGGGACGCGATCGCCCGGCTGGCCAGAACCGCGAACGAGACGCTGTCCCGCCTGCAGGAAGCGGTCGAGCACCAGCGCCATTTCGCCTCGATGGTGTCGCACGAGCTGCGTACGCCGCTGACCGGCCTGCGCGCCCAGCTGGAGGAGTCGGCCCTGTATCCCGAGGTGGATCCGCGGCTGGCCATCAGGGACGCGCTCGGGACGGTGGAGCGCTGCCAGCTGATCATCGACGAGATGCTGATGCTGGCCCGCGTCCGCACGTCCCCGCACCGGCCGGAGCGGGTGAACCTGACCGCTCTGGTACGGGCGGAGGCCGTGCTGCGGTGCACGAAGGTGCCGATCCAGGTCTACGCCGACGAGCACGTGGAGGTCTGCGGCAACCCCGTGCAGCTCGCGGAGGTGCTGGTGAACCTGCTGCTCAACGCCCAGCGGCACGCTCGCAGCCGGGTGGAGGCACGGGTGGCGCGGTCGGAGGGGCACGCGGTGGTCAGCGTGCGCGACGACGGCATCGGCATCGAGGAGGAGGATCGCGAGCGGGTGTTCGAGCCCTTCGCCCGCCTGGTCGAGGCACGCCGCCGCGACCCTCAGGGCAGCGGCCTGGGCCTGGCGATCTCCCGCGCCATCGCCCAGGCGCACCACGGCAGCCTGACCGTCGAGGACTCGCCCCTGGGCGCCGACTTCGTCCTGCGGCTGCCGCTGCTGGACGACACGGCCCCCGTGTAGTTCCCCGGTCCTGCGTCGAGGCTCCGGCTTCCTTGAGGCGTTCCATGCCGTATCGCCTCCTCGGACGGATGGCGGTGCGGGCGTACCTGCCGGAGCTCGCCGCCGAGCCGGGCGCCGCCTTCAGCTACCACAACACCAACTACCAGATCGCCGCGCGGCTCGTCGAAGTGGTGAGCGGCCGGCCGTTCGCGGCCTACCTGGACGCGAACGTGTTCGCGCCGCTCGGCATGCGGCGCAGCAGGACCATCGACACCGACCGCGACCTGCCCGGCAGCGCCCGCGGCCACCTGTACGTCCTCGGCCGGGCCATCGCCCTGCCCGAGCCGGCCGGGTTCGGCAACGGCTCAGGGGGAGTCCTCAGCAGCGCCGGCGACATGGCGCGCTGGCTGATCGCCCAGGACACCGGCGTACTCTCGCCCCGGAGCGTCAAAGGAGCTGCGCACGCCGTCCAAGCAGAACCCCGGGTACGCCCTCGGCTGGTCGATCGGCACGACCGGGCGCGGCCGCTCGCCCTGTGCGCGGCGATCGCCCCGATCTTCCGCGTGCTCGCCCGGGGTGGCGACATCATGTGGATCCAGGTGGTCTATCTCTATCCGACGTTCATGATCTGGCTGGTGTCGGCGGCGACGGCGGGCACGGCGGTGGCCGCCGCGCGGCTCTACCACGCCGTACGTCCGGCGAGGTCAGCCGGCGGCGGCCAGGTGGCGTAGCGCGCGGGCGTGGGAGGTGCCCGGGTCCGCGGTGATGAAGACGACCTCCTGGTCGTCGTCGGGCACGGTCAGCACGTCGCAGTTCAGCCGCAGCCGGCCGGCCGCCGGGTGGTCGACGACCTTGGTGCGGTGGCCGGGGGCGTGCACGGGGTTGTCCTCCCAGATCTGGACGAACTCCTCGCTCCCGGCGCGCAGCTCGGCCAGCAGGCGGGTGAGCGCCTCGTCGTGCGGGTAGCGGGCGGCGGCGCGGCGCAGCCTGGCGACCACGATGTGGCCGAACTCCTCCGCGCTGGAGCTGTCGTACATGTCGTCGAGGCCCAGGAAGCGGCGGCGGGCCAGGTTCGGCTGCCCGCCGAAGCCGCCGCCCAGCAGCGCGCGGGCGAGCGGGTTCCAGGCGATGACGTCGTAGGTGGCGTCGGTGACGATGGCCGCCGTGCCGGGGATGCGGTCCAGCAGGCTCGCCACGTGCGGGCGGACCCGGTGCGCCGGGTCGGCGGGCGGCGCGGGGCCGGCGCCGGCCAGGGTGAAGAGGTGGGTGCGCTCGCTGGGGCCGAGCCTGAGCGCGCCGGTGAGGGCGTCGAGGATCCGCGGCGACGGGCGGGGACCGCGGGCCTGTTCGAGGCGGGCGTAGTAGTCGACGGACATGTGCGCCAGCTCGGCGACCTCTTCGCGGCGCAGACCGGGCGTGCGGCGGCGCCGGTCGGCGGGCAGCCCGACGTCGGCGGGGCGCAGGGACTCCCGCCGCGCCCGCAGGAACCTGGCCAGATCCACCCTCGCCATCGGGCGCCTCCTTCCCGGCTGCCAGGGATCGGTTGTCCCTGGCTGGAGCCGTGCGGCTGCGGAATCGTCGATGTCATGAAGGATTACACAGCACTGGTCACCGGTGCGAACACGGGCATCGGCCTGGAGATCGCCCGCCGGCTCTCCGCCGAGGGCATGACCGTCTACGTCGGCTCCCGGGACGCGGGGCGGGGCGAGCGGGCCGTCGAGGAGATCGGGGGCGGCGCGCGTCCGCTGGTCCTCGACGTCACCGACGCGGCCGGCATCGCCGCGGCCGCGCGGCAGGTCGATGGCCTGGACACCCTGGTCAACAACGCCGGCATCATGGTGGACGGCCGTCCGGCTCCGGAGGCCGACGTCGACAGCTTCCGCCGTACGTACGAGACGAACCTGTTCGGGGTCCTCGCGGTCACCAACGCGTTCCTGCCGGCGTTGCGCCGCTCCTCCAGACCCCGCATCGTGAACGTCTCCAGCGGCACCGGCTCGCTGGCCTGGAGCGCGGACCCGGAGCGCGAGTTCGCCGTCGCGGCCGGAGCGGGGGCCGCCTACCGCTCGTCCAAGTCGGCGCTCAACGCGTTGACGCTCTACTACGCCCAGGCGCTGGCCGCCGACGGGTTCAAGGTGAACGCCCTGGCGCCGGGCCTGCGGGCGACCGGGCTCAACGCGCGGGCCGCCGCGGCGGGGGAGGACCCGGCGGAGGGCGCGGCCGGGGCGGTGCGGCTCGCCCTCCTGCCGGACGACGGCCCGACCGGCGGCTTCTTCTCCTGGGACGGCACCACCGTGCCCTGGTGACCCTCCCTCGTGCCGCCTGTCACGACGCCCGGCTCGTGCCGCCTGTGCGCCCGGCTTGTGCTGCCTGCACGCGCGGCTCGTGCTGCCTGTGCGCCCGGTGAAGCCGTGCCTGTCATGCCTGGCCGGTGGGCAGGACGATGACCTGGCGCAGGTTGACGCGCCTGTCCCGGCTGACCGTGTAGCCGATGAGGTCGGCGATGTCGTCCGCCGTCATGGCGGTGAACGCCTCGTACATCCCGTCCAGCTGCGCGCTCAGCTCATCGTTGGAGACGTGCCCGCCCAGCTCGGTGTCCGTCAGGCCGGGCTCGATGTTGGTGACGCGGACGCCCCGGGGCCCGAACTCCGCGCGCAGCGACGCGGACAGGTGGGTCAGCGCCGCCTTCGTGGCGGCGTAGACGGCGTAGGCGGGGAAGACCGCGTGCGCGCCGATGGAGGAGATGTTCACCAGGTCGGCCGTGCGCCCCTCGGCCGCCGCCGCGAGCAGGTCCGCGGTGAACGCCCGGATGATCCGCAGCGCGCCCGTCACGTTGGTGTCGATCATCCGTGTCCACTCGTCCAGCCGGCCGTCGTCCAGGGGGTTGGGCAGCATCACGCCCGCCGCGTTGACGACCAGATCCACCCGGCCCAGCTCGGCGTGGATCAGCTCCACGGCCGCGGCGACGTCGTCGTCGCTGGTCACGTCCACCGTGACGGCCAGCGCGGTGCCGCCCGCGGCGGTGATCTCCTTCGCCAGCGCGGCCAGCCGGTCGGCGCGCCTGGCCAGCAGGGCGACCTTCGCCCCGCCCGCCGCCAGCAGCCGCGCCGTCGACTCGCCCATGCCGCTGGCCGCTCCGGTGACGATCGCGACGCGTCCGGCGAGATTCTGGTAGCTCATCAGGGGTTCCCTTCGTTTCGTTCGACGGGAACAACAGTGGCCGAATCGGACGAAGCTACCCAGAGCATGCGTTTTCCTGGTAACCGCAGTACTACCCTTGCTGACGTGGAAGGTGACCTGGGCAAGTTCCTGCGTTCCCGCCGGGCTCGGATCCGTCCCGAGGAGGCCGGGCTGTCGGCCGGTGGCCGGCGGCGCGTGGCCGGGCTGCGGCGCGAGGAGGTCGCGCTGCTCGCCGGCGTGAGCGTCGACTACTACATCCGGCTCGAACAGGCCCGCGTGCAGAACGTCTCCGACGCCGTCCTGGACGCGATCGCCCGGGTGCTCCGGATGGACGTCATCGAGCGGTCGCACCTGACCGACCTGCTCCGCCCGGCCCGCGGGGAGCCCGTCGCCGGCGAGGTGCGGCCCGGGATGCGGTTGCTGCTGGACATGGCGGCGCACGTACCGGCGTTCATCCTCGGCCGGCGGATGGACGTGCTCGCCTGGAACGCGCTCGGCGACCGGATCTCCGGGTTCACCGCCATGCCGCCGGGCGAGCGCAACATGGCCCGCCAGACGTTCCTGAACCCCCAGGCCCGCACTCTCTACCGGGAGTGGCCGGCCGTGGCCGCCGAGACGATCGCGTACCTGCGGCTGTACGCGGGCAGGCACCCGGGTGATCCCCTGCTGGCGGCCCTGATCGCCGACCTGTCCGCCGACCCCGGATTCCGCCGCCTGTGGGAGGAGCACCACGTCGCCGAGAAGACCTTCGGCGTCAAGCTGATGGACCATCCCGAGTTCGGGCGGCTCGACTTCGGCTACGAGACGCTGTCGTCCCCCGGCGAGCCCGAGCTCCTGGCCGTCATGTACACCGCCGATCCGGCGTCGGAGACCGGCCGCAAGCTCGCCGGGCTGCGGCCCGCCTGACGGGTGCCGCTCAGGCGCCCTCCACCGCGTACGTGACCAGCGTGGTGAGCACCCTCTTGACGGAGTCGCGGTCGCGCACGTCGCACAGCACGATGGGGATGTTCTCGCCGAGGCCGAGCGCCCTGCGCACCTTGACCGGGTCGTGGCGGCGGGCGCCGTCGAAGCAGTTCACGGCGACCACGAACGGGATGCCGCGCTGCTCGAAATAGTCCACCGCGGGAAAGCTGTCCTGCAGGCGGCGGGTGTCGGCCAGGACGACGGCGCCGAGCGCGCCGAGCGCCAGCTCGTCCCACATGAACCAGAACCGGTCCTGCCCAGGGGTGCCGAACAGGTACAGCCACAGCCCCTCACGGAAGGTGATGCGGCCGAAATCCAGCGCCACGGTGGTGGTGCTCTTGGACTCCACGCCCGAGGTGTCGTCCACCCCGATGCCACGGTCGCTCAGCAGCTCCTCGGTGTGCAACGGCCGGATCTCGCTGATGGTGCCGACCATGGTCGTCTTGCCGACGCCGAAGCCGCCCGCGATGAGGATCTTGATGGCCAAGGCCGAGGCGACCGCGGTCGTCCCCGGCTCAGAGGCTGCGTAGTCCATGCAGCACTTCCCTGTAGATGCGTTCGTCGAACGTCTGCGCGATGGGACGTGGGCGCTCGATGGTGATCAGACCCTCGCGCCGCAGGTCACCCAGGATCACCCGGGTGATGTTGAGCGGCAGCCGGAGGTGCGCCGCGACGTCCGCCACCGGCGTGGGCCTGCGGCACGCCGACAGCACGGCGCGATGTTCCGGGATCAGGTCCGCGGGCTGGTACGCGCCGTCGACCGTCGTGACGATGGCGACCAGGTCGAACGTCTCGCCCTGCGGGCGCGCCCGGCCGCCGGTCAGCCCGTACAGCCGGATCAGCGGCCCGGGATCTTCGCCTGTCACGGTCTCGCGCCGTTCCAGGCGGGTGCCGGTGCCGCTCCCCTCGGCTGCGAGGAGAGGTGCTCGCCGACCCTCTTGACCATGAGCGCCATCTCGTACGTGACCATGCCCAGCTCGGCGTCGCCCGCGGCGAGCACGGCCAGCCGGGCGCCCTGGCCGGCCGCGGTGACGAACAGGAAGCCGCCCTCCATCTCGATGATCGTCTGTCGTACACCGCCCAGGCCGAAGTGCCGTCCCGCGCCCATGGCGAGGCTGTGGCTGCCGGCGGAGATGGCGGACAGGTGTTCGGAGTCCTCCCTGGTCAGCTCCCTGGAGCCGCCCATGGCCAGGCCGTCGGCGGACAGCACGATGGCGTGCTTGATGCCCGGGACGCGCTGGGTGAGATCGTCGAGCAGCCAGCTCAGTTCATTTCTGGGGTCGGACATCGGGATGGTCGTCCTTTCGGTTCCACAAATCTTGTCCCTGCTCCGCGGTCTGGCGGCCTTGCTGCCACCCGCGTTGCATCGACGACATGAGCTGCGCGAGCTCTTCCGGCGAGCGCGCCGAGACCGCGCGCCGCTCGGCGCGGCCGGAGGTCCGTAGCTGGGGGGCCATGCTGGCCTGCGGTACGCGCATCGGCAAACCGTCGAGATCCTCGTCCGCCTCGTGAGCCGGGACGGTGACGCTCCACTCGACGGCTGGGCGCGGCGGCATGGCCGGACGGCGAGCCGGCTCGGCCACCGGCTCACCGACAGGCCTGGAAACCGGCGCACCCGCCGCCTCAGGCCCGGTCACAGAGCCGGTCACCGGCCCCTGCGCCGGTACGGTCAGCGGCCCGGTCACAGGCCCGGTCGCCGGGTCGCCGGTCAGCGGGCCGGTTGCAGGTCCGGTCACTGGTCTGGTCGTCGGCTCAGGCCGGGGTGCCGGCTCGGCTCCGGGCGGAGGCGCGGTCGCCGGGTTCGGCTTCGGCGTCTGGCGGGCCTCGAACCAGGCCACGCTCTCGGTCTCCTGAGCGTGCACAGCCGGATCAGGCAGCCCGCCGGGAACGGCCGGGTCGCCGAAGCCCGGCAGGCCGCCGGCGATCGGCGAGCCGTCGAAGGCGCCATCAGGGACAGGCGGGTCGCCGAAGCCGGCCGGGACGCTGTGGCCGTTCACGACGGTGCCGCCACCGTGCCGGGGCCCGGCGGGGGCCGTGCCGATCGCGCGCAGCGGCCGGCTGGTGAGCGGCGCCCCACGGTCGGCGGGCCCGGTGGCCGGCGCGTCGGCGTAGACGAGCATGGCCGAGGGCAGCAGCACGATCGCGGTGGTCCCGTCGTACGGCGAGCGGCGCAGCATGATCTTGATGCCGTGCCGCCCGGCCAGCCTGGACACCACGAACAGGCCGAGCCGGTCGCTGTCGGCCAGGTCGAACTCCGGCGGCTCGGCCAGCCGGGCGTTCAGGTCGTCGAGGGTGGTCTGACTCAGCCCCAGCCCCCGGTCCTCCACTTCGAGCGCGAAGCCGTTGGCCGCGTTCACGCTGCGGACGTGCACGCTCGTGTCGGGCGGTGAGAAGACCGCGGCGTTCTCGACCAGCTCGGCGACGAGGTGGATGACGTCGGTGACGGTGGCGCCGACCAGCAGCGGCGCGTGCGGCATCGGCGCGACGGTGATCCGGGTGTAGTCCTCGACCTCCAGCACCGCCGCGCGCACGACGTCGAACAGCGGCACCGGGTCGCGCCACCGGCGGGCGGGCGCGGAGTCGGACAGGATGATCAGGTTCTCGGCGTGCCGCCGCATGCGGGTGGTCAGGTGGTCGAGCTTGAACAGGTCCTCCAGGACCTCCGGCTCGTCGACCCGGCGCTCCATGGTGTCGAGCAGCGCGAGCTGGCGGTGCAGCAGCGCCTGGTTGCGGCGGGCCAGGTTGAGGAAGACCTGGCCGACGCCCTTGCGCAGGGTCGCCTGGCCCACGGCGGCCTCGACCGCGGTGCGGCGTACGGCCGAGAACGCGTGCACCACGCGATCGACCTCGGCGGTCTCGGCACGGTCCAAACCGGGAGCCTCGGTGGCCGGGTCGACGTCCTCGCCGCGGCGCAGCCGTTCGACCAGCCAGGGCAGCCGCTGCTCGGCCAGCTCCACCGCCGAGGCCTGCAGCCGCCGCAGCTCGTCGATGAGCGAGCGGCCGAACCGGTACGACAGCGCCAGCGACGCCACCACCACGGCCAGGCCCAGTGCGAGGACCAGCCCGATCCGCCAGTACGCCCCGCTCTTCTGCTCCTCGGCCGCCACCGCGGCGCGGGCGAGCTCCTCCTGCGTGTCGTGGTTGAGCGCGGTGAGCAGGGTCTCGGCGTCGCTCTTCCACTGCGCGGGCTCGACCGGCGGCGCGCCGTTGGTGTCCCAGCCGAACAGCTCGTCCTCGACCTCGACCAGCCGCTTGTATGGGGCGCTCGCGACCAGATTGTCGTAGTTCGCCCGCAGCTCGGGTCCCATGTCGCGCTCGGCGTTGGCGAAGACGAGCCGGCGGCTGGCCATCGCGGCGACGAACGCGCCCCGGTCGGTGGGGGTCATCTTGCGCTGCACGATCGTGCTGGTGAGCACCGCGTGCTCGCGGCCCAGGTACTCGGCCGTGGAGCTGTAGGCGGCCATGCCGCGCACCGCGCGGTAGGCCGAGACGTCGCTCAGCGCGTCGCGGTCGTTGAACTGCCGGTTCGCGGTGGCGATCAGGTTGTTGTACGCCTCGATGATCGTCAGCGGCGGGGCCAGCACGCCTCCGTCGGCCGAGGCACGCAGCGAGCGCAGCCCGTCGAGGGCCTGCACCAGCGCCCGCACCTGGGCCGGGGTCTCCGCGCCCGCCGACTCGACGTCGACGGAGCCGATGACCTCCCGCAGCCGCTCGGCCTTGCTGTCGGTGATCCGCCGCTGCTCGCCAAGCGGCGCGTACGCCGCCGTGCCCCGCACCGCCTCAGCCGAGAGCTGCCGCTCCCGCTGCAACTCCACGATGAGCTGGAGCACCGGCGAGCCGATGGCCTCCCACCGGTCCTGGGTCTGGGAGACCGTGGCGATCTCGTCCACGCTGGAGTACGCGATGAACCCCCACAGAACGACCATGGAGACCAGCGGAAGCAGGAGGATCCTGAGTAACTTGGTGCGGATCGGCAGGGGCGAGCTCATGCATGGTGTCCATTCTGCGCGTGGGCCATACGCCTCTGGGCAGTCGTGGCATCTGGTTCCGGCCGGCCTCCGCGATGCCTGCCGCGACTGGTACGCCTGTGGTCCGTCCACTATGCCGACGGGGCAGATGTACTTCAAGGTGCAGATGCGAAGAAACGTCACGAATGGCGGGTTGACTCTTTGTCAGCACACGGTTCGTGACCGTAACGGTTGGTGTCTCACGGAGTGTGACGATTTCCGGACTCTGCGGGCAGTCGTACCGAATGGGATTCTGGCTTTCCGGCGCTGTTAATCCGGATTTGTCGAGGAATCTCCCGGGATTAGCGGCGAACGCGATGACTGTGATGTTCTGACCGCCGGGGGAAGGCGCGTGAGCATATGGTCGGGCCGGTCGTTGCGGGTGCGGCTGGCACTGTTCGCAGGCATCGCCATGTTGCTGCTGAACATCGTCGTCAGCGCCTTCGTGCTGTACGGGATCAGGAGCCAGGCGACCGAGGCCCGGGCGCATGAAGTGTCCAGCAAGACCCTGCGCGTGCTGCTCCTGGTCAAGCGGAACCGGTTGCCCAAGACGTTGAGCGTGCCCGAGCTCGACGGCGTCCAGGTGGTCGACCCGGGCGGGCGCGTGAAGTCCTCCACGCCGAACCTGGCCGGCCAGCCCCGGCTCACCGAGGACATGCCCACCCGGGACCGGGCCAACGACGTCGAGGAGCTCTGCGACCTGCCCGGGTTCCCCGGCCGGTGCGAGATCGTGGTGGCTCTGCGCGCGTACCAGCCGGAGGGCGTGTGGGTCATCTACGGCTTCACCGCGTCGGTGCCCTGGTACGTCAGCCCGCAGGTGGTCGTGTTCCAGGTCAGCGTGACGGCGCTGCTCGTCGTCCTGACCTGGTTCGGCGTGTCGCGGATCGTGGCGCGGACGCTGGCGCCCGTCGAGAGCATCACGAGGCGGCTGGGCGAGATCACCGCGGGCGGGGGCGGGATGCGCCTCCCCGTGCCGGACAACCTGGACGACGAGATCAGGACATTGGCCGAGACCGGGAACGAGACGCTGGAGCGGCTGGAGGCGGCGATGGAGCGGCAGGTGGCCGCCATGGAGCAGCAGCGCAGGTTCGCCGGCGACGCCTCGCACGATCTGCGCAGCCCGATCACCGCCATGCGCACCCAGGTCGAGGACGCCATGCTGCACCCCGAGGACACCGACTGGCAGGAGGTGGGCAACGAGGTGCTGAGCAGCCTGGACCGGCTGCAGGCCATCGTCACCGACCTGCTCGAACTGACCAGGCTGGACGCCGGCGCCACCGGCGACTACGAGGACCTGGACCTGGGCGAGCTGGCCGCCGCCGAGACCGCCAGACCGCGTGACAAGCGGGTCGTCACCTTCCTGGAGCCGGGCGTGATCGTCACGGGCGACCGGCTGCAGCTGGCCCGCCTGCTGACGAACCTGCTGGACAACGCCGAGCGGCACGCCGAGACGCGCATCGTCGTGTCGGTGCGGCAGGAGGGCGACGACGCCGTGATGGAAGTGCTCGACGACGGCGCCGGCATCGCTCCCGACCAGCGTGAGATCGTCTTCCAGCGCTTCACCCGCCTGGACGCCTCGCGCAACCGCGACGCCGGCGGCACCGGGCTCGGCCTGGCCATCGCCCGCGAGATCGCGGCGGCCCACAGCGGCACGCTGACGCTGGAGGACTCCGACGCCGGGGCCCGGTTCGTGCTGTGGCTGCCGCTTCAGAGGGAGCCGTTCGCGGGATCCTGACCCCTTTCGGGGCGCATTCGGAAGACCCTCGACATACTGGACGGGCCTACGCGCGAGACGGCACGAAGACAAGACGGGACAGGACACGTTGGGCGACTCGCTCGGATTAAGCATCTCCATCAGCGCGGACCTGGCCGCGGCGCGCAATCTCGTACGCGACTACGCCACCGCCGCCGGCATGCCGGCCGACCGCGCGGACCTGCTCGCCCTGGCCGTCAACGAAGCCGTCACCAACGTCCTGGACCACGGCGGCGAAGGCGGGACGCTCAACGCCTGCGTCGACGGTCCTGGCATCACCGTGGAAGTGGTGGACAACGCCGGCGTCCTGCGCTCCGAGCACCTCCACCGCACGCCGGGGCCGCATCCCACCCGCGGCATGGGGCTCTTCGTGATCCGCCGCGTGTGCGACCGCATCCAGCTCGACCATCCGGACGGCCGGTCCAGGCTGCGCCTGTTCATGGGCTTCTCGGCGCCCTGACAGCCCTCCGGCCTGCAAAGACAGGGGAATGATCGGGGCGGACCCGGCTTACCGGGCGGCCCGCACGGGGTAGGTCTGCCCTGGCCGGGCCCGCGCCCGGACGCGTGCGGGGGCACGCCGGCGCGGCGTCGCGCTCAACGGGGGAGTGGGTTCGTGAAAGTCGTCGTCGATCTGACGCGCTGCCAGGGGTACGGGCAGTGCGCGTTCCTCGCTCCGGACGTCTTCACCATGCACGACGAGGCCCTCCTGTACGACCTGGACCCGGGCGACGAGCGGCGCGAGCACGTGCTGCGGGCGGCGGCGGCCTGCCCGGTCCAGGCCATCCACCCCGACTGGACGGCGATGCCGCAGCCCGTCGAGCGGCCCCGGGCGGCGGCGAACCCCGGCTTCATGAAGGACGGGCGCATCGTCATCGTCGGCGCCTCGCTGGCCGGCGCCAGAGCCGCGGGCGTGCTCAGGAGAGAGGGCTTCACCGGCTCGCTGACCCTGATCGGCGACGAGGTACGCGAGCCGTACGACCGGCCGCCCCTGTCCAAGCAGGTGCTCACCGGGCAGGTGCCGGTCGGCCACACCTTCCTGCCGCGCCTGCGCGAGGTCGAGGCCGAGTGGCTGTGCGGCACCCCGGCCACGGGCCTGGACGTGGCGGGCAAGCAGGTCCGCCTGGCCGACGGGCGCGAGATCGGCTTCGACCGCGTCCTGCTGGCCACGGGCACCCGCGCCCGGCCCTGGCCGGACGAGGCCGCGGCCCGGCTGAAGGGCGTCCACACGCTGCGCACCCTGGAGGACGCGGCCGGGCTGCGCGAGGCGCTGGCCGCCCGCCCGAGCCGGGTGCTGATCCTCGGCGCCGGGTTCACCGGCTGCGAGATCGCCTCGGTCTGCCGCGCGATGGGCCTGGAGGTGACGGTCGTCGAGCGCGGCCCGGCCCCGCTGGTGAACGCGCTCGGCTCGATGATCGGCGACGTGGCCGCGCGGCTGCAGCGCGAGCACGGCGTGGACCTGCGGTGCGACACGACGGTCACGGACCTGGAAGGCGACGCGGAAGGACGGCTGCGCTGCGCGCGGCTGTCGGACGGGAGCACGGTGGAGGCCGAGGTGGCCGTCGTCGCGCTCGGCTCGATCCGCAACGTCGAGTGGCTGCACGACTCCGGGCTGGCCGCCGGCGTGTGGGGGGTGGCCTGCGACGCCGGCTGCCGCGCGGTGGACACCAACGGCCTGGTCACCGACGACGTCTTCGTCGCCGGCGACATCGCCCGTTTCCCGCATCCGCTCTACCAGTACCAGTTCATGACGCTGGAGCACTGGGGGAACGCCGTCGCGCAGGCCGAGATCGCCGCCCACAACATGGTCAGCGACCAGGCGCACCGCTGGCCGCACCTGTCGGTGCCGGTGTTCTGGTCGAGCCAGTTCGGGGTGAACATCAAGTCGGTCGGGGTGCCCACCTTCGCCGACGAGATCATGATCACCCAGGGCTCGACGTCCGAGCACCGGTTCGTCGCCGTCTACGGCTATCAGGGGCGCGTCACCGCGGCGGTCACCTTCGACCAGGGCATCTGGCTGGAGTTCTACCAGCGCCTGATCGAGCGGGCCGAGCCGTTCCCGCCCGCCTTCCGGCACGTCGACCAGCGCGAGGAGGCGGCTCCCGTACCCGCTGGGGTGCCTGAGCGCCTGGTCGCCACCGCGGGGGCGACCGTCGTGGTGACCGGCCACGACCCGGCGGAACGCCGCGCCTCCCTGCGGCACTGACCGCCGCGCCAGCCACCCGTACCGACATCGACATCGACGAGAGCCGAAGGTCATGACCTCACCCAGCGTCTTCGAGCAGATCCTCGACCCCGCGCGCCGCGCCGACCCGTATCCGCTCTTCGACGAGCTCCGCAAGACGCCGGTGGCGCGGCAGGAGGACGGCACGTACGTGGTGAGCACGTACCGGGAGATCGTCGCGCTGCTGCACGACCCGCGGGTCAGCTCCGACCGCCGCAACCTCGCGACCGCGCCGCCGCAGGAGGAGCGCACGGTGTCGTTCATCGGGCTGGACCCGCCCGAGCACGACCGGCTGCGCCGCCTGACCATGCACCACTTCGGGCCCCCTCACTCGCCCGGCCTCATCGACGGGCTGCGCCCGGAGATGCTCGCCATCACCACGGGGCTGATCGACGGCATCGCGGGCAAGCGGCAGGCCGACGTCGTCGACGAGGTCGCCTACCCGCTGCCCGTCGCGGTGATCTGCCGGTTGCTCGGCGTGCCCCAGGAGGACGAGCCGCAGTTCCACGCCTGGGCCGACCAGATCATCGAGACGCTCGGCCCGGGCGAGGAGGACCGGGCGGAACGCGAGCGGCTGCGCCAGGCCACCGGGCTGGAGCTGGAGCGCTATCTCGCCGGGCTGGCCGAGGTCCGGCGCGGGCAGCCGGGCGAAGACCTGCTGTCCGGGCTGATCACCTATCACGGCCCCGACGGGGCCATGACGCCGCAGGAGGTCGTCGCGACCTCCGTGCTGCTGCTGATCGCCGGCCATGAGACCACGATCAACCTGATCGCCAACGGCATGCTCACGTTCCTGCGCCACCCGGACCTGCTGGAACGGGTCCGCACCGACCCCGGTCTGATCATTCCCGCCGTCGAGGAGCTGCTGCGCTACGAGCCGCCCGTGCAGCTCGTGTCCTCGCGGATCGCCCTCGACGACATCACCATCGCGGGCACCACCATTCCGGCCGGCTCGCCCATCGTCCTCGCCCTGGCCGCGGGCAGCCGTGACCCCGCCCACCTGGCCGACCCCGGCCGGTTCGCGCTCGACCGCCCGCGCAACGAGCACCTGGGCTTCGGCGGCGGCGTCCACTACTGCTTCGGCGCGCCGCTGGCCAGGCTCGAAGCCCAGATCGTGCTGTCGGAGCTGATCCGCAGGCTGCGCAACCCCCGGCTCGTCACCGACCCGCCGCCCTACCGGCCGAGCGCCGTCCTGCGGGGGCCGCGCCACCTGCTGGTCGACTACGACGGCGTCGCGGACGGCTGACCCCTGGCGCGGATCTGGCCGCCCACGGCATCGTTACGCTGTGACGCGGCCCACCCGATCCGAGGAGCACCTTGAGCCACTGCGACGTCCCCAACCCCCTGGACCTGACGGGGGAGCACCTCGTCGAGCGCGTGCGCGGGCTCGCCGCGGCCGGCGAGCGGGTCGTGCTGGGCATCGCGGGGTGCCCGGGCGCGGGCAAGTCCACGCTGGCCGGCTGGCTGGCCGGTCGGCTCACCGCGGCCGGGCTGCCGGCCGTGTGGGTGCCGATGGACGGCTTCCACCTGGCCGACGTCGAGCTCGAACGGCTCGGGTGGCGCCGGCGCAAGGGCGCCATCGACACCTTCGACGCCCACGGCTACCTCGCGCTCCTGCGCCGCGTCCGCGCCGAGACCGCGAACATCGTCTACGCGCCGTCCTTCGACCGCGAGATCGAGCAGCCGATCGCGGGCGCCATCCCGGTCCCGCCGGACGCGCGGGTCGTCGTCAGCGAGGGCAACTACCTCCTGGCCGCCGACGGGCCGTGGCGGCAGGTGCGCGCGGCCATGACCGAGGTCTGGTACGCCGACCTCGACGACCGCGTCCGCCTGGACCGCCTCGTCAAGCGGCACGTCCAGTTCGGCAAGGCCCCCGGCGAGGCCGTCCGCTGGGTCGCGGAGGTGGACGAGCCCAACGCCGTCGCCATCCGGGCCACCCGCGAGAGCGCCGACCTGCTGGTGGACATCGGCGCGCTGCCGCTCAGCCCCGCACGTAGTTGCTGAGCTCGACGAGGTTGCCGTCGGGGTCGCGCCATGATCCCCTCAGCGGACCGGGGCCGGCGGTCAATTCCGCTCCTGCCGGGGCACCACCACCTCGGCCACGATGAGCTGGAGCGCGGCGGCGGCCGGGATGGCCAGCAGCGCGCCCACCACGCCCAGCAGCGTGCCGCCGATCAGGGCGGCGACGATGGTCGTGGCCGCGGGCACGTCCACCGAGGACTTCATCACCCTGGGCGCGATCCAGTAGTTCTCGACCTGCTGGTAGACGATGAAGAAGACCAGGGTGGCGATCGTGACCGGCAGGGAGACGAACAGCGCGCTCAGCGTCGCGATGGCCGCGCCGATGCCCGCGCCGATCAGCGGGATCAGGTCGGTGATGGCGACGATGATGGACAGCGGCAGCGCGTACGGCACGCCCGCGATCGACAGGAAGACGAACGAGGTCACCCCGGCGATCAGCGAGATGAGCAGGTTGCCCGCCACGTATCCGCCGACGCGGCGCAGGATCTCGTCCCCGAGCATCTGCACCCGGGGCCGCCGGGTCCTGGGGACCAGCCGGTAGCCCGTACGCGTGATGGAGGGCAGGGCGGCGAGGAAGTACAACGTCAGGATCAGCAGCGTGAGCGTGGTGAAGACGGCGCTGATGACGATGCTCGCGACGCCCAGGATCCCGCCGAACAGCTGCTGGCCGAGCTGGCCGCTGGTCAGGTACTGCGCGGCCTTCTCCAGCAGCCCGTAGCGCTGGTCGAGATCGCGGATCTGGGGGTTGCTCTGCAGCTGGGTGACGTAAGTGGGTAACTGCTTGACGAACTGGCCGGCCTGGTCCGACACGGCCGGCACGATGGCGAAGGCGAAGCCGGTGAAGAACGCGATGACCATCACGAACACCGCCGCGATCGCCAGCCGCCGGGGCACCCCCCGCCGGCACAGCCACTCCACGACGGGGTTCAGCCCGACCGCCAGGAACAGCGCCATCGAGATCACGATCAGCACGGAGCTGGCCGCGGTCAGCGACTGGACCAGCAGCCAGGCGCTCAGCACGCCGAGGGCGGCGGTGAAGCCGAAGGTGAAGGGCGTGCTGGAGAAGGGACGGCCGGGCCGCCCGAACGGCAGGCCGGGAGCCTCCCGGCGGCCGGGGGGATCACCTGGATCCTCCCGGTGGCGTGGCGGGTCGCCGGCGTCCTGGCGGTCATGAGGTTCGCCGGCGGCGGATGCCGTGGCATCGCTGCGGGTCTCGGGCACGGGGGGCTCCTTAGGTGGGTACACCTCCTCTGCCCTGCGCGATCGCTTCATATCCTGCGGCTCGGCTTGACCTCAAGTCTTGTTGAGGTTGCAAGCTGGCCACGGACATTGACGCGAAGGATTCGAGGGAGCAGGCGGCATGCGAGTGGTGCGAGTGACCCGGTTCGGCGGGCCCGAGGTGATCGAGGCCGGGCAGGCGCCGGAGCCGGTGGCGGGACCGGGCCAGGTCGTGGTCCGCGTCGAGGCAGCGGAGATCAACTTTGTCGAGACGCAGCTCCGGCGGGGTAGCACGCCCGGACCGCCGCTGCCCGAGACGCCCTACGTCCCGGGCGGCGGGGTGGCCGGGCGGGTGGCGGTGCTCGGCGCGGGCGTGGACGCCTCCTGGCAGGATCGGCGCGTGGTCACCCGCACGGTGGGGAATGGCGGCGGCAACGCCGAGCTGGCCGTCGCGGCGGCGGCCGATCTCATCGCGGTGCCGGACGGTCTGGGGCTCCCCGAGGCCGCCGCGCTGCTGAACGACGGCAGCACGGCGGTCGGCCTGATCGCGAACGCCGGGGTGCGGGCCGGGGACTGGGTGCTCGTCGAGGCGGCCTCCGGGGGCCTGGGCAGCCTGCTGGTGCAGCTCGCCCTCGCGGCCGGGGCACGCGTGGTGGCCGCCGCCGGGAGCGAGGCCAAGTTGGAGGTGGCCCGTGGCCTCGGCGCCGAGGCGGCCGTGGACTACGGGCGGCCCGGCTGGGCGAAGCAGGTGTGGGAGGCGACCGGCGGCACCGGGCCCACCGTGGTCTTCGACGGGGTCGGCGGGCGGATCGGGCGCGAGGCGTTCGAGGTGACGGCACGCGGGGGGCGCTTCTCCGTACACGGGGCCTCCAGCGGCCGGGCCACCACGATCGAGCCGGAGGAGGCCGCGCGCCGCGGCGTCACGGTGCTCGGGCTGGAGCAGCTCGGGGCCTTGGGCGCGGATCCGCGCGGCCGGACCGAGACGGCGCTGGCCGCCGCGGCGGCGGGCCGGATCAGGCCGGTCATCGGCCGCACGTTCCCGCTGGAGCAGGCGGCCGACGCGCACGCGGCCATGGAGGCCCGCGCCGTCCCAGGCAAAACCCTGCTGCTCCCCTGATCGCGGGGCCCGGCCGCAGGGGCGTGCTGAGCTTTGGGCCCGGCGCTTAAGGCTGGTCGTCGGGGGGCAGGCAGATCGTGAGCGCGCCCGGGACGGCCGCCGCCTTCAACCGGGTGGTGGCCGCCCGCTCGCCGCCGTCGAGCTCGTACGTCAGCGGCGCCCCGAACGTGGCCGACACCTTCCTGGCCCGGGTGATCCGGACGAACGGCGAGTCCTCCGACCGCCCCGTGGTCATCCGCCCCATCACCCTGGCCCACTGGATCGGCCCCTTGGCGGTCGAGACCCCGACGTCCAGCCAGCCGTCGTCCGGCCGGGCGTCGTCGAACGCCTCGATGCCGCCGGCGATCGTGCTCACGTTCCCCAGCAGCAGGCAGCTCGCCTGCCCCTCGAACCACGTCTCCCCGTCGACCTTGATCGTCATCGGCACCAGCGGCCCGCCGACGTGCCGGATGGCCGCCTTGACGTAGCTCAGCTTGCCGAGCCGCTTCTTGGACCGCCCGTCGGCGTCGGCGATCATCTCGGCCTCGAACCCGGCCCCCGCCATCACCGCGAAGTGCTCGCCGTTCAGCACCCCGAGATCCAGCTTCGCGTGCCGGCCGTGAAAGCCGATCCGCACCGCCTCATCGAGGTCGGTGGGGATGCCGAGGTTGCCGGCGAACAGGTTCGCGGTCCCCGCGGGCAGGATCGCCATCGGCACGCCCGAGTCGGCCAGCACGTCGGCGCACCGCTGCACCATGCCGTCCCCGCCCCACACGAACACCAGGTCCGCGCCTTCCTTGAGCGCCTGCCGGACCTTCTTGGGGGCCTTCTTGCTCTTGGGCACCTCGTACCAGAGCAGCTCGCCGATGTCCTCTTCGGTAATCAGCACACGCAGCCTGTCCAGGCCTGCGCCGAGAGTCTTCTTGCGGTGCGCGACAACCGCCACGGTGGGGGACATGCCTCCCGGACTACCCCCGGCCCCGGCTTTCAGGCAGGAATCAACGCCGCCTGACGGGGTAGCCGAGCGCAACCGTCCATCGAGGAAGGGCCGGAACTGTGAGGCGGCGACTGCTTGGAGCCCGTGCGAACCGCGACCGCAGCCTGGGGCTGCGCCTGACGATCGCCAGTGTCGCGGTGGCGCTCATCATGATCCCGTTCAGCCTGCTGCTGGTCGTGGCGAAGATGCCGGTCAACGAGCTGGACGCGCAGGTCGCCGCTGAGCTGCACGAATACGCGCTCGCCCACCCCGACGTGACCAGGCTGCTCATCGTGTGGACGGACCTGTTCGGGCCGTGGCCCTGGCGCATCGCGGTCATCGCGTACGCGGTCTGGCTGCTGCGCCACGGCGCGCCCCGGCTGGCCGTCTGGGCGGTCACCACCGTGACCGTGGGCGGGCTGCTGGGTCTCGCACTCAAGATCATCGTCGCCCGTGCGCGGCCGCACCTGCCCGACCCCGTCGCGCTCGCGCCGGGCGACTCCTTCCCGTCGGGTCACACGGTCAACGTGACGCTCGGCGCGGGCGTGATCGTGCTGCTCCTCCTGCCCAGACTGCCCCGGTGGGGGCGGCGGGTGGCGTGGGCGGTCGCGGCGTTCCTGGTGCTGTCGGTCGGCTACACCAGGATCGCGCTCGGCGTGCACTGGGTGAGCGACGTGGCGGCGGGCCTCGTCCTGGGGGCGGCGGTGATCGCCGCGACCGTGGCGGGATTCGAGACATGGCGGCGTGAGCAGGGCCGCAGGCCCGCCGCGCCGCTGGCCGAGGGATTGGAACCCGAGTCGGTGAAGGTGGGCCATGAGTAAGACAGAGCATGCCAGGTACTATGCGTTGACGATCTTATTACCGATGCTCCTGATGGCGGGGGTGACCTACGGCGCAGGCCTGCTGATCCTCGCCTGGCCCACCGGTGAGGCGGCCGTGAGCCGGGACCTGGCCGCCGACCGCACATCGTTGTGGAACACCTACACCGACTTCGGCAGCAGCCTGTCGGACACCCCGTACATCGTGGCGCTGACCGCGGTGGCCGCGATCGTGTTCAGGCTTGTGTACAAGCGCTGGCGGGAATCGATCTTCATGATCGCGGCCGTCTGGAGCCAGTCGCTCATCTTCCTGGCCACCACCACGCCCGTCGGACGGCATCGGCCGCCGGTGCAGCACATCGACCCGGCCCCGCCGACCTCCAGCTTCCCGTCGGGGCACGTGAGCGCGGCCGTCGCGTTCTACTGCGGGCTCGCGCTCGTCCTGACCACGCACGTCCGCAACAGGGCACTCCAGGTGGTGATCTGGGTGCTCGCCGTCGGGGCGCCGCTCGTGGTCGCGTTCTCCCGGCTGTATCGCGGCATGCACTTCCTCAGCGACGTCATGTGGGGCCTGCTGCTGGGGGCCGGCTGCGTGGTGATGGCCGCTCGGGCGATCCTGTACCGGCGCGAGAAGCAGCGCCGGCCGCAGGTGCCCGAGCTGGTCAAGCGGGCCTAGCCAGGGCTCGGACACGCCGAGAGCCCGAGCCCGCGTTCTGTGGGCTCGGGCTCTCGGCGCTGTCAGCTGGGGTTCGGCTCGGGCTCAGGTACGCCGCCAGCGGGCCTCGCCCAGGCAGTAGACGGCGAACAGCAGCAGCCCGAGCGCCACCACCGCCAGCAGCCAGGGCCCCGCGGGAGTGTCGGCGAACGCCCTGAGCGTCGCGTCGATGCCCCCGGCCTTGTCGGGGTCGAAGGTGACGGCCGCCTGGATCACGAAGACGCCGGCCAGCGCGGCGATCACCCCGCGGGCGAGGTAGCCGGCCAGCCCGAGCCGGTCCATCACCTTGCCTGCCTGCGGCGGCATCGGCCTGAGCTGCTTGCGGAACTCCTTCTTGATCCCGTACCGGATCCAGTAGACGCCGAGCGCGATGATGCCGAGCCCGACCGCGCCCACGATGATCTGACCGGCGGGCAGGTCGAGCAGCATGCCCGTCACGTTCTGGGACCGCTGGTCGTCGGAGGCGGTCTTGCCGGACAGCAGCATGGTCAGCAGCGCGGCGAAGATGAACGCGTACACCACGACCCGGGCGCCGGGCTCGACCCGGTCCTTGAGCCGATGGGCTCCGAAGATCGCCTCACAGGCCTGCCACACGGTCAGCGCGGCGAACCCCACGACCATGATCCATAAGATCACGGCTCCGAACGGCAGGGCCGCGACCGTGGTGATCGCGCCGTTCTTGTCGGCCTGCTGCCCGCCGTCGCCGAACGCGATCTGGATCGCCAGCACGCCGATCAGCCCGTAGAGCACCCCGCGGCAAACCAGCCCGACCCGCGCAAGCTTGTCCATCGCCGGACTGTCCGCCGCCCGGCGGGCGACGGCCTCAGCTTCACTCATGGTTTCTCCCGAGAGTCGCGAAAGACCCTCGAACTGCCCAGGATCGCTCGCTCTAGGCGTGCGCCCGATGCGATCAGCCCTCGTGGACCGCCGAAGCCCGGCTAGTCGTCGGCGACGCCGTAGCCGGAGGCGCGGAAGAGGAAGGAGGCCCAGGAGCGGTAGGGCCGCCACGCCTCGGCCAGCTTCCGGTACGCGGACGGCGGCGCGTCCTCGGGCAGCCCGTACGCCTCGCGCAGGATTCCGAACAGGCGCGGCTCGTCGCCGGGGAACGCGTCCGGCGCGCCCGCGCCACGGATCAGGATCAACCCCGCGGAGAACGGCCCCACCCCGGGCAGGGCGCGCAGCTCGGCCAGGGCGTCCACCGGATCGAGCGAGCGCAGGTGCTCGGTGGTCAGCACGCCGTCGAGCGCCGCCTGAGCCAGCCCGCGCAGCCACTCCTCCTTCTGCGCGGGCAGCCCGAGCCCGCCGGCCTCGACCAGCGAAACAGGCGGCGGGAAGGCCGGGTAGGTCTGCCCGTCCACGGTGACCCGGGCGCCGTACCGCTCCGCGATGCGCTGCTTGATCCTGGACGCGATGAGCATCGACGACCGCTGCACGATCACCGCCCAGCACGCCGCCTCCCACGGGCTCCAGAAGCACACCGGCCGCAGCCCCGGGCTGCGCCGCTGCAGGTCGCCGAGCACCGGATCGGCCTCGCCGAGCTTGGCGAAGCCGGCTCCGTCGACGTCGAGGGAGAGGATCCGCGCCACCTCGCCCCGGATCCCCGGCCCCGCGGCCCTGGTGGTGGCGACCGAGACCCCGCCCGGCTCGCCAGTCACGGTCACGCCGATCGGCAGCCAGTCGGACTCCGCGCTGTAGGCGAAGCGCAGCGCCTTCCCGTCGGAGGGCAGCGCGCTGGTGGCCGGCCAGTCTTCGACGAAGCGCAGCGAGGCGCCGAAGTCGAACGGGCCCTCGGCGGTGAGCGTGAATCCGTGCGTGGTCATGCGCGTATCGTAAGAGGCCGCTCCGACAGATCGGCACCCGCCCAGCCCGCGTCCGAGGTGCGGCGGGCGTGAGTTCGCGGGTGGCGGAAACATGCCGTGGCGGCTCTCCGCCGGTAACACCTCTTGGGGTGAAATACGCCTTTCCTGACAATTTGTCCTGCGCGGTGTGGATGATCAACCGCGTGGAGCAAAGGGAGGAACCCCAAAGATGCGACCACTTTTCCGTGTCGTCGCAGCGACCACCGGCGCGGCCGTACTCGCTTTCGGGCCGGCCGTACCCGCAGGAGCTGCAGCGGGAGATCCACCCGCCGGACCGACGACCCAGCAGCCGCCGCCGGTCACGCACACGCTTACGCTGGTCACCGGCGACGTCATAGAGGTGCAGACCTACGCCGACGGCCGCCAGGTCGCCAGCCCCCGACCGGCCCCGGGCCGCGCGCAGCCCGCGTTCAAGAGCATCGACCGGCGCGGCGACCTGTACGTGATCCCGGACACGGCCCGCCCGCTGCTGGCCGCGAACCGGCTGGACCAGGAGCTGTTCAACGTCACCACGCTCATCGAGGCCGGCTTCGACGACGCGCACCGCCCCGCGCTGCCGCTGATCGTCAGCTACGGCGCGGCCGCCCGGCGGACGCTCGCCGCTCAGCCGGTGCCCGAAGGCGCCCGCAGGACGCGGGTGCTGGCCAGCGCGAACGCCGCCGCCGTCGAGCGCACCCCCGCGCAGGCCGCGGCGTTCTGGACCGCGCTGAGCTCGGCCGCCCCCAAGGCAGCGGCTTCCGGCACGTACGAGAAAGTGTGGCTGGACCGTCCCGTACGCGCCACGCTGGAGACCAGCGTGCCCCAGATCGGCGCCCCGTCCGCGTGGCAGGCGGGCTACGACGGCAAGGGCGTGAAGGTGGCCGTGCTCGACACCGGCGCCGACGCCGCCCACCCCGACCTCGCAGGCCGCATCACCGAGAGCGTCAACTTCTCCGACGCCGCCGACACGGTGGACCGCAACGGTCACGGCACGCACGTCGCCGCCACCATCGCGGGCAGCGGCGCCGCCGACGCGGGGAAGCGCAAGGGCGTCGCGCCCGGCGCCGAGTTATACGTCGGCAAGGTCCTCGGCGACACGGGCGCCGGCTACCTGTCCTGGATCGTCGCCGGGATGGAGTGGGCGGCGGCCCAGAAGGTGGACGTCGTCAGCATGAGCCTGGGCACCGACGACCCCTCCGACGGCCAGGACCCGCTGAGCCAGGCGCTGAACACCCTGTCCGGCGAGTCCGGCGCGCTGTTCGTGGTCGCGGCGGGCAACGCGGGCCCCGACACGGGGACCGTCTCCTCGCCGGGCGCCGCCGCCGCCGCGCTCACCGTCGGCGCGGTCAGCAAGCGGGACGAGCTGGCCTCCTTCTCCTCGCGCGGCCCCCGGCTCGGCGACGACGCGCTCAAGCCGGAGATCAGCGCGCCGGGCGTGGCCATCGTGGCCGCCCGCGCGGCGGGCACGTCGATCGGCACCCCGATCGACGACCGCTACAGCTCGCTGAACGGCACCTCCATGGCCACCCCGCACGTGTCGGGCGCGGCGGCGCTGCTCGCCCAGCGCCACCCTGACTGGGGTGCCCAGCAGCTCAAGGCCGCCCTGGTCAGCACGGCCAAGCCGGTGGCGGGCGACCTCGACGCGATCGGCGCGGGCCGCGTGGACGCGGGGCGGGCGGTCGCCCAGCAGGTGTACGCCAGCCCGGCCACGATCAGCCGGCCCACCGTTGCGGCCGACGGCGAGGCGGGCACCTCGGCCGTCGAGATCGTCAACGCCGGCGACGCGGCCGTGGCCCTCGACCTGGCACTCGACGTACGCGACAGGAACGGTGAGCCGGCCCCCGCGGGCATGTTCACCCTCCCCGCGAACCGGGCGGAGGTCCCGGCCGGCGGCAAGGCGCAGGTCGCCGTGGCCGTGGACCCGTCCAAGGGCTCACGGGGCCGCTACACCGGACGCCTGCGCGCCACGGCGGCGGGAGTCGAGGTGACGGTCGCGATCGTGCAGAGCATCAGCGCGACCAGGCACCGCGTCGAGATCCCGGTCACCTACCGGGACGGCGGCGCGCCCGGCGCCGAGTCGGGCGTGGACGTGCTCGACCTGGACACCGGGGAGTTCTACGACCTGGAGGTGCCCGAGGACGGCAAGCTCGCCGCCGACCTGCCCGAAGGCCGGTACTCGATGATGGCCACCCTGTTCGAGCGCAGGCAGGAGAGCGTGCACTCGGCCGAGGTCGTCTTCGCCGGCGACCCCGACGTGCGGATCACCGGCCCGGCCACGGTGCCGATCGACGCGCGCCGCGCGAACCGGGTCCGTCTGGAGACGGCGAAGCGGGTGGACCACTCGCAGCTCACCATCGGCCACGTCCGGTACGGCGACGCGCCCGGCCTGCACTCGTCGTGGATGCTGACCCCGGCCACCGAGCGCGCCTATCTCACGCCCATGCCGAAGGCGGAGACCGGCGTGTTCGAGATGTACCACCATTGGGACCTGTACCAGCCGATCGCCACCGCCACGGCGGGCGGCAAGGACCTGCGGCTGGTGCACATGGACTACGGGCCCAGGTTCGACGGGCGGCGTGACCTGCGGGTCTACGACGGCGGCAGCCGTACGGACTTCACCGGCATCGACCTGTCGGGCAAGCTGGCGCTGCTGACCTACCGGCCGGGGGCGGACATGTTCCCCGCCATCGAGAGCGCGGCCGCGGCCGGCGCCTCCGTCGTCGTGCTGGCGCTGAACGAGCGCCCCGGCGCCCTGTCGTACTGGGGGAGCGGGCTGGCGGTGCCCGCGTTCACCACGGGTTACGACGAGGCCGCCGCGCTGCGCAAGGCGGGCCGGGCGTGGCTGGAGGGCACGTCGGTGAGCCCGTACTGGTACGACGTGCTGCGCTGGCACGACGGCGTGCCGCGCGACCTGCGGTACGAGGTCTCGCCGCGGACCATGGCGCGCATCGACGCGAGCTACCACGGCACCTCCGGCGAGGCCGGCTACGGCACGCGTGCCAGCTTCCGTCCCAAGGTCGGCGGCATGATGATCAAGCCGTCGCCGATCACCGGCGCCATGGAACGGGAGGAGTGGACGACGCCCGGCGACCTGGTCGTGCGGACCAGGTTCCAGCGCTCGGTGGAGGGGGCCGAGCTGATCAGCGGCGACCGTGCCTACCGGGCGGGTCAGCGGACCGGCGAGCACTGGTTCGCGCCCGGCGGGCCGGGACAGCCGCGCAACCTGTCCAGCGCCTACTCCGAGTACGGCCTGCCCGCCCAGCGCACCGGGGACGAGCTGCGGATGATGACGCCGGCGTTCGGCGACTCCGATCCCGGCCATTTCGGTTTCGTCTACGGCCCGGCGGACACGGCGTCGTACCGGCTGTTCCGCGGGGAGGAGCTGATCGGCTCCGGCGGTGAGCTGTACAACAAGGTGTTCGCCGTCCCCGCCGAGCGGGCGTCCTACCGGCTGGAACAGCGCGCCGAGCGGACCGCCGCCTGGTGGGGCACGGCCACGAAGACGGAGACGGCCTGGACGTTCTCCTCGGCGCACACCGCCGAGCGGGACGTGCTGCCGCTGCTCACGATCGACTACGACCTCGGCGTCGATCTCCGCAACGCCGTCTCCGCGCGGGGGCGGCACACGTTCGAGCTCGGCGTCCGGGCGCCCACCGGGGCCGCGCCGGTCAAGATCGCTGGGGCTACGGCGCAGGTCTCGTACGACGACGGCGTGACCTGGGCCGAGGCCGAGGTGGACCGGCGGGGCAACGGGACCTACCGGGTCCGGGTCCAGCACAAGGGGCACGGCGGGCATGTGTCCCTGAAGGTGGCCGCCTGGGACACGTCGGGCGACAAGGTCGAGCAGACGGTGACCAGGGCGTTCGCGCTGAAGTGACCGCACGAGGGCTCCGCGTTCTCGCGACGCGGAGCCCTCCACTGTTCGTAACTATGCAACTACAGAGCGTGGCCTTAGGGTGGGGTGCTGTCCGAAGTCTTCTTCCCGACGAAGGGAATTCCCCGCCATGCGCGCTCGTTCCGCCGTACTCGCCGCCGGCTCCCTGGCCCTGGTCATGTCGCTGTGCGCTCCCGCCCAGGCCGCGACCGGCACCTTCACCTACCGCTACCGCGACCTCGACGGTGACCTGCGGATCGGCGGGTTCGTCAACCCGGAGAGCAGGGAGTGCATCAACCTGTCCGAGCTCCGCGGCACCGGCGGCAGCGCTCACACGCCGCGCAACGACACTGACTCCACGGTCACCGTCTTCACGGGCTTCAACTGCAAGGGCGACTACTACTCCCTGCGCCCCGACGGCGGCCGGGCCTCCGAGCGCCTGCTGCTCAAGTCGGCCGTCTTCTCCTGACCGGAGCCTAGGCGTCTCTTCTCACGAAGAGCGCCACGGCGGCGGACAGTGCCGATGCCAGCCACGCGGCGAGGGTGAGCGCGCCTTCGACGGGGGTGAGGCCCTGCGCCAGCGCGGGACCGACCGCGTACATGCGCATCCCCGCGTGGCTGGGCAGGTGGTCCGCCAGCGTGGTGAGGCCCGCCAGCAGGGGTGGCACGACCAGGACGATCGCCAGCGCGCTCACCAGGGCCGCGATGAGGTCGCGGACCAGGGCGGCGACGGCGTAGCCGAGCAGCCCGATCAGCACCAGGTACGCGCCCGCGCCCCACAGCGCCCCGGCGTGCTCCCCTGCCCAGCTCATCCCCGGCACCAGGCGGGCCGCCAGCAGGGGCACGCCGATGGCCGGCAGCGCGGTCAGCGACGCGACCACCACGTAGGCGACCGCCTTCCCGGCCATGAGCAGTGTGCGGCCGGGGACGGCGGTCAGCGTGGTGCGGATCTGGCTGCCGCCGTACTCGGTGGCGACGGCCAGGATGCCGAGCACGATGAGCCCGATCTGCCCGTACTCGATCGTGCGCAGCACGGACTCGGCCGCCGAGGCTGAGCCGCCGAGCCGGTCACGGCCGGAGGCGAAGGCGACGGCCAGGACGGTCGTGCCGGCCACGGTCGAGGCGACGGTGATCAGCGTGGCGGGCAGGGTGCGGAGCTTGACGAGCTCCGCGGCGACGGCGTTCAGGAAGACGGTGCGCAGGGAGACGGAGCCCGGAGCGTCGGCGTTCGGAGCGCCGCCAGGCGTCCGGGGGACGGGGCCTGGGGTGCCGGCGTTCCGGGCGCCGCCGGGCGTCGCGGCGGTCATCAGACGTCCCGCCGGGTGAAGGCGACCGTGGCGACGGCGAGCAGCCCAGCGGCCCACGCGGCCATCACCAGGCCGCCGGGCACCGGATCCAGCATGCCCTCGGTGGGCTCGAACACCCCCAGCATCCCCGCCCCCGCCACGTCGGGCAGGTAGTTCGCCACCGGGGTCAGCCTGGTCAGCAGGAAGGTGACCGACACCACCGTGAGGTTGGCGATGAACGCGATCAGCGGCAGGATGGCGCTGCGGGTCAGCACGGTGACGGCGAAGGCGAGCACCGACATGAGCACCCAATAGACGACGCCGCCCGCCGCCCGCCAGCCGAGTGCCGCCGCCACCTCGCCCAGCGGCTCCGCGTGCGGGCCGAGCAGCAGCTGCGACAGCAGGACCGTGGCCGGGATCGTGACGGCCGCGAACACGCCGGCGACGAGGAGCAGCGCGATCGTCTTGGCCGCGAGCAGCACGCCGCGCCGCGGGACGCACGCCAGGCTGGCCGGGAGCTGCCTGCCGCCGCCCACGTCCTTGCTGTTGGAGGCGTACTCGCTGCTGATGGCCACCACGCCCAGGATAATCGTGCCGATGGCGCCCATCGGGACGAGGTCGAAGCCGACCTCGGTCGGGGTGGTGTAGGCCAGCGCCGTGGGGTCGCCGGCGTCGAGCTTGCCCCGCATGGAGCCGGCCGACATGGCGGCGAAGCCGAGCGTGGCGGCGCCGCCCAGCGCGAGCGCTATCAGGGCCGAGGGCAGGGTGAGCAGCTTTCTGAGCTCGGCGGCGACGGCATTCACCAGGACGTTGCCCCCGCCGTTCCGCTCGGCGGCGCTCACGAGGTGCTCCGTGCGTCGCAGGGGGGTCCGCTCGGCGGCGCTCATGAGGTGCTCCGTGCGTCGTGGGCGGGGTGTGCTGCGGCGGTCAGGGCGAAGAACGCCTCCTCCAGCGAGGCGTACCCGGCGGTGACCTCGGCCAGCGGGCCCTTCGCGGCGATCCGGCCCGCGCTGATCACCACGAGGTCGTCCGCGGTCTCCGCCACCTCGCTCATCAGATGGCTGGAGACCAGCACGGTCCGCCCGGCCTGCGCGTGCTCCTTCAGCAGCCGCCTGATCCAGCGGATGCCGTCGGGGTCGAGGCCGTTGACCGGCTCGTCGAAGATCAGTACCTCGGGCTCGCCGAGCAGCGCCGCCGCGACGCCGAGCCGCTGCCCCATGCCCAGCGAGTACGTGCCGACGCGCTTGCCCGCGACCGCCGCCAGCCCCGCCTCCTCCAGCACCTCGCCCACGCGGCCGCGCGGGATGCCGTTGCTGCGGGCCACCCAGGACAAGTGCGACCGCGCGGTCCTGGAGCGGTGTGCGCCGCGCCTTCCAGCAGCGCGCCGACGGTTCGCAGCGGCTTCCTGAGCTCCCGGTACGCCCGGCCGCCGATGGTCGCGCGGCCCGAGTCGGCGCGGTCGAGGCCGAGCAGGATGCGCAAGGTGGATGATTTCCCCGCGCCGTTCGGGCCGAGGAACCCGGTCACGCGCCCGGGGACGGCGCTGAAACCGACGTCCTCCAGGGCCGGTTTTCCGCCGTGGCGCTTGGTGAGGCCAACGATTTCGATCATGACGTCCAGCGTTCCAAGCGGACCGCGCCGGGCGCATCGGCCAAAGGTTGACACCCCTGGCCGTCAGCCCCGCCCTTCCACGAAGCCGGACTCGTAGGCCAGGATGACGAGCTGCGTACGGTCCCGCACGCCGAGCTTGAGGAACAACCGGCTCAGGTACGTCTTGACCGTCGCCCGGCTGAGGAACAGCTCGGCGGCGATCTCCTCGTTCGACATCCCCTGGACGATGGCGCCCACGACCTCCCGCTCCCGCTCGGTCAGCGCGCCGAACGGCGAAGGGCCCTGCCACGCGCGGCCGCGCTCGCGGGCGTAGCCGGCGATCACGCGCCCGGTCACCTCGGGCGCGAGCATGGCGTCGCCGCCGTGGACGGTGTGGATCGCCCGCAGGATGTCCTCAGGGGAGGCGTTCTTCAGCAGGAACCCGGACGCGCCGGCCCGCAGCGCCTCGTAGACGTACTCGTCGAGGTCGAACGTCGTCAGCACGACGACCTTGGCCGCCGGCAGGCGCTCGCAGATGGCGCTCGTCGCCGCCAGGCCGTCCATGACCGGCATGCGGATGTCCATGAGGACGACCTCGGGCAGGAGCCGCGCCGCCGCCGCGACCGCCTCCCGGCCGTCGCGCGCCTCACCGGCGGTGACCAGCCCGGGGTCGCTGTCCACGAGCTCGCGCAGCGAGGTGCGCAGCAGGTCCTGGTCCTCGGCGATCAGTACGCCGATCCGCCCGGACGTGCGGTCACCCATGCGCTGCCGCCGGGATGCTCGCGCGTAACTCGAAGCCGCCCTGCGGGCCGGGCCCGGCGGTGAGCCGGCCGCCGAGCAGCTCCACCCGCTCACGCAGCCCGATCAGCCCGTGCCCGGACGCGTCCGGCTCCTGCGCCGCTACGCCCAGCCGGTAACCGGGCGCGTCCGGCTCCTGCGCCCCTTCGCCCAGCCCGTGTCCGGGCTCGTCCGATCGCCGTGCCCCTTTGCCGTCGTCCGTGACCGTGACCTGGACCTCGCCGCCGAGCCCGCATACGGTCACGGCGCAGCGCGCGCCGGGGGCGTGCCTGACCGCGTTCGTCAGCCCCTCCTGCACGATGCGGTAGACGGCCAGGCCGATGCCCGGTGGGAGGGCGTCGGCGCCGGTCACGGTCATGCGGACCGCGACGCCTCCCGTCCGCGCGTGCTCGGCCAGGGCGGGCAGGTCGCCGGTGCCCGGTTGCGGGCGGCGTCCGGCGCCCTCCTCGCCGACGCGGACGGCCCCCAGCGTGGCGCGCAGCTCGTCCAGCGCCTGCCGGCCGGTTGCCTCGATCTGTACCAGCCGGTCCCGCAGGTGGTCGGGGTTCCCGGCGCCCACCCGGGCCGCGACCCCGGCCGTCACCGCGATCGTGCCCAGGGAGTGGGAGACGACGTCGTGCACCTCGCGTGCCACGCGGAGCCGCTCCGCCACCACCGCGGCCTGCCGCTCCGCGCGCGTCGCGTGCTCGGCCTCCAGCACCGCCCGGCGCGTGGTGCCGCCCAGCAGCCAGGCGCCGGTCAGGGCGAGCAGGCTGAGCATGATGTTCCGCAGCGCGCCGCCCTGTCCGTCGGCGGTGCCCAGCAGGGCGAGCGCGAGAACGAACGTGCCGATCGACATCTTGACCACGGAAAGCGACCTGGGCGTGGCCCGCACCACGGCCACGGGATAGAGCGTCCACGCCGCCGCGATGAACGGATCGTTCGCCGCTTCCAGGATGAGGCCGGCGACGGTGACCGCGGTGACGACGCAGAACGCGGCGAGCGGCAGGCGGGAACGTAACAGCATCCCGCCGATCAGCAGCACGACCAGCCCGCCCGTCACGGGCGCGCCGAACCGGCCGTCCAAAGGCAGCCAGAACGCCAGTACGCACACCAGCGCCGCACCGGCGTCCAGACCGGCGGAGCTCAGCCGGTGCCGGGAGACGGATGAAGGCTCGGCCATCAGCCCACCCTAGCCCGCCCGCAGGCCCCCGCCCGCCCTGCTCGGCCCGCCCGTCGGTCCCGTTCGGGTGGGGTGGCGGGTCAGGGGCGGCCGTAGAAGAGGCTTGGGTCGGCGGACAGTGAGGCCTTGACCTTGGCGCTCCACTCGTCGACGACGACCTCCAGGTCACCCCCCTCGATCCCGTCCAGCGCGGCGCGCGTCACGTCGGCGGGATCGATCATGTCGCCCTCGTAGCCGGCCATCATGTCGGTGTCGGCCGCTCCCAGATGCAGGCCGGTGACCTGGGTGCCCTGGCTCCGGAGCTCGAGCCGGATGCCGTTGGTCAGGCTCCACTCGGCCGCCTTGGCCGCACTGTAGGCGTTGGCGCCGTCGTACGAGAACCAGGACAGCGCCGACAGCACGTTGAGTATCGCGCCGCCGCCGTTCGCGGCCAGGATGGGCGCGAAGGCGCGGACCATGCTCAGCGTGCCGTAGTAGTGGGTGTCCATCTCGAGGCGGATCCTGGCGAGGTCGCCGGTGATCAGGTTCGCGCCGGTGGAGATGCCGGCGTTGTTGATCAGCAGCGTGACGTCCTGCGCCGCCGCGGCCGCGGCGGACACCGAGGCCGGGTCGGTGATGTCGAGCCGCAGGACCTCCACACCGGGGAGGTCGGCGAGCTCCGGGTTGCGAGCCGTGGCGTAGACCTTCTTCGCACCCCGCTCCAGCAACTGCGTGGCGAACCGGCGGCCGATGCCGCGGTTCGCGCCGGTCACGAGGGCGATGGAGCCGGAAATCTGCATGGTGTTCCTCCTTGCGTGGTTCGTTCGAGGCAACGCTAAAACCTGACGTTGACGTGAAAGGCAAGGGTTGTGAGCGGAATCACTGCGGACACCGGTGGCTTGGCCCGGGTGGTCACATCATCCGGATATGCGCGGGTATGGGGCGATTAGCCGGAAGAACGGGGGAACCGTGATGAGCCGCATCGGGGAATGGCTGAAGAAGGCGGAGGACCTGGCCAGAGGCCACTCCAAGCAGGCCGACCAGATCCTGGACCGCGCCGAGCAGTACGCGAAGGAGCGTACCGGGCACAAGTACGACGACCAGATCGGCAAGGGCGTGGACGAGGTGCAGCGCCGCTACGGCGGTGGCGGCTCGGGCGCAGACCCCGCGAACCCCGCGAACCCCGCGAACCCCGCGAACCCCGCGAACCCCGCGAACCCCGCGAACCCTGCCACCGGTGCGAACCCCGCGACAGGTGCGGGCCCGGCGACGGGCGGCGAGCGGGCGCCCGAGCAGGAGCAGGAGCGGCGCGGGCCGCAGCAGTGACGCTCAGCCCTCGCCGGTGAACCGCAAGTAGCGCTCCGCCGAGCGGCGCACGGCCGCGGCGCCGTCCGTGTGGACGACGCGCTGCCACCACCCGCCATAAACCCGGTCGAACGCGTACGGCTCCAGCAACGACAGGGCACGCCGCACGACCTGCGGACGTTCGGGGATGAAGTTCGGGTAGCTATACATGAAGCTCACCCAGCGCCGATCCTGGACGACCGTGAGGATGTCACCGGAGAACAGGGCGCCCGCGCCGCGGGACCAGTGCAGGACCTGGCCGCCCGCGAAGTGGACGCCCGCGTTCACGAGCGTGAGGTCCTCAGCGATCCGGTGGGTCTCGCCTTCCCAGAACACCACCGCGTCGTCCGGCCTGGCCACCCATTCGCGGTCGGCGGCGTGCAGGTAGACGGGGGCGTCGAAGGCGTGCGCCCATTCGATCATGGAGCCGTAGAAGTGCGGGTGGCTGATGGCGATGGCCGACACCCCGCCCAGCTCCCGGACCTGGGCGAACAGATCGTCGTCCAGGTAGGACACCATGTCCCAGAGCACGTTGCCGGTCGGTGTGCGGACGAGGAGGGCACGCTGGCCGATGGCCGTGGGCGGGGCGGCGCCGATGCCCACGACGTCCGGCCCCTCCTCTTCCACGCGACCCCGGTGGCCCTCTGCCGCCAGCCCCGCCAGGGTGGTCCACTGCTGGCCGTGCCAGCCGACGTACTGGCGTTCGTCCTCGCAGATCGGGCAGTCCGGGCGGGGCTCGGCGTACTGGACGCCACAAGTGCGGCAGATGGGCAGATCGCTGGCCATTCGATCAGCTTAGGCGTCAGTCCTGGCGGCTTCCAGGACCTTGCGCGCGTCGCGTTCGAACGAGGCCCGCGCCCCCAGCGTGACCAGGCCGCCGATGACCATGGGGATGACCAGGACGTACATGCCGGACAGCAGCGACCCCAGCTGGTCCGAGGCGATGCCGACGATGAGCGAGCCGAAGGCCCCGCCGGCCGTGATGAGCAGTTGCAGGACGGCGAAGCCGAGGCCGCGGGCGGCGGCCGGGACCACGTCGGCCAGGCAGGCCGTCATGTTGGGGATCGCGATCGACATCAGCGAGCAGGCCACCAGGACCAGGACGGCGAGCCCGGCGATCGAGTCCATGGCGAGCGCCGCGGCCAGGACGAGCGAGCCGGCCGTGATGCCGCCACCGCCCGCCAGCAGGCGGCCGCCCTTGCGGGTGCCGTGCCACTTCCTGCCCAGCCACGAGCCGACGAGAGTGCCGGTCAGCGTGCCGGCGATGGTGATGAGGCCGCTGAGCGAGCCGGCCGCGCCCACGCCGACCCCGAAGCCGCGCACCATGAGCGTGGGCAGCCAGAAGAAGATGCCGGCCAGGCCGAGGGTGAGGAAGGACAGCCCGACGCAGACGAAGAGGAGCGTGGGGATGGACATCACCTGGCGGAACTGCCACCAGAAGGGCGCCTTCGGCTCGGCGGCCTTGGGAACGGCGGCCTCCCTGGGGCCCGCGTCCGGATCGGCGTTCGGATCGGCATCGGCGTCGGCGACCAGCCGGTCCAGCTCGCCGCGGCGCGGCTCGCGCAGGAACCAGACGAGCACGGCCGTGAGCAGGCCGGGGATCACCATGATCAGGAACGCCGTACGCCACGAGAACACGTCGGCCAGCACGCCGCCGAGCAGCGTTCCGACGCCGCCGAGGTAGGTGGTGACGCGGGTGAGCCCGTACGCCTTGGCGCGGCTGACCGGCGGGTAGTAGTCGGCGAGGAGGCTGCCCGCGGCGGGGTTGTCGATGTTCTCGGCGGCGGCCAGGAACACCCGCATCAGGTAGAACATCATGAAGCCCGTCGCCAGGCCGGAGCCCAGTGTGGCGACCGCCCAGAAGAAGACGACGACGGCGATGATCCTGGTCCGGCTGAACCGGTCGGCCAGGAAACCGGCGGGCAGGGCCACGACCGCGGCGGCCAGGGCGGCGGCCGTGGGGATCGAGCCGGCCGCGGTGTCGCTGAAGCCCCATTCCTTCTGTATGTCCGGGAGCACCCCCGAGAGGAGGTTGTACTCGATCCGATCCACGAGTCCGACGATGAAGAGGACGACCAGCGGCGCCCAGCCGAATGGCGCGCGGGCCCGCGCGTCGATGGCGCCGGTGCGCGGCGAACCCAACGTCCCGACCATGCCCACCCTTTCAGTAGGGAAATCTAGAATCTCGTTCTAGGGCAACGTTCTAGCCAGAGTGGCAGAAGTCACAGCATTCGTAAATGGTGGATTTCAGCGAGATTTCGCCTTATAGGGCTTACGTAGGGGTCTCGCGGTGCTCCGG
This sequence comes from Nonomuraea rosea, assembly GCF_039539705.1. NCBI lineage: Bacteria > Bacillati > Actinomycetota > Actinomycetes > Streptosporangiales > Streptosporangiaceae > Nonomuraea > Nonomuraea rosea. The sequence goes on along the minus strand of NZ_BAABDQ010000020.1, from coordinate 148,007 downwards.
TACGGTGATCGCATGGGAGACGCGCAGGTCACAGGGGCGCTGCTGGTCGCGGGCACCACGTCCGACGCGGGCAAGAGCGTGGTCACCGCCGGGATCTGCCGCTGGCTGGCCCGTCAGGGCGTCCGCGTCGCGCCGTTCAAGGCCCAGAACATGTCACTCAACTCGTACGTCACCGCGGACGGCGCCGAGATCGGCCGCGCGCAGGCCATGCAGGCGCAGGCCGCCTGCCTCGAGCCCGTCGCCGACATGAACCCGATCCTCCTCAAGCCGGGCAGCGACCGCCGCAGCCAGGTCGTCCTCATGGGCAAGCCGGTGGCGGACGTGGACGCGATGGAGTACGGCGCGCTGAAGGACCTCCTGCGCACCGCCGCGCTGGAGGCGCTGGGCCGGCTGCGGAAGCAGTACGACGTGGTCGTCTGCGAGGGGGCCGGCAGCCCCGCCGAGATCAACCTGCGCCGCGGCGACATCGCCAACATGGGCTTGGCCAGGGCCGCGAACCTCCCCGTGATCGTGGTCGGCGACATCGACAGGGGAGGGGTGTTCGCCGCCTTCTACGGCACGGTGGGTCTGCTGGACGCCGCGGATCAGTCCCACATCTCCGGATTTGTCGTGAACAAGTTTCGTGGCGCGAAAGAGCTGCTGGAGCCCGGTCTCGACATGCTCAGGCGGCTGACCGGCCGCGCGGTCTACGGCGTGCTGCCCTGGCTCGACGGGCTCTGGCTGGACGTGGAGGACTCCCTGGACCTGGACGGCCGCCGGGTCATCGCGGGCCGGCCGCACGGCAGGCAGACCCTGCGGGTGGCGGTCGTCCGGCTGCCGCGCGTCTCGAACTTCACCGACCTGGACGCGCTGGCCGCCGAGCCGGGCGTGGTGGTGCGGTTCGTGACCGATCCGGTCGAGCTGGACGACGCCGATCTCGTGGTGCTGCCGGGCTCGCGGGCCACGGTCGCCGATCTGGCCTGGCTGCGTGAGACCGGGCTGGCGGCGGCGATCTCGGAGCGGAGCGGGCCCGTGCTCGGGATCTGCGGCGGGTTCCAGATGCTCGGACGGGAGATCGTCGACACGGTCGAGTCGGGCGCCGGGCGCGTCGACGGGCTGGGGCGGCTGCCGGTGCGGGTGGAGTTCGCCCAGGACAAGCGGCTCGGCCGGCCGGAGGGCATGGCGTACGGGCACCGGGTGGCCGCGTACGAGATCCACCACGGGCGGGCGACGGTGGAAGGGGGCGAGCCTTTCCTCGACGGGTGCCGGGCCGGGAACGTGTGGGGCACCACCTGGCACGGCGCTCTGGAGAACGACGGCTTCCGCCGCGCCTTCCTGGCCGACGTGGCCGAGCGGGCCGGGCGGGACTTCACGCCGGCTCCGGACACGGACTTCGCCCGGCTCAGGGAGGAGCGGCTCGACGCGCTCGGCGACCTGGTCGAGCGGCACCTGGACACGGACGCGCTGCTCCACCTGATCCAGCACGGCCCGCCCGAGGTCCCGCTCCTCCCGCCGGGCGCCCCAGCCGCCTGACCCCTCGAACACAAGAGCGCCCAGACCGGGCGCGGTTAAGCGCTGATCAGCCGGTTTTGGCCAGTTGCTGGGCGGCGATCCAGGCGTCGATGCGCTCCCAGTGGTCGTACAGCCAGCGGATCCGATCCTCGCGCTCCAGGGGCACCTCGGCAGCCGGTACCCGCCACCACTTCGCGGTGATCTGAGCGCTGAAGGGAAGCTTGCGCCAGACGTCCCCCAACGTGATGAGATCGTCGAGCCCGGTGTGCGCGACGAAGACGACGTCCGCCGACGGGCACGCCTCGATGGCCGTGATCGCGCCGTTCGGACGCGGCGGCAGCAGGTGGTCCATGCCCCGCGCCCGCTCCGCCTCCTCGGCCAGCCCCTTCTCCTCCAGCCGCCTGATCGCCAGCCGGCGGCGGCGCGGGGTGAAGTTCCCGCCCTCAGGAAAGATCACGAGCGCGTCCTCGTCGCTCATGGTGGCGGCGAGCCGGTGGATCTCCTCGATGATCCCCTTCTGTCCGGCCTTGCGGGGCACGAACGCGTTCGGCAGCCGGTTGATCACCACGTCCAGGGACGGGTCGAACTGGAGGGCGGCCTTCATGACGATGCGGGGCCGCCGCCGGTAGAGCTCCAGAAGATGAAATATCAGGAGAAAAGAGTCACCCGGTCCCGCGTGCCGGGCCAGCACGATGACCGGCCGGGTCAGCCGGGCGGCCTGCTCGTCATGGGTGAGCTCCGGCTCCTGGATCTCCAGGGTCAGCCGGAAGATCCGCACCGCGGCCGCGTACACCTTGGCCAGGAACCACTTGATCAGCGAATAGTGCCGCTCCTGGCGGCGCGCCCCGCCCGCCACCCACAACCACAGGCACGCGATCAGCACGGCCGACTCCAGCGTCAGCCACGCCACCCCGAACCAGACGAACCTCAGGCCCCTGCGCTGCGGCGGCGGCAGGCGCAGCGAGGCCGCGGCGGTGACGATCAGCCACAACGGCAGCGTCACCAGCATGAACAAGGTCACCACGATGACCAGCGGAGCCAGCACGAGCCGGCGAAGGATGCGAGGGGGGAGCAACATGGGCCTCCCTGAACGGTCTCACCTTTCATCCTCCTCCCGTCCGCAGGTAGCGGGAAGACGCTTCGTACGCCCGATCGATGTACGCGGAGATCTGCGAGAGGTCGCGATAGCGCAGCGGCGACAGCGGCTCGGTGACCCCGGCGGGCAGCACGTGCACCTCCACGCCCGGCGGCAGCGTGGCCAGGTCCTCGGCGAAGCGGTGCCGGCGCGCGATCTCGAACGCCACCATGCCCACCTCCCAGAACCGCCGCGGCGGCGACAGCGGCCGTTCGATCCGCCCGACGTGCAGGACGTAGACGCGCTTGGCCCCGAGCTGCACGGCCCGCCCGATCGGGATGCTGTGCACGAGGCCGCCGTCGTAGAAGTGCTCGCCGCCGATCTGCACGGGCGGCAGCAGGCCGGGCACCGCGCACGAGGCCAGCACCGCGTCGACCAGTGGCCCTCCGGTGAACCAGTGCGCCGCCGCCCGCTCCACCGAGGCCGCCACGCACTGGAACGGGACTTCCAGCTCCTCGATCCGCGAAACCCGCACGGTCGCGCTCAGCAGCTCACGAAGCGGGCCGATCGGGTGCAGATGGGTGCCGGACCTGGCCAGCGTGGACAATCGGGTGACCCAGTTGCCGGCGAACGCCGTACGTACGACATCGGAGCGCCACAAAGACGTCAGCCGAGTCACCGCCTTGGCGGGGGCGGCGGCGATCAGCGCGCCGTTCAGGGCCCCGATGGACGTGCCCACCACGAGGTCGGGGCTGATCCCGGCCTCGTCGAGCGCCTGCAGCATGCCCACCTCGTGCGCGCCGAGCACGCCGCCGCCACCGAGCACGAACGCGGTCTCCACATCCACCACCCTCTCCTTGCCGCGTCCCGGAAGCAAAACCCTCGGCAGCCTGCCGAACCCGTCCAGTGACGGAGCACCCCGGCGAACGGGACGATGCCGCCATGACAGCAGTGGTGCAGACCGAAGGGCTGACCAAGTATTACGGCGGGCGCCGGGGCCTGGAGGATCTCACGCTCGAGATCCAGCCGGGGGAGATCTTCGGCTATCTCGGGCCGAACGGCGCCGGCAAGACCACCACGCTCAGATTGCTGCTCGACGTGATCAGGCCCACCCGTGGCACAGTACGCGTGCTCGGGGCCGATCCGCGCGAGCCCTCCATCCGGGCGAGGATCGGCTACCTGCCGGGCGAGCTGGCGCTCGAAGGCCGCGAGCGGGCCGCGGACTACCTGCGCTTCCTCGGCCGCGTGCGCGGCGGCGTGCCGGAATCCCGCATCCATGAGCTGGCCGAGCGGTTCGACGCCGATCTGTCGGTGCAGATGCGCAAGCTCTCCAAGGGCAACAGGCAGAAGGTGGGGCTGATCCAGGCGTTCATGCACGAGCCGGAGTTCCTGATCCTGGACGAGCCGACGGGCGGGCTCGATCCGCTGGTGCAGCACGAGTTCCTGGCCCTGGTCAGGGAGGTGCGCAAGTCCGGTCGTACCGTGCTGATGTCCTCGCATGTGCTCGCCGAGGTGGAGAGCGTCTCAGACCGGGTCGGCATCGTACGTTCCGGCCGCCTGGTGGCGGTGGAGGACGTGGCGGCGCTGCGCGAGAAGGCGGTGCGCCGGGTCGAGCTGCACTTCGACGCGCCGGTGCCGCGGGCGGCCTTCGAGAACCTCCCCGGCGTACGCGACCTGCGGGTGGAGGGCGCCAGCGTGCGGTGCACGATCGACGGGCGGCCGGACGCGCTGGTCAAGGCGGCGGCCCGCTTCACCGTGGTGCACATGGTCAGCGCGGAGCCGGACCTGGAGGAGATCTTCCTGACCTACTACAGCGACGAGGAGCCGCACCATGATCACCAAGAGTCTGCGTGACAACCGGCGGGCGCTGATCCTCTGGTGCGTCGGCATCTGCCTGTTCATGAGCGTCTACCTGGGCACGTACGCCAGCGTCAAGCTCTCGCCCGAGACCTACGGGCGGGCCGCCATGGGCAAGTTCCCCGGCCCCCTGAAGGACCTCATGGGCGGTTTCGAGGACTTCGTCACCGGCACCGGCTACCTGCAGACGGTCGTCTACCAGCTCTTCGTCCCCATGCTGTTCATCGTGTGCGCGACGCTGCTCGCCAACCGGGCCATCGCGCAGCCGGAGGAGGCGGGCACGCTGGAGCTGGTCGTCACGCTGCCGGTGGACCGGCGGCGGCTGGTGCTGGAGAGGTTCGCGGCGCTGGCGGTGTCGATGCTCCTGGTGGCAGGCGTGACCCTGGCCGTCGCGTGGGCGGTCAGTGAGGCGGTCGAGATGGGGGTGCCGTTCGACCGGATGCTGGCCGCGCACACGGGAGTGCTGCTGCTCGGGCTGCTGTTCGGCACGATGGCGCTGGCCGTCGGCGCGGCCACCGGGCGGCGGATGGTCGCCTCGGCCGTGGTCGGGGTGTGGGTGGTGGCCGGCTACATGGTCGTCACGATCGGCCGCAACGTCGACGTCATCGCGTGGCTCAAGTGGCTCTCGCCGTTCCACTACTACGCCGAGGGCAGGCCGCTCTATGAGGGGCTGCCGGTGGGGGACTACCTTGTCCTGGCGGGGGCGACGGCCGTGCTCGCGCTCACCGCGGTGCTCGCGTTCGACAGGCGTGACGTGGGAGTGTGATGGCGATCTCCGAGGTGCCCGCCGACCTGCTCGGCGGGCATCGCAAGGTGCTGGCCGAGTCCGCCGCGACCGGGCGCTTACCGGATCGCGAAGCCCTCGACGCCTACCGCGCCGCCGGCACGCGGGCCGCCGAGCTGGGGATCCCGCTGCGGGTCCTCGTGGACGGCGCGCTGGCCGCCGGCGAAGGGCTGCCGGGGGTGCTGCCCGCGCTGCGCAGGGCGGTGTCGGCGCTGATGGAGGGGTACGAGCAGGCGCAGCTCGCGGCCCTGCGCAACGAGGAGGCGGCGCGCAGGGAGTTCGTGGACGACCTGCTCCAGGGACGGGCCGAGCGGCTGGCCGAGCGGGCGGAGCACTTCGGGCTGCGGCTGGCCGAGTCGTACGTGGTGGCCGTGGCCAGGGGCCTGGGCGAGGGGCACCAGGAGCGGATCGAGCGGGACCTGATCACCAGGTTCGGCTCGCACAACGTGCTCGTGGCCGTACGCGACGGGCTGCTGGTGTGCGTGGCGCCCGCGACGCTGCCGGCCGCGGTGGGGGAGTTCACCCATCACGTACGCACCCGCTTCCCGGCCGGGTGGCGGGTCGGCGTGGGACGGGCGCATCGGGGGCCCGGCGGCGTGGTGACGTCGTACCGGGAGGCGGCTCAGGCGCTGGAGCTGGCCGATGGCCTGAAGCTCAAGATCGACGTGGTCAAGGCGGCCGACCTGCTCGTCTTCCCTGTGCTGTTGCGCGACAGGGGCGCCATCGAGGATCTGGTGACGAGCGTGCTGAGCCCCTTGCTGGGGGCGCGGGGCGGGCATGAGCCGTTGCTGGAGACCCTGGAGGCCATCTTCGCCTCGCACGGCAACCAGACGGCCGCGGCCCGGCGGCTGGGGCTCAGCCCGCGGGCGGTCACGTACCGGCTGGAACGCATCCGCCGTCTGACCGGCTTCTCGCCGGACGACCCGACGCAGCGTTTCACCTTGGAGACGGCCGTACTCGGCGCCCGCCTGCTGGGCTGGCCCACCGGCTTCCAGGGCGGGACCCAGCCGTTCGAGAACGGCACCGGGACGTAAGCCGTTCAAGACCATCAGAGCCCAGAGACCGCAACCGTCGCCCAGGCATGAACCGGGGGGCTCAATCGTCGATCAACGCCAGCCGGACGCCGAAACCGATGATCACCACGCCGGTCAGACGGTCGAGGAAACGCCGCACGGCAGGCGTACGCAGAAAACCGCTCATCAACGACGCGAACCCGATCAGCACGACACTCCACACCAGCCCCTCGGCCACGTGCACCCCGGCCAGCAGCAGCCCCATGACCGCGTGCGGGGCCTCGGCCGGGATGAACTGGGGCAGCATCGCCACGTAGAACGCCCCGACCTTGGGGTTGAGCAGGTTCGTGACCAGCCCGCGGGTGAACCCCTTCCCGAACCCCACCGCCTCCTGCTCGGGAAGACCTTCCGGCCCGTCCTTGACCAGGAGCATGCGCAACCCCATCCACACCAGGTACGCCGCGCCGGCCCAGCGCAGGACGTCGTAGGCCGGCTGCGAGGCCGCCAGGAGCGCCGACAGCCCCGCCGCGGTCAGCACGCCCCAGACGAGTGTGCCGAGCTGGATGCCCAGCGTCACACCCCAGGCGGGGCGCCGGCCTGCCAGCAGCGACGTACGCAGGATGAGAGCCGTGTCGAGGCCGGGGGTGAGCGTGAGGAGCGCCACCACGGCGGCGAACGACCAGATCGATCCTGCGATGTCCATACCGGTCAGGGTATGAGGATGAGCTTCCCTGTTGTCCGGCGGCCCGCGAGATCCTCGTGCGCCTGGCGAACCTCGGCCAGCGGGTAGCGGTGCGAGACGTTGACGGCGAGCTTGCCCGACGCGATCCAGCCGAACAGGTCGGAGGCGCGCTGGAGCAGCTCAGCGCGTTCGGCGATGTAATGGACGAGCGTGGGCCTGGTGAGGAAGAGGGAGCCTTGCTTGTTCAGCGTCTGGGGATCGACCGGGGGGACGGGGCCGCTGGCGGCGCCGTAAAGAGCCATGAGGCCGCGCGGGCGCAGCGCCTGAAGGCCGCCGTCGAACGTGGCCGCCCCGACGCCGTCGTACACCACGTCGATCTTGCCGCTCAGGGCCTCGGCGAAGTCCTCGTACCGCAGGACCTCGTCGGCCCCCGCCTCCCTCGCCAGCTTCTCCTTCTCGCTGGTGGAGACGGTGGTGTACACCTTGGCGCCCTTGAGCTTGGCGAGCTGGACCAGCAGCTGCCCCATGCCGCCGGCTCCGGCGTGCACGAGCACCTGGTCGCCCGGGCGTACCTCGTGGGTGGAGTGGGTGAGGTAATGGGCGGTCAGCCCCTGCAGCATCGCCGCGGCGGCCACCTCGGCCGGAACGCCGTCCGGCACGGGTACGGCCCGGCCGGCGGGCACGACGGCCTTCTCGGCGTAGCTCCCGAGCACGCTGGCCCAGGCCACGGTGTCGCCCACGGCGACGCCGTCCACGCCGGGGCCGAGCGCGGAGACGGTCCCCGCGCCCTCGGACCCGATGGTGATGGGCAGATTGAGCGGGTACGCGCCGGAGCGGTGGTAGATGTCGATGAAGTTCACACCGCTGGCGGCGACGTCGACCACGATCTCCCCGTCACCGGGGACGGGGTCGGGACGCTCGACATATTCGAGTACCTCGGGGCCGCCCTGGGCGGAAATGGTGATGGCATGCATGCCCCTAGTCAACTCCGCCCCCGCCCGCACCCGCCACCCACCCCCAGCACACCCCACTGACCAGCCCGCCTTCGCTCTCGGACCTACCACAGCACTCCGCCCTGACCCCAACTGCCCGCAAACCCCGGGACACGGGGGCGGGGGCTGGCCTGCACACCTGGAGGCGGGGACGCGTCGGGACGCCTTCGCGCCTGCACGCGGAGACACCGGGGCGCGGAGATGCGAGACGGGGTGGAGCGCCAGCCCGCACCCCGGGACGCCACAGGTCGGGACGCCTGCACGCCGGATGCCCGTGCGCCTGCACGCGGGGACACCGGGACGCACGTCCGAACGCACGCCCGCCCGCCCGCACGCCGGGACGCCGAACGCCGGGACGCCTGTACGCGGGGACACCGGGACACACGCCGGGACGCACGCCGGGACGCCGGGACGTCGCGCGCTGGGACGCCCGTACGCGCAGCCAGGCGCCCAGAGCCCCCTTGGCGGTGGCAGGCGCTTCCTTGCCCCCGTGAGGATGGTGGTTGCCGGTGGGGCTCGGCGGGGTCAGGGGAATCGGGCCAGGGCGCCGGCCTCCAGGGCCACCCAGATGGCCCCGTCCGGACCCACCGTCAGCCCGTGCGGCTCGCCCTTGCGCGCCGCACCCTCACCTTCCGCGCCACCCTCGCTTGCCTCGGCCTGCTCGAACTCAGGGAGCGGGTGTTCGTCGATGGTGCCGTCGACGGTGATGCGGCCGAGCCGGTTGGCGCCCCACTCCGTGAACCAGAGGGCGTCGTCAGGGCCCCGGACGATGGCGTGCGGACGGGCGGTCCGGTCGGGGAGCGGGTATTCGGTGATCTTGCCGGATGCGTCGATCCGCCCGATCTGGCCCGCGCCGATCTCGACGAACCAGAGCGCCTCGTCCGGCCCGAGCGTGATCCCCACCGGCGCGGCCCCCTCCGTGGGGAGGGGATGAATGCTCACCTCGCCCGACAGCGTGATGCGCCCGATGGCGTTGCCCTGGTTGAGGGTGAACCAGAGCGCCTCGTCGGGACCCGTGGTGATGAAGGACGGCATGCCACCCTCCACCGGCACGTCGAACGACGTCAGCGCCCCGTCGGGCCCGATGCGGCCGATCTTCCCGGTCTCCAGCTGGGTGAACCACATAGCGCCGTCAGGGCCCGCGACCAGCCCGTATGGTGAGCTCGTCACATGGGCCGTCACCTGCCCGTCGGCGGTGATGCGGCAGACCCGCCCGCCCTTGTACTCGGTGAACCACATCGCCCCGTCAGGCCCCGGCACGATCACGGTCGGCAACCCGTCGGCCGGGTCGAGCTGATGGATCACCGGATCCTGACCGGGCACCAGCCTGCCGATACGCCCCTGATGAACGAGCGTGAACCAAAGTGCCCCATCGGGCCCGGTCGCGATGCCGTACGGCCCGCCTGCGTCGATCATGGTCAGCATATGCGCCCCCCTGCGAGCTGGATCTCGTTTCCTTCGAAGCGCCGGGTGAGCGCACGATCGTGCGACACCACGACGAGTGCGCCACGGTAGTCGGCGAGTGCCTGCTCCAGCTCCTCGGCCAGAACCGGCGACAGGTGGTTGGTCGGCTCGTCGAGCAGCAGCAGGTCGTATTCGCCCGCGAGCAGCCTGGCCAGCGCCAGCCGGCGTCGTTGCCCCACCGACAGCGCGCCCACCTTCTGGTCGAGCGTATGCGCCTTGAACAGGCCGGTGCTCAGCAGGGCCGCCCTGCGCTCGTCCGGGTAGCCGTGTCCGTAGGCGGCCGGCACCGTCAGATCCGGGTCGAACGCGTCCTCCTGCGGCAAGTGGCCGACCCGTCCGCGAGCGTGCTCGGCGATGGTCCGCAGCAACGTGGACTTGCCCGCGCCGTTGGCGCCACGGACCAGCAGCCGGTCGCCGCTCCCGATCGTCAGCGAGCCGACGTGCAGCCGGTCGCCGACCTGGACGTCGCGCAGCTCGACGAGCGTGCGCGAGCCCGCTGACCGGCTGCCGAACGCGCCGTGGAAGCGGAGCGGATCCGGCGGCCTCGGCACCGGGTCGTCCTCCAGCCTGCGCAGCCGCTCGTACGCGTTGCGGACCCGGCTGGCCACCGAGCTCTGCACCCGCCCGGCATTCCGGTCATAGGCCATCTTGTTGTTGTCGCGCATCATCCGCCCGGGAGCCACCCGGTGGGCGGTCGTTGCCGCGTGCTCCCGCAGCTGCCGCAGCTCCTCCTGCCAGGCGGCGTAGGACTGCTCCCAGCGCGCCCTGGCCGCCGCCTTGGCGGCGAGGAAACCCGTGTAGCCGCCGCCGAAGCGCGTGATGGAGCCCTCCTCCACTTCGAGCACCGCCGTGGCGATCCGGTCCAGGAAGATGCGGTCGTGGGACACGACGACCACCGCGCCCCTGTGCTCGCGCAGCCGGTCTTCCAGCCAGGTCAGCGCCGACTCGTCCAGGTGGTTGGTCGGCTCGTCGAGCAGCAGCACGCGGGGTGCGGCGGCCAGCACGCAGGCCAGGCCGAGCCGGGCGCGCTCGCCGCCCGACAGGCTCGACAGCACCCGCTCGCGGCCCACGTGGGCCAGCCCGAGGCCGTGGAACGCCTTGTCCACCCGCGCGTCCGCCTCGTAACCGCCTCGCAGCTCGTACGCCGTGAGCAGCTCGCCGTATTCGTCCATGACCTCGTCGGTGAGTGCGGACTCAAGCTCCCGCATCCTCGCCTCCATGGCCCGCAGATCGCTGAGCGCAGCGTCGATCGCCTCCTGGACCGTGTGGCCGAGCAGGGGGAGGGGGCGGCCGGACGGTTCTCCGTGGGTGTCCGGGAGGTTGGACGCCCGTTCGTCCGGGAGGTTGGACGTCCGATCGTCCGAGAGGTTGGACGTCCGATCGTGCGGGAGGTTGGACGCCCGTTCGTCCGGGAGGTCGGACGTCCGATCGTGCGGCAGGCCGGATGGCTGCTCGTGGGACAGGGCGGACGTGTGCTCGTGCGGCACGTGCGGCGACTGTCTGTGCGGCAGGCTGGGTGACTGCTCGTGCGGCGGCTGTCCGTGCGGTTGGGCGGGTGCCGGTGGGTACGGCAGGTTGAGGGTCTGCTCCAGCGTTTGGCCGAGGTAGCCCGTGTCCTCCGGCAGCGTGATCTCGCCGTCGTCGGGCTGCTCGACCCCGGCCAGCAGCCGCAGCAGAGTGGACTTGCCCGAGCCGTTCTCGCCGACGATGCCCACGCGCTCGCCCGCCCCCACGGACATGCTCGCGCCGGTGAGGACCGCCCGCACGCCGTAGGACTTGGAAACCTTTTTGAGGCTGATCAGGATGGAACTCCAATCGCAACTGTTGTAGCTTTAGTGTGCCATGCGGGCAAGGTTAACGCAACTGGAGTAGTTTTTGGAAACGAACAAGCGTCCAGGCGGGCGGAGCGCCCGGGTGCGTGACGCCGTACGGCAGGCCACGCTCGGTGAGCTGGCCGAGCACGGCTTCCGGGGGCTGACGGTCGAGAACGTGGCCGAGCGGTCAGGCGTGCACAAGACGACGGTCTACCGGCGCTGGGGCAATGTGGCGGGGCTGATCTCCGACGCGCTTGAGCTGGCCACGGACGAGCCGTGGCCGATCCCCGACACCGGCTCGATCGAGGGTGACCTGCGGGGCATCGTCCAGTTGGTGCGCAGCGGGTTCGATGATCCGGAGCTGGGGCCGGTGTCGGCGGCGTTCGTGGCGGCCGCCGTACAGGACGCGGATGCGGCTCGGGCGCTGCACGACTTCTTCATGGCCCGCCACGAGCAGTCGGCCGAGGTGGTGCGGCGGGCGATCGCCCGGGGTGAGCTGCCCGACGTGGTCGATGTGCGGGAGGTGATCAGGGTCGCGGTCGCCCCGGTCTACTACCGGTTGTTCGTCGCGCACGAGCCGGTGACCGAGCGGGACGCCGACCGGGCCGCCGACGCGGCACTCGCCGCAGCCCGAGCCGGCGTCCTGTAGGCCGCGGTCCTGTGAGGCGGGGTCCCACAAGCCGGGGTCCCACAAGCCGGGGTCCCACAGGGCGGGAGCCGGGTTCTACGGGGCTGGTTGCCTCAAGCCTTCGAGCAGGGCCCCGCGAGGCGGGTCAGGGCTCCTTCTTACCGCGCAGCTCGAAGTCGTCGAACGTCGTCTTCAGCAGCGACTCGCTCCCCTTGGGCGTACGCGCGAACACCCCCACATACCCGTTCCCGATGCCGTTGGGGTCGTCCACCTCGTGCACCCGCTGATCGTTCACCCACATCGTCAGCCGCACCGCAGACCCGGACTGCTCGCACGACGCCACGATCCTGGCCTTGCCGGGCAGCCCCTCCACCTGCACCGGCTGGGCCAGCGTCCCGCCGGACCCGTCCACGATGCGGCGGATCCGCGCCTTGCCCGTCGTGTCGAGCGCGAACTCGTAGTAGGTGTCGTCATTGTCGGAGTTGTGGCAGTAGATGCCGTATTCGCCCGTCCCGGTCGTCTTCTTGACCTCGGCGGTGACGGCGACGACGACGGTCGAGGGCAGCATCGGCGTGGGCGTGGCCGACGGGTCCGGCGTGGTCGTCGGCGTGGCGATGAGGAAGGGGATGGGAGCCTTGGCCCACCGCTCCTCGTACCCTTCCTCCACGTCCAGCCCGTACGTCCCGTCCGTACGGTAGCCGTAGCTCGCGCTCTCGTCGGGATCGTAGGTCCCGTTCCAGCCGCCGGAGGTCTGGGTGAAGTCCTCGCGATAGAGCACGCCCAGGTCGTCGGGCGGCCCGCTCGGGCTGAGCACCGCCCAGGCGGTCACGGACCCGGCCACGAGCAGCGCGACGGCCGCCGCGAGGACGGCGATCAGCCGGCCGCGCCGCTTGGCGCCGCTGGGCATGGCCCCGGTGAACGGCGTGGTCGCGCGCTGCCAGGCCACCTGTACGGTGTGCGCCGCCTGCTCAGGCGCGGCCGAGCGCCCGACGAGGTGGTCGAGCAGCTGCTGAGCGGTCGGCCGCAGAGCCGGGTCCTTCTGCAGCGCGGCCCCGACCAGCTCACGCAGACCGGGCTCGACGTCGTCCAGCTTCGGCTCGGTGTTGAGCACCTGGTAGACGATCGCCGGCAGCGTGTCGCCGCCGAAGGGCGCCCGCCCGCTGGCCGCGTACGCGACCAGGCAGCCCCAGGAGAACACGTCGCAGGCCGGCGACACCGGATCGCCCCGCAGCACCTCGGGGGCCATGTAGCGGGGCGTCCCGACCAGCTCGCCGGTGCCCGTGACACCCCCGAGGGTGTCGAGTGCCCGCGCGATGCCGAAGTCGATCACCCGCGGGCCGACGGGGGACAGCAGCACGTTGGACGGCTTGAGATCCCTGTGCACCACCCCGGCCCCGTGGATGGCGGTCAGCGCGGTCGCCACGCTGACGGCCAGCGCGTCGAGGCTGGAGCCGCGCAGGGGCCCCGACTGGCGTACGGCCTCCTCCAGGTTCGGGCCCGGCACGTATTCGGTCACCACGTAGAGCAGGCCGCCGTCGAGCGCGGCCTCGATCACCGCGGCCGTGCAGAACCTGCGCACCCGCTGCGCCGCGTCGGCCTCCCTGCGAAAGCGCATGCGGAACTGCTCGTGCTGGCTGAGCTCCGGGTTGATCACCTTGACGGCGACCCGCTGGCCGGCGGGGTCCTCGGCGAGATGGACCGTCCCCATCCCACCCCGGCCCAGCACGCTCAGCAGCCTGTAGCGCCCGATGTGGGAGGTTTCACCGTTCACGCCGGGCAAGCTTACCGACACGGGCCCGGTAACCGCAGACCCCATTGGGGAGACAGGCCTTTCACCGGAAGGAGGCGCGCAGGCGGTCGAGCGTGGGCAGGCCGCGTTCCGGCCCCGCGACCAGCACGTGGCAGCCCGCCGCGGTGGCCGCCGCGATGCCCGCCGGGCTGTCCTCGATGGCGACGCACCGCCGCGGGGCCGCGCCGAGCCGGCGGGCCGCCTCCAGGTACGGATCCGGGTACGGCTTGCCCCGCACCGTGTCCTCGTTCGCGATCACCAGGTCGAACGCGTGCCCCAGCCGCGGCAGCACCAGCTCCACGATGCTCCGGGGCGACGCGCTGACCAGGGCGGTCGGGACGGCGGTCGCGGCGAGCCCGGCCAGCAGCTCCGATGCGCCCGGCATGAGCGTCACCTCCCGCCCGACCCGCTCGGCGAACGCGTCGGTGAGCCGCCCGGCCACCTCCTGCCGGCCGGGATCGTCCCCGAGCAGGTGGCGGGCCACGTCCTCGATCGTCCGCCCATGGACGTGGGGCAGGTCGGCGGGCCCGAGCGGCCGCCCGAGGGACGCGGCGACGGCGGCGGCCGCCTCCCACCACAGTCCCTCGGTGTCCACCAGCGTGCCGTCCATGTCCAGCAGGACGGCGTCGAGCCCCGCGAGGTCAGACGGCATCGGCGGCGATGACGGGTACGGGGACCGTGACCGTGCGCGCCGCCACCAGGACAGGGCGCTCCACCAGCCGGACCGTGACGCGTGTCCCGGGCCCGAGCCGGGCCGCCTCGTGCCCCGGCACGTCCGCGAGCACCTCGCCGCCCTCCACGGCCACCCTGAGGCGCACAGAGGCACCGCGGAAGGACGCGGCGAGCACTTCGGAGGGACCGTCGGCGGCGGGCACGATCCGCACCGCCTCCGGACGGATCAGCACGTCCACGGACGGATCCGCAGGAGCGGGACCGTCGAGCGGCAGGAGCTGGCCGAGCACCGTGACCTGATCGCCCGAGACGCGCCCGGCCAGATGGTTCATGGTGCCGACGAACTCGGCCACGAACGGCGTGGCCGGCCGGTCGTAGACCTCGGCGGGCGGGCCCACCTGTTCGAGCCGCCCGTCCCGGAGCACCGCCACCCGGTCGGCGATGGACAGCGCCTCCTCCTGGTCGTGCGTGACGAAGATGGTGGTGATGCCGAGGCCGAGCTGCAGCCGCCGGATCTCCTCGCGCAGCGCCACCCGTACCTTGGCGTCCAGTGCCGACAACGGCTCGTCCAGCAGCAGGACGCGGGGCTCCAGGGCCAGCGCGCGGGCCAGGGCGACGCGCTGCTGCTGGCCACCGGAGAGCTGGTGCGGGTAGCGGTCGGCGTGTGCAGGCAGGCCGACCATTTCGAGGAGCTCGTCCGCCTTCGTCCGCCTCGTGGCCGTGGGCACCTTGCGTACGCGCAGGCCGAAGGCGACGTTGTCGCGGGCGTTCAGGTTGGGGAAGAGGGAGTACGACTGGAACACCATGCCCGCGTCCCGCTTGCTGGCCGGAACATCCGTGATGTCCCGGCCGTCCACCAGCACCGCCCCGGAGTCCGGCCGTTCGAACCCGGCCACGCACCGCAGCGCCGTCGTCTTGCCGCACCCGGAGGGCCCCAGCAGGGCGACGAACTCGCCGGGGGAGACGGTCAGGTCGAAGCCGTCCAGCGCGACCGTCTTGCCGAACACCCGCCGCAGCCCGCGAAACTCCACCGATGCGGTCATTTCCCCTTTTCCTTCCCAAAAACGGTCGACACGGCGAGCAGCAGCAGCCAGATGAGCAGGAGGCTGAGGATGGAGACCGCGACGGAGAGCTGCCCCTTGGACCCGGAGACCGTCACGATCCACACCGCGAACGGCTCGTACCCCAGCAGGCTGGCGACGGTGTACTCGCCCAGCACCAGCGCCAGCGTCAGGAACGACGCGCTGGCCAGCGCCGAGCGCAGGTTGGGCACGATCACCCGCACCAGCACGCAGGGCCACGAGGCCCCCAGGTTGCGCGCCGCCTCCACCAGCGTCCGCACGTCCATCGTGCGCAGCCCCGCGTCCAGCGACCGGTAGACGAACGGCAGCACCAGCACCACGTACGCCAGCACCAGCACGACGGGGAACGCCGGATCCTGCACCGCGATCAGCGTGCCCCAGAACGGCGTGGGCGCGAGCACCTCGGTCCCGGTGCGCAGCGACGTGCCGATCCCGGCCACGAACGTGATCGGCGGCACCACCAGCGGCACCGTGCACAGCACCTCCATGACGGGCCGCAGCCGCGGCGCGAAGAGCCGTACGGCGAGCATCGCGGGCAGTGCGAGCAGCAGCACCAGCACGATGGTCGCGACCGCCAGTGACAGCGACAGCGCCAGCGACCGCACGAAGCCCTCGGCCGTCAGCAGCTCGCCGTACGCCGACAGCGACACCCCGGTGGTCGGCGTGTAGACCGTGTACCAGAGCGAGGCGCACAGCGGGATGAGGAAGTAGGCCGCGGCCAGCAGGAACACCACCCCGCGCCACACCCTCGGCCGGGCGGCGGTCCCCGAGACGCGCTCCAGGCCGGTCAGTGCAACCATCGGGAGCTCCTCTTCTGCAGCGGCAGGTAGATCGCCATCACCAGCCCGGCCACGACGACCATGTCCACGCTGAGGGCCAGCGCGATGTTCTCGTAGCCGACCAGCACGTCTCCGGTGAGCGCGCTGGCGATCTTCAGCGTGACGAGCGGCACGACGGTGCCGACCATGGCGTTCGCGGTGGCGTAGGCGGAGAAGGCCGAGCCGAACAGCAGCACCACACCGCCCAGCATCGCGGGCGCCAGCACGGGCAGCGCGACGAAGCGCCAGTAGTGCCAGGAGCTCGCGCCGCTGCTGGCCGCCGCCTCGCGCCACTGCGGCCGCAGCCCGTCCAGCGCCGGCGCCATGACCAGGACCATCAGCGGGATCGAGAAGTACAGGTAGACCACGACCAGGCCCCAGAACGTGTACAGGGAGCCCGACGGCAGCCCGGCCATTCCGCTGATCACGCCGGAGTTGCCGAGCGTGGCGATCCAGAAGAAGGCCAGCGGCACGCCGCCGAAGTTGGCCAGCACGCCCGAGGCCGTCAGCACGGCCTCGCGCAGCAGGGTGAAGCGGGAGGTCACGACGGCGGAGGCGAAGAACGTCCCCAGCACGGCCCCCAGCAGCGCGACCACGGCCGACAGCTTGACGCTGCCGATCATCGCGGTGAGGTAGCCGCCCTGCAGGCTCTGCGACAGGTTCGCCAGGCTCGGCCGCCCCTGCGCCGTGAACGCCCCCGCCACCAGCGCGATGGCGGGGACGCCGAACACGAATGCGAAGAACGCCAGCAGCGGCAGCGCGCCCAGCCAGCCCCTCGAACGGGAGCGGGTCATCCCGAGATCGCGGCGTCCCAGCCGCTGGCCAGCTTGGCCTTGGCCGCGTCCACCTGCTCGGTCGTGGGGAACGTGGGAGTGCCCTCCACCGCGGGCAGCTTCTCCTCCAGCGTCTTGTCCGAGGTGCCGTCGGCGCTCATCGCGGGCAGCAGGACGGGACGGGCGAAGCCCTTGAGGTAGAGGTTCTGGCCCTCGGCGCTGTACAGGTATTCCTGCCACAGCCGCGCGGCGGCCGGGTGCGGGGCGTCCTTGTTGACGGCCTGGGCGTACATCTGGAAGTACTTGCCGTCCGTGGGCACGTTGACCTTCCAGTCGAGGCCCTTGGCCGCCATCTGGGGCGCGTAGGCGGCGTTGTTGTAGTCCCAGTCGATGCTGATCTGGGTCTCGCCCTTCTCGATGGTGGCGGGCGTGGTCTCCACCGGGTTGTAGTTGCCGGCGTCCTTCAGCTTCTTGAAGAACTCGATGCCGGGCTGGATGTCGTCGAAGGAGCCGCCGCTGGCGATGGAGGCCGCGTACACGCCGGCGAAGGCCGAGCCGGACTTGGTGGGATTGCCGTTCATCGCGACCTTGCCCTTGTACTCGGGCTTGAGCAGGTCGGCGAAGCTCGCCGGGCAGGCGGTGATCTTCTTCGCGTCGCAGCCGATGGACACGTAGCCGCCGTAGTCGTTGACCCAGAGCCCGGTGGCCTCCTTCTGCCCCTCGGGGATCTTGTCGAACGCCTGCACCTTGTACGGGGCGAACAGCCCCTCCTTGGCGCCGCTGATCGCGAACGACTGACCGAGGTCCAGCACGTCGGGCGCGCGGTCCTGGCCCTTGCGGGTCTTCACGGCGTTGATCTCGTCCGCGCTGGCCGCGTCGGGGGTCTCGCTCTCGATCTTGATGCCGTACTTGGCCTGGAACTTCTCGATGATCTCGCCGTAGTTGGCCCAGTCGGGGGGCAGGGCGATGACGTGGAGGTTCCCCTCCTTCTTGGCCGCCTCGACGAGCTTGTCGAATCCGCCGAAATCGGCGGCGGAGGCGGCGGTGGCCGCGTTCACACCGCCTCCCGACGCCTGAGTGGTCTGCTGGGTGCTGGGGGCGGCGCCGCATGCCGCGGTGACTACGGTGAGGGCTGCGACAACGCCGGCCGAACGGGCGCGAGATGTGAACACGACGCCTCCACTTTCCAGGGGGTGTGGAAAGAACTTAAGGGAACTTGTACAAACAAGCGAGCACTAGTAAGTCGCATAAATATTGCTCTTTCGTGAATGGGAAGGGTCGGGGATGGTTGCTCGCTATGAACGGATCGCTGATGAGCTGCGGGACGAGATCCTGACCGGTGCGCATCCGGTCGGTTCCCAGCTCCCGAGCGAGTCCGAGCTGGCCGTACGCTTCCGCGCGGCCCGCGGGACCGTGCGCCAGGCGGTGGCCGTGCTGGCCGCCGAGGGCCTGGTCGGCTCCAGGCAGGGCGCCAGGCGCATCGTGCTCGGCAACGACCGCAGCCAGAGCTTCGCCGAGCTGCACAGCTTCGCGCAGTGGGCGCGCGCCAACGGCTACCGCTTCGGCGGCCAGGTGATCGGCCAGCGCCGCAGGCGCGCGAGCGGCGCCGAGTCCGCCAGGCTCGGCCCTGGAGAGGTGCTGGAGGTGCTGCGCCTGCGCTCGCTGGAGGACGAGCCGGTGCTGGTCGAGCGGACGGTGTACGCCGGGTGGGTGGCCGGCGCCGTCGAAGGGCTGCCGGCCGGCTGCGAGTCGGTCACCGAGGCGTTGTACGACTCGATCGGGCTGGTGTTCGCCTACGGCGAGCATCTCATCGACGCGGTCCCCGCCGGGGCGCAGGACGCCAGGCTGCTGGGGGTGCGCCGGGGCAGCCCGCTCCTGCGGCAGCGCAGGACCACGACCACGCACGAGGGCAGGCCCGTGGAGTCGTCGGACGACCGCTACCGCCCCGGCAGCGTGACCTTCAGCATCCGCAACTCGATCGGCGCCAACCCGCTCGTCCGGCGGGCGGGCGACTTGCGTTTCGGGGCGTAAGAACATATGTTCGAGTCGTAAGCGCCCGTCTTCCCCCGGGTGGCTCAGCATACGGACCAGAGCCGCGGGGAGAAGCGTCTTGAGCAGACTCTATGGCGATCCGATAGAGGTGTGGACCAGGGACGGGGAGCCGACCCAGTTCGTCTGGCGCGACCGGCTCTATCTCGTTCGCAACGTTCTCGACCACTGGGTGGTCGCGCGCGAGTGGTGGAAGACCGGTGAGGGCGACCCCGGCGAGCGTCAGTTCTGGCGGGTGGAGGCCAGTCCCGGGCGCGAGGTGGGCTCGTACGAGCTGAGATACGACACCGCCAGCAACGGCTGGCTGCTGTTGCGGGCGTGGGACTGATGGCGCCCCCCTTCCCGCACCTCAACGTGTGCTCCGCGTACTCCATGCGCTACGGCACCGCCTTCCCGCAGGCGCTGGTGAAGCGGGCGTCCGAGCACGGGATGGACATCCTGGCGCTGACCGACCGCGACGGGCTCTACGGTGCGATCAAGCACGCCCAGGCGTGCGCGGAGGCCGGCATCGCCCCGGTCTTCGGCGTGAACCTGGCGCTCGACCTCCCCGCCTCGGCCTTCAGCCCGGTCCCGGGGATCAGGACGCCCAGGCCCAGGACCGGTCCCGAGTCCGAGGACCGCGTCACGGTGCTGGCCCGCTCCGGCGGCTGGTCGCGCCTGTGCCGGCTGGTCACGGCCGCGCACCACGCGGGCGAGCGCGGCGCGCCCAAGGTGACCCGCGAGCTGGTCGGCGAATGGGCGGGCGGCCCGGGGGAGGGGCGCGGCGGCGAGCACGGGCTCGGTGACGAGGACGGGCTCGTGGTGCTGCTCGGCCCCCGGTCCGACGTGGGCAGGGCGGTGGCCGCGCGGCGCGAGGAGCAGGCCAGGACGCTGCTCGGCCTGTGGCGCTCCGCGGTGCCCGGCGTGGTGATCGAGCTGGTCGACCAGTACGGCTTCCGCGACGCCACCACGGCCGTCCGCATGCTCGGCCTGGCCGAGTCCATGGGCGTGCCGGCCGTGCTGACCAACGCGGCCCGCTACCTCGACCCGGCTGACCACCAGGTGGGCGACGTGCTCGACGCGGCCCGTCAGCTCGTCCCCCTGCACCCGCGCCACCTGGAACGCACCACTTCGCACGCCTATCTCAAGAGCACCAAGGAGATGTGGCAGGTGGCGGCCAAGGTCTGCGGCGCGGACCAGGAGCGGGTCGCGCGGCTGCTGTTCACCACCAGGCGGCTGGCCGAGGCGTGCGCGATCGAGCCGGCCGAGCTGCTCGCGCTGAAGAACGACCCGCCCAACCTGCACCTGCCCGAGATCGGCCGCGACCCGGTGCCGCTGCTGCGCCACCGGGTCGAGGACGGGCTGCTCAGGCGCGGGCTCGGCCGCTCGGACGATGCCAGGGAACGCCTGATGGACGAGCTGGCCGTGATCGAGAAGAAACGCCTGTCCGGATATTTCATAGCCGTGGCCGGCATCACGGACATGATCCGCGGCATGGGCATCCGCTGCGCCATCCGCGGCTCAGGAGCGGGCAGCCTGGTCAACTACCTCATCGGCATCGGCGAGGTGAACCCGCTCGAACACGGCCTGCTCATGGAGCGTTTCCTCTCGGAGGGCCGCATCGGGCTGCCGGACATCGACGTGGACGTCGAATCCGCCCGCAGGCTCGACTGCTACCAGGCCATCTTCGAGCGGTACGGCGAGGCGCGGGTGGCCTGCGTGTCGATGATGGAGACCTACCGGGCGCGCAGCGCCATCCGCGACGTCGCGGGGGCGATGGGCCTGCCCCCGCACGAGATCGACGCGATCGCGAAGGCGTTCCCGCACATCAGGGCCAGGCAGATCACCGCGTCCCTGGCCGACCTGCCCGAGCTGCGCGAGAGCCGGCTCGGGGAGGCGGGGCTGGACCGGGTGTTCCGGCTGGCGGAGAAGCTGGACGGGCTGCCCAGGCACATCGCGCTGCACCCGTGCGGCGTGCTGATCGGCAACGCGGGGCTGCGCGACAGGACGCCGGTGGAGCGCAGCATGCTGGAGTTCCCGATGTCGCAGTTCGACAAGGACGACGTGGAGGAGGCCGGGCTGCTCAAGCTCGACGTGCTGGGCGTGCGGATGCAGTCCGCCCTGTCGTACGCGCTGAGCGAGATCAAGCGGGTGGACGACGTCGTGGTCGAGCTGGACGCGCAGCAGGGCGGCGACCCGGACGTGCAGTACGTGCCGCACGACGACCAGGAGACCTACGACATGATCTGCGCCTCCAGGACCCTCGGCTGCTTCCAGATCGAGTCGCCTGGGCAGCGCGAGCTGGTCGCCAAGCTGGAGCCGCGCAGGATGCACGACCTCATCGTGGACATCTCGCTGTTCAGGCCGGGGCCGGTCAACTCCGACATGGTCACCCCCTATCTGGAGGCCAGGCATGGGTGGCGGCAACCGTACTATCCGCACGAGAAACTGCGGGAGGCGCTCAAGGAGACGCACGGTGTCGTGGTGTTCCACGAGCAGGTGCTGAAGATCATCTCGGTGATGACCGGGCAGGACCTGTCGTTCGCCGAGAAGCTGCGGCGCACGCTGTCCACGCCGGAGGGACGGGAGCGGGTGCGCAAGACGTTCGTGCCCATGGCCAAGGCCGGCGGCTTCGACGACGCGGCGGTGGAGCGGGCCTGGCAGGTGCTGGACGCGTTCGGGGCGTTCGGGTTCTGCAAGGCGCACGCGGCGGCGTTCGCGCTGCCCACCTACCAGTCGGCGTGGCTCAAGCGGCATCACGCGGCGGCGTTCTTCGCCGGGGTGCTCACGCACGAGCCCGGCATGTACCCGCCGCGCGTCATCATCGACGAGGCCAGGCAGTGCGGGGTCAAGATCCTGCAGCTCGACATCAACAAGTCCGGCAAGGACTGGCGGGTGGAGCGGCTCGGGCCGCGCGTCCAGGTGCGCGTGCGCCCCGCCGCCCTGGGCGGCGACGCGCGGCGCCGGGTCAGAGACTTCAAGATCGGGGAGATCGGCAGAGGGTACGCGTTGCGGGTCCCGTTCTCGGCGATCAAGGGAGTGAGCGAGGCCGAGGTCGAGCGGATGGTCGCCGGGCAGCCGTACACGTCGCTGGCCGACTTCTGGGACCGTGCCAGGCCCTCGCGGCCCACGATCGAGCGGATCGTCCAGGTCGGCGGCCTGGACGCGCTCCACGACCTGCACCCGGGCGGCCCGCGATGGCGTCCCGGCGAGCTGACCAGGCGTGACCTGATCGCCCAGGTCGGGGCGCTCGACCGGGCCTCGGCGATCGGCGTGCGGGCGGGCCCGCGCAAGTCCAAGCGCTACACCTCGCACCTGGATCTCTCCTCGCGGCCGGCCGCGCAGCCGTCGGTGCAGCTCCCGCTGGGGTTCAGCGAGCACCTGCCGCCCGGCGAGCTGCCCGAGATGACGGAGACGGAGATGGTCGAGGCCGAGCTGGAGATCCTCGGCATCGACATCAGCCGCCACGTCATCAGCTTCCACGACGAGCTGCTCGACGCGCTCGGCGTGGTCAGGTCCAGAGACCTGCTCGCGCAGCGCAACGGGGCGGAGGTGCTGGTCGCGGGGGTCAAGGTGGCGACACAGACCCCGGCGGTGCGCTCGGGCCAGCGTGTCATCTTCACCACGCTCGACGACTCGACGGGGCCGATCGACCTGACGTTCTTCGAGTCGGTGCAGGGGCGGTGCGCGGCGACGGTGTTCGGCTCGTGGCTCATGCTGGCCAGGGGGGTGGTCAGGCGCACGGGCACCCGAGCGGTGTCGATGCGCGCCGTCGACTGCTGGAACCTGACGGACCTGGACGCGTTGTGGCGCGCCCAGGGCGTCGAGGCGGTCCGCGCCATGCTCGCCCGGACTCCCGAGGATCTCGCGGGGGTCGGCGGGCGCAGGATCGAGTACGCCAACGGCTTCAGGCTCTCGCCCTACTCCGACCTCGGCCCGGCCATCTCCGGGCCGCCCAGGAAGCTCTGGCACGCCAGCCAGGGCAGCTCGGGTCCGACGGCGGCCTAGCCCGTATGCCCGATCTAGCCCGTGTGCCCGATCGGCGTGCTGCCCGTGGACGGCTGCGGCGAGAAGGCGCGTACGGTCTCAGGCTCGGCCCTGCAGGTGCGGGCGGCCTGCTGGAGCCGGGTCAGCTCGCGCACGGTGGTCGCGCACAGCAGGGCGGCCACCGCCGAGCAGGCCAGCTCGGGCACCCCCACCCCCGTCAGGTCGCCGGCGGACGAGTCGAGCGGCAGCCGGATCGTGACCAGCGCCAGCGTGGCCAGCCAGCTCACCCACCATCCGGTGAGCAGCGCGAGCCACCGCCCCCGCTGCCCGGCGGGCGGCCTGGTGCGCCGCCACACCTCGTCCACCAGCACGGCGGGCGCGACCAGGTTGAGGCCCGGGATCAGCCAGGCGGCGGCCACCGGGCCGGAGGCCGCCGAGCGGTCGTTGGCCTGCCTGGCGCGTACGAGCCAGGTCACGTAGGCGGCGGCGGCGGCGATCGAGGTGCCCGCCACCAGCATCATCAGCACCGCGAACATCGTCACCGCCCCCACCACCGCCTCCGCGTCCGCTCCCTGGGGCCGGCCGCCGAACGCGGCGAGCTGGGCGGCGAGCCGGCGGCCGCGGGACAGCTCGAAGATCACTAGAGCCCCGAGGGAAAGGACGTGGGCGGCAAGCGTCACATAGACGGCGGAGGCTGCTCTGACAGGCAGTGTCTGGGTGTAGCGCACGTTGTTCTCCCCCCGGGCCATGCGCTGAGGTTCTGATTCACTTGTATCCCGGGAGCCCCGCTGTTAATCAGCTCACCACGCCGGATTCCCACGCCCAAGCTGCGATTTCAACTCGATTGCGGACACCGAGCTTGGCCTGGATGCTGCCCAGGTGCGTCTTGACGGTCGAGAGCGACACGAACAGCTCCCCGGCCACCTCCTGATTGGTGCGTCCCCTGGCCACCAGGCGCACGACGTCCAGCTCGCGATCGGTCAGCGGATCGCTCGCCGGGGGCATGGCCCGCCGGGGCTGGGACAGGTGCTGCAACAGCCGTACGGTCACCGACGGCGACACCAGCGCGTCCCCGGCCGCGGCGGCCCTGACGGCCTCGATCAGCAGCGTGGGCCCGCTGTCCTTGAGCAGGAAGCCGGTGGCGCCCGAGCGCAGCGCGCCGTAGACGTACTCGTCCAGGTCGAACGTGGTGACGATGACCACCCTCAGGGGGCGCTCGACCCCGGGCCCGGCCAGGGCCCTGGTCACCTCCAGCCCGTCGAGCTTGGGCATTCTGATGTCGAGCAGGCACACGTCCGGCCTCAGCCGCCGGGCCTCGGACACCGCCTCCGCGCCGTCGGCCACGGCGGCCACGACTTCCATGTCCGGTTGAGCGTCCAAAATCATCTGGAAGCCGGTGCGCACCAGTTGCTGGTCGTCGGCGATGAGAACCCGAATAGTCACGCTCTCAACTCTAAGGATCAGCCGTTCGGCCGAGGCGGTTATGGTCGCACGGACGATCCGCCGGACCCCGCGCCGCCGCGAGGCTGGACGCCATGAACGACGTGCTTGTTGGACGAGCCCTGACCAAGAGGTTCGGGCAGACGGTCGCCCTGGGCGGCGTGGACATCGCGATACGGGCCGGCGAGGCCGTGGCGATCATGGGCCCGAGCGGCTCCGGCAAGTCGACCCTGCTGCACTGCCTGGCCGGGATCATGAAGCCGGACGCGGGCGAGGTGCACCTGCTCGGGCAGCGCATCGACGCCATGGGCGAGCGCAAGCGCAGCGCGCTGCGCCGTACCCGCTTCGGCTTCGTCTTCCAGTTCGGGCAGCTCCTGCCCGAGCTGCCCGCGGAGGAGAACGTGGCGCTCCCGCTCATGCTGGGCGGCGTGGCACGGGCCCAGGCGGTACGTCAGGCGCGGGAGTGGTTCGCGCCCCTCGGCCTGCAGAGCATGGAGTCCAGGCGGCCGGGCGAGCTGTCCGGCGGCCAGGCGCAGCGGGTGGCCATCGCCAGGGCGCTGGTGAGCAAGCCGGCCGTCGTGTTCGCCGACGAGCCCACGGGGGCGCTCGACCAGCGGACCGGGCAGGACACCATGCGCCTGCTCGTGGAGGCGACCAGGCACAACGACGCCTCCCTCATCGTGGTCACCCACGACCCGAACGTGGCCGCCTGGTGCGACCGCACCGTCGAGGTCCGCGACGGCCAGCTGCTGGCGGGCGGGGTGCCCGCATGAATCTCGGACTGGCCTGGCGGCTGCTCAGGGGCGGCGGCCGCAAGGGGATGCTGGGCACCTGGCTCACGCTGGGCGCCGTCGCCGTGTCCACGGCGCTGCTGCTGTTCGCCGTGGCCGCGAACTCCGCCTTCGAGGCCAGGGCCGAGCGCGGCGCCTGGCGCAACCCCGTGCCCGCGGGCGCGGGGGAGAGCGCGGTCGCGATCGAGGCGTCGCGCTTCGACTTCGTCCGCGACCAGGCGATCACGGTCGTCGATCTGGCCGATCTCGGCCGGGCGCCGGTGCCGCCCGGCATGCCGCGCTTCCCCGCGCCCGGCGAGGTGTGGCTGTCGCCCGCCCTGGCCGAACTGGCCAAGGAACTACCCGCCGACCAGCTCGCCAAGCGCTACCCGGACCCGGCGGGCGTGCTCGGCGACGCGGCGCTGGTCCATCCGGACGAGCTGGTCGCGGTCGTCGGCCACGAGCCTGCGGCACCGGAGATGACGGCGGCGCGCAGCGACGACTGGATCATCGCCAAGCCGCCCGTCAAGGTGTCCGGGCTGGCGGGCACGCCCAGCGAGGACGCGGAGGCGTACCGGGTGCTCACGCTCATCGCGAGCGTGCTCATGGTGGTGCCGCTGCTGGTGTTCGGCGGCGCCGCGGCCCGGCTCACGGTGGCCAGGCGCGACCAGCGGCTGGCCGCGCTCAGGCTGATCGGGGCCACGCCCGGCCAGGTGGCCGGGATGACGGTGGCGGAGGCGGTGATCGTGGCGCTGGCCGGCGCGCTCACGGGGGCCGCCGTCTTCGCCCTGGCCGTGCCGCTGCTGTCCGGCATCGAGATGCAGGGCGGCCCGTGGTTCGTCTCCGACCTGTTCCCCGAGCCGCTGCACCTGGCCGCGGTGCTGGTGGCGGTGCCGCTGCTGGTGGGGCTGTCGGCGGTGGCGGGGCTGCGGCGCGTCGTGGTCAGCCCGCTCGGCGTGGCCAAGCGGGAGACGCCGCCCGCCATGCGGTTCGTACGGGTGCTCGCCCTGCTGGCCGTGCTGGCCGTCTTCCCCCTGCTGAGCAGGGGATCCAGCGTCACGCTCATCGCCGTCGCGCTCGCCCTGGCGTTCCTGTGCATCAACCTGGCGGGACCCTGGGTGGTCGGCCTGATCGGCCGGATCACCGCGGGTGGCGCGCGCAAGCCGGCCCGGCTGCTGGCCGGCCGCCGCCTGGTGGACGATCCTCGCTCCGCCTGGCGCACCGTGAGCGGCGTGGCGCTGACCGGCTTCGTGGCGGGCTTCCTCGGACTGCTCAGCCCGGGTGCGTTCGCCGGCGACGGCGCACCGCCCCAGCTCCGCGTCACCGCGCCGGCCGGGCAGGTGGCGCAGGTGGCCGATCAGGCCCGTGAACGGCTGGCGGCGGCCAAGGTCACGGCCACCGTGAAGTCCACGAAGAACGTCGTGGCCGCGGCACTCGGCAGCAGCGCCGACGCGGCCGTCATCGACCGGGCGCGCACCGCGCTGACCGGGATCGTGCCCGGCCGCACGCCCACGACCCAGGACGACGACCAGCGCTTCGGCACCCAGATCCTGGACGACGTCCGGGTGGGCACGATCGTCGTGCTGTCGGTGTCGTTCCTGGTGGCCATCGCCAGCGCGGGGATCACGGCGGCGTCGTCGGTCCTGGACCGGCGGCAGACGTACGGGCTGCTGCGGCTGGCGGGCACGCCGCTGGAGGTGCTGGACGGTGCCAGGCGCGCGGAGACGCTCATCCCGCTGACGGTGATGGGCGGCGGGGCGATCCTGGTGGGGGTGTTCTGCGGGATGCCGTTCATGCTGGGCTCGGTGAGCGTGGTCGGGATGATCACGCTGCTGGGCTGCGTGGCCGCCGGGTTCGCCGGCGTGATCGGGGCGGGCGCGCTGAGCAGGCCGCTGCTGCGGTCGGTCACCGCCGACCCCGCGCCCCGCCCCGACTAGTCAGCCGAGCACCAGGTCGCGGACCAGCTTCAGCGAGGGCTCGTCGCGCGGGCCCATCACCAGCAGGCTCGTGACCGGGCTCTTGTGCCAGAGCTCCAGGCGTTCCTTGATCCGGCCGGGCGGGCCGACGAGTGAGATGCCGTCGGCCAGCTCGTCCGGGATCGCCTGGAACGCCTCGTCCTTGCGCCCGGCCAGGTAGAGCGCCTGGATGTGCTCGGCGGCCTCGGCGTAGCCCATCCTGCCGATGATGTCGGCGTGGAAGTTGCGCTGCTTGGCCCCCATGCCGCCGATGTAGAGCGTGAGCATCATCTTCACGCCGTCCAGGGCGGCGCGCACGTCGTCGGAGATCACCACCATCACCATGGCGGCCACGTCGAAGCCCTCGGCGGCGCCGGACAGCGCCTCGCCGTACATCTCCTCGATCTTGGCGGGGAACGCGAACAGCGGCAGCCAGCCCTGGGCCAGCTCGGCGGCCAGGGCGACGTTCTTGGGGCCCTCCGCGCCGAGATAGACGGGGATGTCACGGCGGAGCGGATGGGTGATGGACTTGAGCGGTTTGCCCAGGCCGCCCGGCAGCGGCAGGGGATAGTGCGGGCCGTCTCCCGTGACCGGCTCCTCGCGGCGCCACACCTGGCGCATGATGTCGACGTACTCGCGCGTTCTGGCCAGCGGCTTGGCGAACGGCTGGCCATACCAGCCCTCCACGACCTGCGGCCCGGACGCGCCGATGCCGAGCAGCAGGCGGCCGCCGGTGAGGTGGTCGAGGGTCATCGCGGTCATCGCCGTCGTGACGGGCGGCCTGGCCGAGATCTGGGCGATCGAGGTGCCCAGCTTGATGCGGCTCGTACGCGCTCCGTACCAGGCCAAGGGCGTGAACACATCGCTGCCGTACGCCTCGGCCGTCCACACCGAGTCGTAGCCGAGCCGCTCGGCGGCCAGCACCGACTCGGTCGCGTCGTCCGCGTTCCGCTGCCAGTAGCCGAGATTGAGGCCGAGTTTCATAGGACACCTCCCGAATTAAGTTCTATTACGGCGGAGGCGGTCCTAAGTGTCAATGGAGGATCTTCCGGGGAAGTCACACTCTGTGGTCAAGGGTCTCTGCCGTCTCGCCTGCCTGCTGGTTCTTCTGATGCCGGCGGCGGAGACGACGATGGCCGAAAGCGGCTCCCGGCCGAACATCGTGCTCATCATGGCCGACGACCTCGAGACCGGCACGCTCCCGTACTTTCCGAACATCACGCGCGAGCTCGTCGGCCAGGGCGCCTCGTTCGACCGGTTCTTCGTGACCAACTCCTGGTGCTGCCCGTCCAGGGCGTCGATCCTGCGCTCCCAGTACGTCCACAGCCACGGCGTGCTGACCAACACCGCGCCCGAAGGCGGATTCGACCGCTTCCACGCGCTGGATCTGGAACGTTCCACCGTCGGGACCTGGATGCAGCAGGCCGGATACCGCACCGGGCTGATGGGCAAGTTCCTCAACCACTATCCGGGGCGCACGGCCGACGAGTCGTTCGTGCCGCCGGGGTGGAACGAGTGGGACGTGCCGGTGCGCGACCTCTACGAGGAGTACGGCTACCGGCTCAACGAGAACGGCGAGCTGTTCGACTACGGCTGGTCGGAGCAGGACTACCTGTCGGACGTGCTGGCGCACAAGGCCCATGACTTCATCACCGGGTCGCAGGAGCCGTTCTTCCTCTACCTGGCGCCGATCGGGCCGCACAACCCGGCCAATCCCGCCATCCGGCACGCCGGGGCCTTCCCGACGGCCATGGCGCCGCGTACGCCGTCGTTCAACCAGGAGGACGTGAGCGCCGAGCCGCTCTGGCTGCAGGCCAGGCCGCCGATCTCCGAGTCCGGCATGGAGGGCGTGGACGAGCGCTACCGCGCCAGGCTGCGGGCCATGCTGGGCGTGGACGACCTGGTCGGCTCGGTGGTCCAGGCGCTGCGGGACTCCGGCAAGCTCGACGACACCTACATCTTCTTCACCTCCGACAACGGCTTTCATCTCGGCACCCATCGCCTCAAGCAGGGCAAGACCACGCCGTTCGACGAGGCGATCAGGGTGCCGCTCGTGGTGCGCGGGCCGGGCATCAAGGCGGGCTCCACGATCGACCGGCTGGGGGCCACGGTGGACCTGGCGCCGACGTTCACGGAGCTGGGCGGGGCCACGGCGGCGCCGTTCGCCGAAGGAAGGTCGCTGGCGCCGCTGCTGCGCGGCACGCCGCCCGCGGAGTGGCGGCGAAACGTGCTGGTCGAGTTCACCCGGCCGGCGAACAGGTCGTCGGCCGCCCAGACGCCGGTGCCGGCGTATCAAGCCCTGCGTACGGATCAGTACACGTATGTGCGTTATGAGACAGGGGAGACGCAGCTCTACGACCTGGCCGCGGACCCTTACCAGCTGCGCAACCTGGCGGGCAGCGCCGATCCCGCGCTGCTGGGAAGCCTGCAGGCGCGGCTGGCGGCGATGGCGGCCTGCTCGGGAGCCACGTGCCGGCAGGCCGACGTCCGCCAGTGATCGACCCCTCAGTGACCGAACAGCGACGGGTAGGCGTGCGCCAGGTGGTCGGTTACGGCTCGTGCGGCCTCGTCGGCGTCGCCGCCGCCGATCGCCTGGTGGATGCGCACGTGGTCGGCCCGCAGGATCGACGTGTCGCCCAGGCGCTGCACCGCTTCGACCGAGTATTTCCGCATCGAATCGCGTAGCGACCGCATGATGGCGGCGATGAGCCGGTTGCCCGACGCGTCCGCGATCGCGCAGTGGAAGGCCGTGTCGTGCTCCACGAACTCCTCGGCCGTCCTGGCGCCGTCCATCCCGGCCAGCGCGGCGGCGAGCCCGGCGGTGTCGGCCCCGGCGGCGGCCGCCTGCGCGGCGGCCCACTGCTCGATCATGTGCCGGGTGTCGATGACCTCGCGCATCTCCAGGCTGGCCAGCCCGAGGTGCAGCCGCAGCAGGTCCGTCAGCGCGGAGTCGGGCCGCGCGGTCAGTACGGCCCCCGCGTCAGGACCCCGGCCCACCTGCGAGGACACCACGCCCAGGGTCTCCAGGACGCGCATGGCCTCGCGCACCGACGAGCGGCTGACGCCGAGCTGCTCGGCGAGCTGGCGTTCGGCGGGCAGCCGGTCGCCGGCGGTCAGGCCGTCCTCGGCGATGCGCCGCTCGATCTGTGCGAGCACGTCCTCGAACGTCCGGGTTCGCTTGACGGGCCGCCAGCCGCTGCCGTCCAAACGAGCCTCCCTCGTGGTGGCCGGAAATGGTGGTGTTAGGTATGGTCTGACCATACAGTGGTCGGACCATAGAGTGGAAGGAGAGCCGTGCGAGTCGCTCTGTTCATCACCTGTGTGAACGACACGCTCTTCCCCGGCACGGGCAAGGCCGTCGTGTCGCTCCTGCGCAGGCTCGGCTGCGACGTGGACTTCCCCGCCGCCCAGACGTGCTGCGGTCAGATGCACGTCAACACCGGCTACCGCGAGGAGGGCGTACGGCTGGCGCGGCACTTCACCGAGGTGTTCGCCGGTTACGACGCCGTCGTCACGCCTTCGGGGTCGTGCGCCGCCATGGTGCGCGAGCAGTACCCGAAGCTGGCCAAGCCGGGCAGCAAGGGCGCGAAGGCGATCGCCGAGCTCACGCCGAGGGTGTACGAGCTGTCCGAGTTCCTGATCGACGTCCTGAAAGTCGACGACGTAGGCGCATATTTCCCGCACCGGGTGACATATCACTCGACGTGTCACTCCCTGCGCGGCCTCCGCCTGGCCGACCGGCCCACCAGGCTCCTCCAGAACGTCCGCGGCCTTGAGCTGGTGCCCCTGCAGGGCGCGGAGGAGTGCTGCGGCTTCGGCGGCACGTTCTCGGTCAAGAACCCGTCCGTCTCGGCGGCGATGGGCGCCGACAAGACCCGCAGCATCCTGGACACGGGCGCGGAGGTGCTCTGCGCGGCCGACAACTCGTGCCTGATGCACATCGGCGGCACGCTGAGCCGCCAGAAGACCGGGGTCAGGACGATGCACCTGGCCGAGATCCTCGCGGCGACGGAGGAGGCCCAATGAGCGCGACTTTCCTCGGCATGCCAGGAAATTTCCCGGAGAACTCCGCGAAGGCCGTACAGAACTCGCAGCTCCGCTACAACCTCAGGAAGGCCACGCACACCATCCGCGGCAAACGGGCCGGCGTGGTGGGCGAGCTGCCCGACTGGCTGGAGCTCCGCGCGGCCGGCAAGGCCATCAAGGACCACACGCTGCGCAACCTCGACCGCTACCTGGTCCGGCTGGAAGAGACCGTGACCGCCGCGGGCGGCACCGTCCACTGGGCCAGGGACGCGGCCGAGGCCAACGGCATCGTCGCGGGGCTGGTCAAGGCCACCGGCGAGACCGAGGTGGTCAAGGTCAAGTCCATGGCCACCCAGGAGATCGAGCTCAACCAGGCGCTGGCCGAGCAGGGCATCACCGCGTACGAGACGGACCTGGCCGAGCTGATCGTCCAGCTCGGCGACGACTTCCCCAGCCACATCCTGGTCCCCGCGATCCACCGCAACAGGTCGGAGATCCGCGAGATCTTCCTCGACAAGATGCCCAAGGTCCCGGAGAACCTGACCGACGACCCGCCCGCCCTGGCCGAGGCGGCCCGGCTGCACCTGCGCGAACGCTTCCTCAAGAGCAAGGTCGCCATCTCCGGCGCCAACTTCATGATCGCCGAGACCGGCACGCTGGTCGTGCTGGAGTCGGAGGGCAACGGCCGCATGTGCCTGACCCTCCCGGAGACGCTGATCAGCGTGGTGGGGATCGAGAAGCTGCTGCCGTCGTGGCGGGATCTGGAGGTGTTCCTCCAGCTTCTTCCGAGAAGCTCCACCGGCGAGCGGATGAATCCCTATACGAGCATGTGGACGGGCGCGGTCGAAGGCCAGGACTTCCACCTGGTGCTGCTGGACAACGGCCGCACCGACGTGCTCGCCGACGACGTGGGCCGCCAGGCGCTGCGCTGCATCCGCTGCTCCGCCTGCCTGAACGTGTGCCCCGTCTACGAGCGGACGGGCGGTCACGCGTACGGCTCCGTCTATCCGGGGCCGATCGGCGCGATCCTCACCCCGCAGCTCAGGGGCATGTCCTCGGACCTGGACGCCTCGCTGCCGTTCGCCTCCAGCCTGTGCGGCGCCTGCTACGACGTCTGCCCGGTGGCCATCGACATCCCCGAGGTGCTGGTGGACCTGCGGGCCAAGGCCCCGCACGGGGCGGCCGAGCGGGCCGGCATGAAGGTGGCGGGCTGGATACTGAACGACCACGAACGGCTGGCCAAGGCCCAGCGCGCGGCCACCCGCCTGCGCAAGCTGGTGCCGAAACGCCTGCCGGGGCCGCTGTCGGGGTGGACCGACACCAGGGACCTGCCCGAGATCCCGGAAGAATCCTTCAGAGACTGGTGGGAGCGGAATGAGCGCGCGTGAGGAGATCCTCGCCAGGATCGCCAAGGCGGTCGCAGGCGCGGACGACGTGGAGATCCCGCGCGGATACCGCACGTCGGGGTACGTCGAGGACCTGGTCGGCCTGTTCGCCGAGCGCGTGGACGACTACCGGGCGATCGTGCACGTGATCCCCTCGGCGGACGTCCCCGCCAGGATCGCCGAGAGCGTCGGCGACCGCCGCATGATCGTCCCGGACGGCTTCGACGGATCCGCCGGGTTCAGCGTGGCCGGGGGCCTGGACGAGGCCGACGGCGTGATCACGAGCTGCGCCGTGGCCATCGCCGAGACCGGCACGATCGTCCTCGACCACGGCACGGGCCAGGGCACCCGGGCGCAGACCCTGGTCCCCGACTACCACCTGTGCCTGGTCAGGGCCGATCAGATCGTCTCCGGCGTGCCGGAGGCGATCGCCAGGCTCGACCCGGCTCGACCCCTCACCTGGATCAGCGGCCCCTCCGCCACCAGCGACATCGAGCTGAACCGGGTCGAAGGAGTGCACGGCCCGCGCACCCTCGAAGTGATCATCAGTACCTGAGCACAAAGCGGGCGGTCGTCAGTATCTGAGGACGGCCGCCACGTCGGTGACGCGGTCGGTGAACCACAGCTCGGCATCCGTCATCGCGGCCGCCCTGACCAGGGCGGAGTCCGAACGCTCCGCGATCGGCCGGTCCACACCCCAGCGGCGCAGCTCGGCCGGGTCGGTGGCGATCTGGGTGCCGCCGCTCTCGCCGATCCACACGCGCTGTGCGAGCTCGCCGGGCGCGAGCACCGCGTGCACCCTGCCCTCCCGCAGGGCCTGGGCGACCCTGGACAGGCCGGCGGGCCCCGAGTGCTCCTGATGACGCTCGATCAGCTCGGCGCACCTGCGGTCGAGCCATTCGTCGAGCGCCCGCTCCACGTCCTCCTCGAACTGCCCATGGTTGGAGCGGCTGCCGTGCTCGACCATCAGCACCCGGTCCGCGGACTTGGTGCCGAGGTGGTGCAGCAGGTACGAGCGCGACTTCGGCTCGCCGGCCACCAGGACCAGCTCGGCGCCGATGCGGCGGACCTGCTCGTCGACCTCATGCGCGACGGCCACCGCGTTGCGCTCCCAGGTCTCGTCCACGGCCCGCTCGTAGCGCTTCTGCGACCAGCCGCCCTGCGCGGTCTTCTGCAGCGGCCACACGGCGGCCTCGACGGTGGCCTTGCGCGGCGAGCCGCCCCCGAACACCGTCACCTCCGCCCCCGCGTGGTCCACGATGACGCGGATGTGCGGCACGTTCTCGCCGCGCTGCATGAGCATCGGCGTGACGAGCGGCAACGGCGACCAGGTCGCCTGCTCGGACGGCGGCTTCGCCAGCGACTCGGCCAGCACCACGTCCCCGTGCGTGGCGAACAGCGCCCGGCCGGCGGCGGCCTCGGTCGCCTCCTCCTCCAGGGCCTGCAGGGTGGCCTTGTCGACGTGGTCGAGCCGGTGGAGCTGGTCGCGCACGCTGTGCCAGTGCGTCTCCCGCTCAGGGCCGGTGAGCGCGCCCAGATACACGGACGCGTACGGGCCCCGCCGCTCGTACAGCGGCCTGATGAAGTCGAGCCGCACCCCTCACCACCTCCTCTTCTCCACGCCGAGCCCGAGGGCCTTGGCCACTTCCGCCACGTTCGTGTAGCGGCGATCGGGGAGGGCGTCCACCATGCTCACCACCTGGTCGGGCGCCTCCATGCGCTCGGCGTGCCGGACCAGCTCGTCCTTGGACGCGGGCCAGTGGGCGTCGCTGAGCCATTTGGCCAGATCGCTGCGGACATCGACGCCTTCCGCCGTGATGCCCTCGGGGGTGCCGGGCTCATGTCCTGGGGGGTACGACTGCGGGGACTCCTCGCCGGGCGCCGGCATGGCCTCGGTTTCCTTCCACTCCTCGGCATGCGTGGTGCCGCCACCGCGTACCAGACCCTCGGTCTCGTGCTTCTGCTGGTCGTCCAGGCGGGGGTTGTGCTTGTCGCTCCCACGTTCCATAGTTCCCTCACTCCTCTCAATTGCGGCCCCTACCCCCGCTTTCGTGGGCAAACATCGCCGCTGTGTACCCTGCCGACCGTGTTCGACCTCGACGTGAACATCGCCACGGGACGGCTGACGCTGCGGCCCTTCACCCTCCGGGACACCGACAGGATCCGGTCCATCGTGAAGTCCGGCGTCCGGTTCCTCCCGCCGGGCGCGCCCGCCAAGACCTCGGGCATCGCCCAGTGGCTCTCGCACGGCGTGCATGAGCTGCGCCGCTCGGGGCAGGGGGTGCACCTGGCCATGACGGACGCCGAAGGCCTGATCGTGGGCGCCATCAGCCTGTTCAAGACCTCGTGGAGCGCGGGCACCACCGAGGTCGGGTACGGCGTGCACCCGTACTACCGGGGCCGCGGCTTCGCCACCGAGGCGGTGCGCGGGCTGACCCGCTGGGCGTTCGAGACCGTGGGGTTGCGCAGGATCGACCTGACGGCCAACCTGGACAACCTCGCCTCGCTCCGCGTGGCGCACAAAGCGGGCTTCACCTGGGAAGGCGTGCTCCGGGACGCGGTCATGGAGGTGGACGGCCCGCACGACCTCGTCATCTTCGGGCTGCTGCGCGACGACACCCGGGTGCCCGCCGACACCGTGCCCAGGACGGAGCTGCGTACCCGGCGATTGTTCCTGAGGCCGCACGCCCCCGCGGACGTCCCCCACCTGGCCGCCACGTGCGCGGACCCGCTCACCCAGGCCCAGGCGGGCGTGCCGCGCGACTACACGGAGGCGCACGCCCTGGCCTACATCGGCCATTCGGAACGCATGCGGACGAGGGGCGCGGGCGTCGCGTGGACCGGCGAAGTGTCCGAGACCGGCGGCTACGCCGTGAACGTGGACCTGAGAGACCTCGACTGGGACAACAGGACGGCCGAAATCGGCTACATGACCGCGCCTTGGGCGCGCGGGCAGGGGTACGCGGGCGAGGCCGTGACGGCCATCGCGCGCTGGATGTTCGAGCGGCAGGGATTCGCCAGGATCCAGCTCCGCGCGGCCGTCGCCAACGCGGCCTCCCAGCGGGTGGCGGAGAAGGCGGGCTTCGCGCGCGAGGGCGTCGCCCGGGCCAGCCTCGGCGGCGAGGACCTGGTCGTCTACAGCCTCATCCCGTCCGACCTGGCCTGAGGGCACACCGTACTGACCTTCGCACCCCTTTGTGAAACCCGTCCGGAACCGTCACCCTTGACCTGAGGACGGTGAGGCGCATGATCACGGTGGTCGGCTGGGACGGGACCGAGCTCTCGGCCAGGGCGGTGGACCGGTTGCACGAGGCCGGGCTGGTCGTGGGGCCCGACGCCCTTCTGGGGCGGCTCAGGCTCACCGCGGTGACCGTGGCCGACGGCTCGCTGCTCGAAACGCTCGACGGCCACCTCGAACACGGCGAAGGCCCCGCCGTCGTCCTCACCGAGGGCGATCCCGGCTTCTTCGGCGTCGTACGCACATTACGCTCCCACGGCCTCAGACCGGACGTGCTGCCCGCCACCTCGCTCGTCACCCGCGCCTTCGCCTGCGCCGGGCTCAACTGGGAGGACGCGCTCGTCGTCGCCCCGTCCGGCCCCGCCCAGCTCGACCGCGTCGTGAACGCCTGCCGTGCGCACCCCAAGGTCGCGCTCCTCGTCGCGCCGGGCGTCGGCCCCGGTGAGATCGCCAGGGAGCTGGCGCCGACCACGCCGCGCGCGCTGATCGTCTGCGAGGACCTCGGCGGCCCCGACGAGCGGGTCACGCACAGCCGCATGGGCGAGGCCACGACCAGGCCGTGGAAGGACCCCGACGTGGTCCTCGTCGTCGATCCGCTGCACCAGCCCAAGGCGAACGGCTGGGTGGCCGGCGCCCAGCCGGGCCCCGCCGAGTGGGCGCTGCCGTTCGCGAACGCCCTCCCGGCCGAGGTCAGGGCGTTCGTCCTGGCCAAGCTGGGGCCCCGGCTCGGCGACCTGGTCTGGGACGTCGGCGCGGGCGCCGGCGAGATCGCCGTCGAGTGCGCCAGGATGGGCGCGGCCGTCATGGCCGTCGAACGCGACGAGCAACTGTGCGCCGAGCTGCGCGCCAACGTGCTCCAGCACGGCGTCAAAGTGGCTCTCACCAGGGGCCAGGCGCCGCCCGCGCTGGAGCCGCTGCCCGACCCCGACGCCGTCTACGTGGGCGGCGGCGGCCCCGACGTCGTCGTCGCGTGCGCCGCCCGGCGCCCGCGCTCGCTCGTGTGCACGCTCAGGAAGATCGAGCAGGTCTCGTCGATCCTCGCCCGGCTGCGCGAGCAGGGCTACCGAGGCGAGGGCACCCAGATCCTGGTCTCCAAGCTGACGCTCAGCCCCGACGGCTCACACAGCCTGACCGCCTCTGACCCCGTATTCGTGGTGCATGCGACCCCTGCGCACACAGCGTGACCTGTTCCCTACCGGTGCCCATCGGTTATCCTCGCGTGACTTTGTCTAGCGCACCGGAGAATCGCTCACAATGAAGCCGCCGCTCCTGCTGATCGGGCAGGGCTCACAAGACGACGCCTACGCAGCGGAGTTCGGCAGGTTCGTCCACCGGCTCCGCTGCCGGCTCGACCAGACGGGCGCCGATGTCTCCGGCGGTTACCTGGAGAGGGCCACCCCACGGCTCAGCGACTCCGTCGCCTCCCTGGTCGCCAGGGGCCATCACCGCCTGGTGGCGCTGCCGCTGAGCCTGAGCAGGATGGGGGAGGAGTTCCCCGCCGCGATGGCTCAGGAACAACGGCGGCACCCCACCCTCATGTACGACTACGGCCGCCCGCTCGGCCCCGACCCGCGCGTCCTGTCGCTGCTGGCCGAGCGGCTCAACGAGGCCGCCGCCGAGATCGTCAAGCCGCGCGCGCTGGAGCTGGCCGGGGCCAGGCCGCGGCTGCGCGCCGTCGACTCGCTGCCGGTCGAGGACTACCCCGTGCACGCCGAGCCGGGGGAGACCGCGGTCGTCCTGGTCGGCGAGGGCTCCACGGACGCCGCCGCCAACGCCGAGATCCACCGCGTCTCGCGGCTGTTCTGGGAGATGTACGCCTACGACTTCATGACCGTCGAGACCGCCTTCGTGTCGGTCACCCCTCCCGGGGTCCCCGGCGGTCTCGAGCGCTGCCGGCGCCTGGGGGCCAAGCGCGTGATCGTGGTGCCCTACCTGCTGTTCGCCGGCGGCCTGCTCGAACGCGTGTGGGCGCAGGCGCTGGCGTACGGCGCCGGGCATCCCGACCTCGACATCCGCTGCGCCGAGGTGATCGGCGACTGCGAGATCCTGGCCGACGTCGTGATCGACCGATATGAGGAAGCGCTCCAACTCGTACCGTAAGTGGAGGTTGCCGTGCTGGCAGAGACGCTCGCCGCGATCCGTCCCGCCGACCCGCGGGCGCTCGCCGAGGCCCGCGCACACCAGGATCGTCTCACCAAACCCCGTGGCTCGCTGGGCGCACTGGAGGAGGTCGCCATCCGCCTCGCCGGGGCGGCCGGCGCCAGCCCGCCGCCGATGCCCGAGCCGGCCGCGCTGGCCATCTTCGCGGCCGACCACGGCGTGCACGCGCGCGGCGTCACCCCGTGGCCGCAGGAGGTCACGGTGCAGATGGTGGCCAACTTCCTGTCCGGCGGCGCGGTCGCCAACGCCTTCGCCGCCCAGGCCGGCGTGCAGGTGACCGTGGTGGACGTCGGCGTCGCCACCGACCTGGCCGAAGTGCCCGGCCTGATGGTTCACAAGATCGCGTACGGCACCGAGGACCTCTCCCGAGGCCCCGCGATGACCGTGGACCAGGCGGTCAGGGCACTGGAGGCGGGCATCGTCGTGGCCAGGGACCTGGTGGCCGGCGGCGCGCGCTGCCTGATCACCGGCGACATGGGCATCGCCAACACCACCGCGTCGGCCGCGCTGATCTCCGTGTTCACCGGCAAGGACCCGGCCGAGGTGACCGGCAGGGGCACCGGGATCGACGACGCGACGTACAACAGCAAAGTGGACATCGTCCGCGAATCCCTGCGCGTCAACGGCCTCGCGGGCTTCCCCGGCACGGCCCCGCCGCCCAGCGAGGCGCTGCGGGCGCTGGCCGCCGTCGGCGGGTTCGAGC
The DNA here is from genome assembly GCF_039539705.1 of Nonomuraea rosea. Classification (NCBI taxonomy): domain Bacteria; kingdom Bacillati; phylum Actinomycetota; class Actinomycetes; order Streptosporangiales; family Streptosporangiaceae; genus Nonomuraea; species Nonomuraea rosea. The sequence continues at coordinate 109,381 of NZ_BAABDQ010000020.1, read as the reverse complement.
ACGCGGCCATCGCCGGCTTCATCCTGTACGGCGCGGCGGCCCGCGTGCCGGTGATCCTCGACGGCGTCATCGCGGGCGCCGCCGCCCTCGTGGCCGCCGCCCTCGACCCGGCCGTCACCGACCACTGCGTGGCGGGCCACCGCTCGGCCGAGCCCGGACATTCCGCCGCGCTGGTCCACCTCGGGCTGCGTCCGCTGGTGGATCTGGAGCTGCGGCTCGGCGAGGGCACCGGCGGGCTGCTCGCGCATCCGATGGTCTGCGCGGCGGTCCGGGTGATGCACGACGTGGCCACGTTCGACTCGGCGGGAGTGACCGAAAAGCCCGTGTGATGATGGGGGACACTGGAGGTGAGGCAGTGTCCCGTTACGGCCCCATGTACGGCCCGGATGTCACGTTCCTCGGCGTGGACCGTTGCGACGTCAACGATCCCGCCGGTTACGAGGACGCCGACGTGGTGATCCTCGGTGCGCCCTTCGACGGGGGGACCTCGAACAGGCCGGGCGCCAGGTTCGGCCCGATGGCCCTGCGCCAGGCCTGTTACCTGCCCCACGACGGCTCCAGGCCCAGCCTGGCGCTGCGGGTGGACGCGCTCAAGGACCTGCGGGTGCTGGACGCGGGTGACGTCGAGTGCTACTCGGGCGACGTCGAGGGCTCGCTGGCGGCCATCGAGGAGGCCGTGCACAAGATCGCGTCCTCGGGGGCGATGCCCCTGGTGCTCGGCGGCGACCACACGGTCGCCCTGCCGGACGCCCGCGGCGTCGCCAGGGCGCACGCGGCCGGCCGTACCTCGATGATCCACTTCGACGCGCACGCCGACACGGGCGACATCGCCTTCGGTCACCTGCACGGCCACGGCCAGCCGATGCGGCGGCTCATCGAGTCAGGGGCCATCCGGGGTGACAGGTTCCTGCAGCTCGGGCTGCGCGGCTACTGGCCGGAGCCCGAGACGCTCGGCTGGATGGCCGAGCAGAACATGCGCTCGTACGAGATGACCGAGATCGTGGCCCGTGGCCTGGAGGAATGCCTGACGGAGTCGTTCGGGATCGCGCTCGACGAGTGCGACCAGATCTTCCTGTCCGTGGACATCGACGTCTGCGACCCCGGGCACGCCCCCGGCACCGGCACGCCCGAGCCGGGCGGGCTGTCGGCCAGGCAGCTCCTCGATGCCGTGCGCAGGATCTGCTACGAGCTGCCCGTGGCCGGCATGGAGGTGGTCGAGGTGGCGCCCCCGTACGACCACGCGGACATCACCGCCTTCCTCGGGAACCGCGTTATCCTTGAGGCTCTGTCAGCGATGGCCAGACGCCGTAAGGACGATGAGGGCGGGCCTCGCTGGGATCCGCGGCAGCCGCTTCTTGACGGCCGTTAATGCGTGCGCAGCAAATGACGTAGTGAGAGCCGGTAGGTTTACCTCCTAACACAACCTTCGCGAACGGGAGATTCCCCTCATGGGCCCCTACCTCCTCGGCCTGCGGCTTTCCGGCCGCCGGGTCCTCGTCGTAGGCGGCGGCCGCGTCGCCCAGCGACGCGTGCCCGCGCTGCTAGAGGCCGGTGCGGAGGTCACCGTCGTGTCGCCGGGCGTCACGCCCGCCCTCGACGACCTGATCGCGGCGGGCCGGGTCACCTGGCACGCCCGCCCCTACGAGGTCGGCGACTGCGACGGGGCCTGGCTCGTACAGGCCTGCACCGACGACAGGTCCGTCAACACGGCGGTCGCCGCCGAGGCGGAGGCCAAACGCGTGTGGTGCGTGCGAGCCGACGACAAGGACGCCTCCGCCGCCTGGACGCCGGCCACCGGGCGGGTCGAGGAGATCAGCGTGGCGGTCACCGCGGGCGGCGACCCGCGCAGAGCCGCCGGCATCAGGGACGCGGTCGTCGGCGCGCTGCGCGACGGCACCGTCGATGCCCGCCGCAACCGCACCAAACCGGTCGGCGTGGCTCTGGTCGGCGGCGGGCCCGGCGACCCCGGGCTGATCACCGTGCGCGGCCGGCAGCTCCTCGCCCAGGCCGACGTGGTGGTCGCCGACCGGCTCGCGCCGCGCGGCCTGCTCGACGAGCTCGCGCCCGACGTCGAGCTGATCGACGCCGCCAAGGTCCCCTACGGCCGGTCGCTGTCCCAGGAGACGATCAACGAGCTGCTCGTGGACCGCGCCAGACAGGGCAAGTTCGTGGTCCGGCTCAAGGGCGGCGACCCCTTCGTGTTCGGGCGGGGCGGCGAGGAGATGATCGCCTGCGCCCAGGCGGGCATCCCGGTGCTGGTGGTGCCGGGCATCACGAGCGCCGTGGCGGTGCCCGCCGCGGCCGGTGTGCCGGTCACCCATCGGGGGGTCAGCCAGGAGTTTCACGTAATCTCCGTGCACGTCGCGCCCGACGATCCCAAGTCCACCGTCGACTGGCCGGGGTTGGCTCGTTCCCAGGGCACGCTGGTGCTGATGATGGCCGTCGAGCGGCTGGCGAAGGTGGCCGAAGCGCTCCTTCGAGACGGACGTTCCCCGGAGACTCCCGTAATGGTGGTACAGGACGGTACTCTTCCGACCCAGCGGGCGGTCACCGCTTCCCTTTCCACCGTGGCCGACCGCGTGTCCGCGGCCGGAATCCGGCCGCCGGCGATTGTCATCGTCGGCGACGTCGTGAGGGTCGGCCAGGAGGTCGAGATGGTTCGAGCGGAGCGCTTGCCGTGAACACGGCCATGGATGACGGGCGACAGGAGTCACCCGGGGAGCAGACGTTGAGCTTCCGCGCGGTGACGGATGACGACGCCTTCGACGCTTTCGACGCCAAGGGCGGACGAGGGGAGCCGGAGGCGGTGGACGAGCGCGGGGCCCGCGACGATCCGGCCGCCACCGAGGATCCACCACCCTCCGCTGGAGAGCCGCCCTCCGCTGGGCAACCGTCCTCCGCTGGAGGGCCGCCCTCCGCTGGGCAACCGCCCTCCGCTGGAGGGCCGCCCTCCGACACCGCCGGGGCGCCGCCTGCTACTGCTGGCGAGCCGCCCGCTACTGCCGGGGGGCCGCCTGCCTCCGCTGCGGGGCGCTCACCGGCTCCTCTCACCAAGCGGACGCCCGGTTCCACGATGGGGCGGACGCCGCCTGCTGAGGCCGTTCAGCCCCCGGCTGCCGGAGGCGAGAAGTTCTCGGCTTTCGAGAAGCCGCGCGCCTTGCGTGAGTCGACCGCGGCTGAGCAGCCGGAGCCGGCCGAACGGCCGTCCCTCTTCGTCAAGCCCGCCTCGCTGGGCGGGCCGGACTCGCGTCAGGCCCCGCCGGGAATGGCCTCGCTTGGCCAGGCATCGGCCGGGCAAGCGCCGTCCGGGCGAGCCTTGCACGCGGCGGAGGCCGCCAGGGCCATCCGGGAAGCGCGCGCGGCGCAGGAAGCCCGTGCCGACGGAGGGGCCGAGCCGGGCTCCCTTTTTGCGGAACGCGCCACAGCCGAGCCGACGACCTCGGACACATCGGCCTGGCACGTCGAGAAAGAGAAGCCGATCGGTGCCGAGCCGGTCGGCGAAGCGCCGGCCGATGCGGAGCCCGCCAACTGGGATACCGCTGACCCAGAGCCTGCCGATGAGCTTGCTGACCCTGTTGATCAGGAGAGTGGGGAGCAGGAGCCGTTCGGCGAGGAGCTTCGAGACGACCTGGGCTCTCCGACCGACGAGCAGCCAGGTGACCTGCTGGAGTCTCGGATCGGCGAGGAGCCGGGCGACGACCTGGACTCTCCGACGGACGAGCAGCCGGGCGACCTGCTGGAGCCTTGGACCGGCGAGGAGCCGGCCGATCAGTTGTCGGCCGGCGAGCCGCTGACCGATCAGCAACCCGCCGATGAGGAGCCGATCGGCCTGCACCAGCCCGCCGAGCAGCCATCGGACGAGCACGACGCCGACGGTCCTTCCGATGCCGGCGGTCCTTCCGATGCCGGCGGTCCCGACGCCGGTGGTCAGTCGCGTGACCAGGCGGCGGCAGACAGTGCAGACCGACCGGCGGCGGCAGCGGCGCAGGCCCTGCCCGCGCAGACCGTGGAGATGCTCACAGCGGCACTCGACACTCTGCGCGAAAGCGTCGCCGACCTGCGCTTCAGCCTCGACCTGCCAGGTGCGGTCGAGGCCAGGAGCGCGCAGTCCGACCTGCTGGCCCAGCTGGAGGACTACGTGCTGCCGCGGGTGCGGACCAACACCGCCCCCGCCCTCATCGTGATCGCCGGCTCGACCGGGGCGGGCAAATCCACCCTGGTCAACTCCCTGGCCGAGAAGAACGTCTCGCGCACCGGCGTACGCCGCCCGACCACGGGCACCCCCGTGCTCGCCTGCCACCCCGACGACCGCAAGTGGTTCGCGGAGGGAGAGCTGCTCGGCGGCCTGACGCGCGTCGACAAGCCGTCACCCGAGGCCGGGATGCGCAGCATGGTGGTGATTTCGACCGAGAAGCTGCCCCAGGGCGTCGCACTGCTCGACACCCCCGACATCGACTCGGTCGTCGAGGAGCACCACGAGGTCGCCCACCGCATGCTCGACGCGGCCGACCTGTGGATCTTCGTGACCACGGCAGCCCGCTACGCCGACGCTCCGGCCTGGAACCTGCTGCGGCTCGCCAAGGAGCGCGGCGCCCGGCTCGCGATCGTGCTCTCGCGGGTGCAGCCGAAGTCCGCCGAGGTGGTTCTGAAGCACTTCGTCCGCATGCTGACCGAATATGGGCTGGGCGACATCGACAGGTTCGTCATCAACGAAGCGAAGGTCACCGACGGCAGGCTGCCCGACAGCGAGGTCACCGACCTGCGTCTCTGGCTGGCCGAGCTCTCGGTGGACGAGGAGCGCCGGGCGCAGGCCGTACGCGAGACCCTGAACGGTGTGCTCAACAGCTTCCGCACCCGCGTACCCGCGCTGGCCAGGCATTTGGAGGCGCAGGTCGCGTTCAGGGCGGAATTGCGCAGCGACGTGGAGACCGCCTTCCTGGGCGCGCTCAGCGAGATCGACAAGGCGTCCAAGAACGGTTCGCTGCTGCACGGCGAGGTGCTGGCGCGCTGGCAGGACTTCGCCGGCTCCGGCGACCTCATGCGCTCGCTTCAGCTGCGCAAACGCGGCCGGTCGGCCAAGCAGGCGCCGGAGCGCGTGCTGGCGTTCAAAGCCGCGATCCGCACAGGCCTCGAGTCGGTGATCGTCGCCGCCGCGAACCGCGCCACCGAGGAGGTGGCCGGACGCTGGCGGCACCGCGCGGAGCTGGGCGTCACCCTCGGCGAGGGCCTCGACCGGCCCTCGGACAATCTGATCCGCCTCACCAGCCGCGCCATCGCCTCCTGGCAGGAGCACCTGAGCGAGCTCGTACGCACGGAAGGCGTGGCCAAGCGGTCGGTGTCGAAGCTGGTGTCGTTCGACCCCGATTCGCTGTCCCTCATTTTCACGGTCGCGATGTTCAGCGGTGGCAACGGCGAAGGAGTGCCGCACCGGCTGGTCAACGCCCTGCTCGGAGCGGAGTCGCTGCGCGGCATCGGCGCCAAGGCGCTCAGCGACCTGCGAGCCAGGATCGGCATGCTGTTCGACGAGGAAGCCATGCGTTACGTGCAAGCGCTCGACTCCGCGGGCATTCCCGACGAGTCCGTCGCGACTCGGCTCTACCAGGCAACGTACAACCTCGAGGTCGCTCGATGACCACCATGACCACCAAGCCGGGGCTCGCGCCGAAGCTGTCCGCGCTCACCAAGGTGGTGGAGCTGGGCCCGGGGCGGCTGGACAAGAAGCTGCTCAACGAGGCCAACGGCCTGCTGCTGCGCGCCGGTGACCGGCTCAAGCTGTCGTCGGAGCACACCGTCGTCGCCCTCGCGGGCGGGACGGGCAGCGGCAAGTCGTCGCTGTTCAACTCCCTCTCGGGGCTGGAGCTGTCGCCCACCGGCGTACGCAGGCCGACCACCGCCCGTACCCACGCCTGCGTGTGGGGCCTGGAAGGTGCGGGGCCGCTGCTCGACTGGCTGCAGATCCAGTGGCGGCACCGGTTCTCCCGGGCCAGCGCGCTCGACAAGGGCGACAGCCAGCTCCACGGGCTGATCCTGCTCGACCTGCCCGACCACGACTCGATCAGGGCGCTCACCGACACCGAGGCCGACCGGCTCATCGGCCTGGCCGACCTGGTGGTGTGGGTGCTCGACCCGCAGAAGTACGCCGACGCCTCCACGCACCGGCGCTACGTGACGGAGCTGGCGGGGCATGAGGCGGTGACCGTGTTCGCGCTCAACCAGGCCGACCGGCTGACCGCCGAGGAGCTGGCCGAGCTGGTCATCGACCTCAACGACCTGCTGCACCGCGAAGGCGTCGAACACCCCAGCGTGGTCCCCACCTCGGCGGTCACCGGCCGGGGCGTCGAGAGCCTCAAGAGCGTCATCGCGACCGCCGTCGCCCGCAGGCGCGCTGCCATCCACAAGCTCGAAGCCGACCTCCACCGGCTGGAGCAGCGCCTCGGCCAGGCGATGCCGCTCGGCGAGGCGCTGTCGGCGCCCTCGTCGGTCGACGAAGCCCGCAGGATGGGGCTGACGGACGCGCTGTGCGACGCGGTGGGCGTACCGGCTGTGGGCGAGGCCATGGAGAACGTCTACGCGGAGCGGTCGAGCCGATGGGTCGGGTGGCCGTACCCGCGGTGGTTCGCCAAATTCCGCCCAGATCCGCTCAAGAGCCTGCGCCTTGAGGACGTGAGCGAGGAGATCCGCGGCATCTCGACCAGCTCGGTGAGCGCGCAGTCGGCCGAAGTGGCCAACGCCGTGCAGGCCCTCGCCGACGGGCTGTCCATGGGGATGAGCCCGGTGTGGCGTACGGCCGTGCAGCAGGCGGCCAGGTCCCGCTCAGGGCAGCTCCCGCAGGCGCTGACCGAGGACCTCACCGAGGTGGCGCCGCAGCTCGACCGGGTGCCCGGCTGGTGGCGGGTGCTCAAGGTGTGGCAGTACTTCCTGGTGGCCGCGTTCGTGGCGGGCGTGGCCTGGCTGGTGGTGGGCCTGCTCATGCCCGGACAGCTCCCACCGTCCCTCGAACTGCTGGGTGACACCGCGGCGCTGCCGTGGGTGGGGCTGATGATGGCTTCTGTCCTGGGGCTGGGTGCGTTGTCCGGGATCGCGTCCCGCAACTTCGTCGAGCTCGGGGCGTCCCGGGAGCGGGAGCGGCTCGAACGAGAGATGCGCCGCAGGGTGGGAGCTGTGTCGGCCACCATGGTCGTCGAGCCGGTCGAGCGCGAGCTGGGCCGCCATAACGCGTTCTACACAGCCTTGCGCGACTTGTCAGTCTGACCCCGCAGGCGGGGTTCGTACGGGGGGATCGGGCGGCACACGGCCTGACGTAGGAGTCAGGTCGGCCCACGGATCGGGCGGCATGCGGCTGACGTAGGAGTCAGGTCGGTGCGCTGGTCGTGCGGCACCCAGCCTGGGGTCCGTGCGATGACCGGACGGAGTGCCGGCTGGTCCCCACCGGTCGGGCCGATGCGGTGACCGGATGGGGTGTCGGCTGATCCTGCCGGGGTCAAGTGGGTGCAGTGACCGACGGGGCGTGGGCTGATCCTGACGGGTCAGGTGGGTGCGGTGGGCGGACAGGACGGGCTTCATCCACAACCTCCGCCCCCACCGCCACCCCCATCCACAGAACCCCGTTCGACCACTCACCATCCACCCTCCGCACGGCACCGTAGTCCCAGGTCGCGGGCAGTCGGCCCGCCGCATGGGAGGCACGGGATGAACGACATCTACATCACGCTCACCGGCAACGTCGCAGCAGAGCCACGGCAATACAGCTTCGACGACGGCAGCAAGGTCACCTCACTGAAGGTGTTCAGCTCGCATCGCTACTTCGACAAGCGGACGGGGCAGTGGACGGACGGCGAGCGGGTCTGCTTCACGGTCCGCTGCTGGCGCGCCCTGGGGGACAACGTCGCCGCCTCAGTACGGGCAGGCCACCCGGTGGTCGTGTCAGGCAAGCTGCGCATCCGTGAGTTCGGGGCCGAGGGCGATCGTCGTTTCGTGCCCGAGATCGAGGCCAGCGCGGTAGGGCACGACCTGCGCTGGGGCAGCGGCGTCTTCTCCAAGCCGGACCGGGCCGGCGGGGCGGGCTCGATGAGCAAGGAGATGCGCGACCGCCTCGACGAGGAGACCCGGGACTGGGCGATGGGCACGCGCGGCCTGCGTCCCGTCGCCCGCCAAGAGGCCACCGCAGGAGGCGACACGGTCCACCTCCTGGGCGCCGATCATGACACCGTACGCACGCTGGGGCCGGACGGCGACGGCACCCTGGAATCAGACGGCGCGACGGCACCGAGCGCCGGCAACGTCTTCACTTCGGAAGGCGACGGCGACACCGTCCGCATCCTGGGCGCCGACGTCCTCGCACCCGTCCGCGCCGAAGACGTCGAAGAGGACGGCGATGCCGAGCAGGCAGGCTTGGCAGAGGAGCGAGTAGCGGCGTAGCGCCCGGCGGAGGGGGTCACGGCCAGCGGCCCCGTCGCCCCCTCCACAACCGGACGAACGAACGCCCACGTACTCCACGTTCGGGCGCTCCACGTCCGGGAACTCCCGCTGATCAGCCCACGGTCAGACATCCGAGTAGCTGAGAGACAGGACCCAGAAGGGGGCGGAAGCAGCTCACAGGCAGGACTCAGGACCCCGAGGTGGAGCGAGACAAGCGCGAGGAGACGACCCGGGGCGAAGCGGGAGAAGCGCAGACGGATGACCCGGAATGGGGAGAGGGGAAATGTGGAAGGCCGGAACGGGCCGTAGAAGTGCAGGAGGCTGAGCCGGAATGGGAGGGGGGAGGGGGCACCGGCCGGGTCCCGTTGTCACCCCGAGGGGCGGCCGATGGTGAGTTGCCGTGTCAGATGGCTAGAGCACCTGTCAGGTCCATACCACGCCCCGAACCATGGCTGCTCCTTTCCATCACGGCCCGCTCACGGATTGAGCAGGTGTGGTCACTGCCAACGTATCGGTTCCCATCGCGCATCGCACACTCCGCAATTATTGTGTTACACATCGTTAGTCAGGGAGGAGACGAGATGGCGGCGACCAGTCACGCCTCGGTCAAGTCTCGCGACGCTGTGTCAACACTGGCCGGGCGCTGGCCGTTGCTAGGGCAACGTCGTCCGCTCGTGGTCTATTTGTGCGCGATAGTCGCTCTTGATCTCTTTGCGATTCTGCTGTTCGCGACGTCCGCGGATTTCCGCTGGCGAGACTCGCTGACCTTCGCCGCCCTCATGGGGTGCGGTGTGGTGTGCATAGAGGCCACCAGACGCCTGGGCGTTCCGGCCGGAGTCTCGCGAGACCTGTTGTCGGCCTGGTGGCTGCCGGTGGCGCTCCTCCTGCCGCCGATCTATGCCCTTTTCGCCCCGATAGTGCTGCAAATCCTGCTCCAGATACGCGTGAGAGCGACGGTCCTCTACAGACGTGTGTTCAGCGCGGCCGCCATCGGCCTGTCCGGGTGCACGGCCTCGGTGGTGTTCCACCAGTTCGTGGAGGATCCGTGGGTGTTGTCGCGGGGCAGCGGCACGCCGATCACCTTCGCGGTGGCGGCCGCCGTGCTCTTCTCCCTGCTCAACATCGGCCTCATCGCCATCGCCGCGCACACGGCCGACCCGGACACGCCCTGGCGGGAGGTGCTGTGGGACAGGGAGAGCGTGCTGCTCGACATCGTGGAGCTCTGCCTGGGCGTCACGGTCTCGATCGGCTGCGGCCTCAACCTGGCCCTGCTGGTGCTCGCGCTGCCGCCGGTGGTGCTGCTGCAACGCAGTCTCCTGCACGCCCAGCTCCAGGCCGCCGCCCGTACGGACGCCAAGACCGGCCTGCTGAACGCCGCCGCCTGGCAACGCGAGGCCGACACCGAGATCGTCCGGGCCCGCCGTACCGGAGAGACCCTTGCCCTCCTGATCATCGACATCGACCACTTCAAACGCGTCAACGACGCCCACGGGCACCTCGTGGGCGATCAGGTTCTGGTCGGGGTGGCGAGCACGTTGCGCGGTCAGCTGCGTGACTATGACGTGGTGGGCAGGTTCGGGGGAGAGGAGTTCGTCGTCCTGCTGCCCGGTGCCGACGCCGACGAGGCTCGCAGCGTCGCCGAACGCCTGCGTATCCGCATCGGGCACATGGCCGTCCCCGCCGACGACACTCTGATCAGGGTCACGATCTCGGCGGGGGTCGCGCTGATGAGAGTCCACGGTGACGACCTGATCGACCTGCTGGCCGCCGCCGACCTGGCTCTCTACCGGGCCAAGGAGCTGGGCAGGGACCGCGTCTGCATCCCCGCCGTGCAACCAGCGCCACGCTCTCTCCCGAAGGACCCCGCCCCCTGACCTGGGCTGCGAAGTTCCGATCGACGTCGGTGCCGTTCCCTCCGGATGACCTGCAGAGATCAGTGACGTTCGGGGAGATCTGCGGGAGTCGGTTCCGTTTGAGGGTGCGTGCGGAAGCTGGTGCCGTTCGGAGGGGCTGCGGGCGTTTGGTGCTGTTCGGGGAGATCTGCGGAAGTCGGTGCTGTTCGGGGACCGGCTGCAGGAGCTGGTGCCGTTCGAGGGGGCTGCAGAAGCTTGTGCCGTCCCGAGAGGACTGGGAGGTCGGTGGCGTTCCGAAGGGCGAGATGGGACGCGGTCGATAGGCGCGGAGAGCGCGCGCAGTGCGGCTGCTCGGGGAGGAGCGGCGGAAGCCTGGGTTGGGAGCCCCTAAGCTAGAGGACATGCCGGAGTACATCTACACGCTGCAGCGCGTGCGCAAGGCGCACGGCGACAAGGTTGTCCTTGACGACGTCACGCTGTCGTTCCTGCCCGGAGCCAAGATCGGTGTCCTGGGGCCGAACGGCACCGGAAAGTCGACGCTGCTCCGGATGATGGCCGGCCTGGAGCAGCCGTCCAACGGTGACGCCAAGCTCATGCCCGGCTTCACGGTCGGCATGCTCCAGCAGGAGCCTCCGCTCAACGAAGAGAAGACCGTCCTCGGCAACGTGCAGGAAGGTGTCGCCGAGACGATGGCGATGCTCCAGCGCTACAACGACATCGCCGAGCAGATGGCCACCGACTACAGTGACGCGTTGCTGGAAGAGATGGGCAAGCTGCAGGACCAGCTTGAGCACCGCAACGCGTGGGATCTCGACAGCCAGCTCGAACAGGCCATGGACGCCCTGCGCTGCCCGCCGCCCGACGCGGAGGTGAGCAAGCTGTCCGGTGGTGAGCGCCGCCGGGTGGCGCTGTGCAAGCTGCTCCTCGAAGGCCCCGACCTGCTGCTGCTCGACGAGCCCACCAACCACCTCGACGCCGAGAGCGTGCAGTGGCTGGAGCAGCACCTGGAGAAGTACGCCGGGACCGTCCTGGCCGTCACCCACGACCGCTACTTCCTCGACAACGTCGCGGGCTGGATCCTGGAGCTCGACCGCGGCCGGGCGTATGCCTACGAAGGCAACTACTCCACCTACCTGGAGGCCAAGACGCAGCGGCTCAAGGTCGAGGGGCAGAAGGACATCAAGCGGAAGAAGCGCTTGGAGGACGAGCTCGACTGGGTTCGCTCCAACCCGAAGGCCCGCCAGACCAAGAGCAAGGCCCGTCTCCAGCGCTACGAGGAGATGGCGGCCGAGGCCGACAAGCACCGCAAGCTCGACTTCGACGAGATCCAGATCCCGCCGGGGCCGCGCCTGGGCACCACCGTGATCACGACAGACCGCCTCAGCAAGGGTTTCGGCGACCGGCTGCTGATGGAGGACCTGACGTTCGACCTGCCCCGTAACGGCATCGTCGGCATCATCGGCCCCAACGGCGTCGGCAAGACGACCCTGTTCCGCATGATCACAGGTGGGGAGACGCCCGACAACGGCTCTCTCACCGTCGGCGACACCGTCAAGATCTCCTACGCGGATCAGAGCCGTGGCGGCATCGACGCGAACAAGAACGTCTGGGAGGTCGTCTCCGACGGGCTCGACCACATCAAGGTCGGCAACGTCGAGATGCCGTCGCGGGCGTATATCGCGGCGTTCGGGTTCAAGGGCCCTGACCAGCAGAAGAAGGCGGGGGTGCTGTCGGGCGGCGAGCGCAACCGGCTCAACCTCGCGCTCACCCTCAAGCAGGGCGGCAACGTCCTCCTGCTCGACGAGCCCACCAACGACCTCGACACCGAGACGCTGTCGTCGCTGGAGAACGCGCTGCTCGACTTCCCGGGCTGCGCGGTCATCACCTCCCACGACCGGTGGTTCCTCGACCGCATCGCCACCCACATCCTGGCGTGGGAGGAAGGGTCGAACTGGTTCTGGTTCGAGGGCAACTTCGCCGACTACGAGAAGAACAAGATCGAGCGCCTGGGTGCCGACGCCGCCCGCCCGCACCGGGTGACTTACCGAAAGCTGCACCGCGACTGACCCGAATGTGCGGGCTTGACCTGGTGTCAAGCCCGCCACACGGTATCGGGTGGTGCACTGGCTGGCCTGCGTGACGCTTCCGGGTGGTGTGCGGGCTGGCCTGAGGTCAAACCGCACACCCCCCATCTCGTACGGCAGAGCCAAGGCACACCACCCGCCGACCATGGCTGAGCACGTCCAGGGAGACGCTCGCTGACCCGCACGTGGCCGCCCGCCGTCACGGCGGGCACGCCGGCCGTCTGGGTGGTGAAATGCCCGCCACCGGAGCGGCCGGAGAAGCCACCACCTGACCGGTCGACCCCCACTTCCAGCGGGCAGCGGTCACCCGATCACCCGCCGGCCGCCCGATCACCATCTCCAGAGCTCGACCGGCATCCGACCGCCACTCTCAAGAGGGTCGGCACGAGCCACCCGCCGAGACCGGCGGCCGCTCGGCCGCCTCCGTCAGGGGTCGGCGGGGACGTGGGACAGGGCGGCCAGGGATTCCACGAAGAAGTAGATGACTCGGAAGAACCCCAGCACCTCTCCGCGTTCGAGGCGTAATCCCCGATACATCACCACCCGCCCCGGGTCGGCCCCCTCCCGCAGTTCTTCCCATGTCGTCTGCCCGGCGGCCAGCACGTAGTCGGCCTCCACCGGCCCCTGCGTGATCGCCGCCTCGGCGCACTTGCCGTCCTTCCAGGTGAGGACCAGATACGCGCCCGTCTCCCGCACTCCCAGCGCCCACGTGGCGGTGTAGCCGGCGCGGGCGCGATCGATCCAGTGCCAGTACGCGGGGAGTTTGCCTTCCTGGGGCGGCCCCGCGTCCACGGCGGCGCGGGCGGCTTCGGCCCATTCCTGGGTGAAGAAGCGCATATGTCACCCTCCGGCGAGCTCTGGTTCGATGCGAGAGACCATGTCCTGGATGTCCGGCGGGAGCGCGATGCCCACGTCCACCAGCTTCATGTGCAGCTGGCGGATCATGAGCCGTCGGACCTCCTCCGGCGACCAGCCCAGCGATTCGAGGGCGAGCCGGCGGCTGGTGGCGCCGTTGATGGCGAGGATCGTACGGAGCGTCTCGTGGATCTGGAGCAGCAGCCGTGGATCCTCCTGCACGGAATCGCGCAGGAACCGCATCCCGAACTGGACATGCCTGGCCTCGTCCCGGCACGTGGCGGTGAAGCCGGTGTAGTAACCGGGCAGGAACCCCCGCTCCCGGCAGTAGGTCAGCGTGATCTTCATGACGGACAGCGCCAGCACGCCCTCGATCCACAGGAAGTACGTCGTCCCGTAGCGCACCCGGGCGGCCGGATCCTCCGGGTCCTTGCGCAGCTCGTCGGCCTGGTACGCGAGCAGTCCGAACGGCCCCACGAACGTCTCGGAGACGTGCTCGAACGACGCGTCCAGCACCTCCTGCACCGAGTCGCCCGGCATGCCCACCACTTCACGATAAAAGCGGTCGAAGAACACGGTGTGCCGCGCCTCGTCCTCGATCTGGCTGGACATGTAGATCTTGGACTCCTCGGAGCCGCCCAGCATGAACACCGGCAGCTCCACCTCCACCTGCCGCTCCCCGTGGTGGAAACCGGCGGAGATCCCCACGAAGGCGTCCCGTTCCTCCTGGGACATGCCCTCCCGCCAATCCACGACGTCCTGCGTGAAGTCCAGCTCGTAGACGTCCCATCGCTGGCGCAGGTAGCGCTTGTAGAGCTCGGTGTAGTCGGGCAGGCGCTTGAGGTCGCGGTGCACGTACGCGAGCACGTCGTCGATGTCGAGATCGCGGATGCCCCGCAGGTCGGAGTCGGCGACGGCGGACAGCTCGTTCACCCTTCGGCCTTTCCGACAGCCACTGCGGCGGGAACGGGGGCGGCGCGCCGCCACGGTCCATTGAACAGCAGGATCGCGGGGATGAACAGGACGAGGCAGCCCAGCGCCACGAACAGCCACGTCTGCCAGTTCGTCGCCTCCACCACGTGCGGGATGACCAGCAGCCCGATGACGGCGATGCCCTTGGTGAGGAATCCGAACAGCCCCCACGCCGTCCCCTGCAGCCGCGGGTCGGCGTCCTCGGCGTCCTCGGAGTAGTTGGCCATCCAGGGTGCGTACGCGATGCCGAGCGAGCCGCCGAGCAGTGCGCCCACCACCATCAGGGTTCCGGTGGACACGCCTTCCTGCCCGAGCGAGACGGCGAGGTAGGCGGTGACGAGGACGGCGGCGATGGTTCCGCCCAGCGTGAACGGCTTGCGCAGCTGGAACCGGTCGGACAGGCGCCCTGTTACGATCAACGTGATCAGGTTCAGACTCCAGAACGCCGCCATGATCGTTGAAGCCTCCGCACTGCTGATACCGAGCGCCCCGACCAGCATCGTCTGCCCGAAGAGCGACAGCGTGATGTAGAGCACCAGCCACAGCGAGATGCCGATGACGTGTGCCCAGATGTTCCGCCGGACGAAGAGCGAGCGGATCCGCGGCGGCTGACGCAGATCGACGACCTGGGTCGCGGCGCGTTCGGTGTGCTGGATCCTGGCCCGCAGCTCGGGCGACAGGTCCGCGATGTTGAACGCGATGACCACTGAGATGACCAGCGAGAAGCACCCCATGATGACGAACTGCGAACGCCACGAGTCGTCGAAGATCGGCAGGGTCCAGGCCGCGACCGCGGCGGCGAGGAAGTTCGCGCCGACCGGGCCCCAGGTCCAGAAGCCGAACGCCTGAGCCCGTCCCATGCGCGGGGAGAAGTCGCGGATGAGCGGCGCGGTGCTGGCCATGGCCACGCCGTCCACGAAGGCCAGCACGATCCTGGCGATCAGCAGGTCGCGCGGGCTCTGCACAAGTGTCATGGCGAAACAACAGACGGCCGTCAGGGCCATGAGCGGGATGAGCAGGCGCACCCGGCCGATCCGGTCGGTGAGCCTGCCGCCCAGGATGGAGGCGATCGCCCCGGCCACTGCCGCGGTGCCCGACACGGCGCCGTACGTGGCCAGTGACATGTTCAGATCTTTGAGGAGAAGTGGCACGACGGGTGCGATCTGCCCCTCATAAGAACCGATCAGGATGGCCAGCACGGCCATCGTGAGGATCTTCATGCGCCGGGCGCCGGTCGGATATTCGTCGAGCTCGCGGACGTAGGACAGCCTCATGGCTAGCCTTTCTGGTCGGCTGGACCCCCGTCAGTAGTTCTAGAAGCAAGCTCTAGAATCTACTTCTGAGATGCTGCTCCTCACATCGCTTGACGTCAAGAGTGCGCGCCCGGCCGCCGCGCTAGAATCAAATTCTAGGATTCGCTCGGAGTAAGGAGTCGTGCATTGGACCTGGAACTCGACGGCCTCGACGTGTCCTTCGACCACACAGCGGTGGCCGCGCCCCGGATCAGGGACCTGCTGCCGATCTACCACGACCTGCTCGGCGGCCGGCACCTGGGTGGTGGCGGCGACAACCGGGTCGCCGGTTATCGCACGTTGCAGCTCACCTACCCGAACGGCGGCAAGGTCGAGCTCATGGAGCCGCTGGCCGGATCGTCGTTCTTCGACAGCTTCTTCGAGCTCACGCGGGGGAGGGGCGGGGTGCACCACCTCAACTTCCACGTCGCGGATTTGGACGCGGCGGTGGCCCTGCTCACTGGCCGCGGCTATCGCCTGCACGGCCTCAAGCAGGGGGATGTGCGCTGGCGGGAGGTGTTCCTGCATCCGAAGGAGGCGCATGGGGTCCTGATCCAGCTCGCCCAGCCGGGACCACGCTCGCCGGACGAGCCGCGCCCGACCCTGGAGCAGGTCCTGGCCGGCCACGGCCGAAACGGCACCGGCACCCCAAGCCCCTGACCTTCCGCCGCCTCAGTCCCGAGTCCCTGACCTTCGCCTGTCTCATGCCTCGATCTGAGTCCCTGGGCTTCCGCTGTCCCGGACTTCGGACCCAAGTGCCTGGCCCTCCGCTGTCTCGGACCTCCGCCCCCAAGCCCCTGGCCTTCCGCTGCCTCGCGTCTCGCCTCCGAGTCCCTGGCCCTTCGCCGTCTCATACCTCCGCCCCCAATATCCCGCCGGGGTGGGGTCTGGGTGGTGGGCTCTTCCCTTGGCGCGGAACATAGATCTAGAGTGGAATTCTAGAACTAGATTGGGGAGGCCGATGAAGCCGGCACCTAGGCCCACGCCAGAAACCCGGCCGTTCTGGGACGGCGCAGCGGCGGGAGAGCTCAGGATCCAGCGCTGCCAGACGTGCGAGCGCCACTACTTCTACCCGCGTCCGAGTTGCCCGCACTGCGGCGGCGATCAGGTCGAGTGGGTACGCGCGAGCGGCCGCGCGACCCTCTACTCGTACGTGATCAACCATCGCCCCGCGCCCGGTTTCGAGGAGGAGGGGCCGTACGCGATCGCGGTCGTGGAGCTGGAGGAGGGCGTGCGCATGATGACGAACATCGTGGGCGTCGCGAACACCCCCGAGAACCTGCCGCTGGACATGGAATTGCGGGTGGTGTTCGAGCAGCGCGGGGACGTCCACGTGCCGCTCTTCGAGCCGGTCGGAGGCGTCGCATGACCATCGTGATCGCGGGTGCGGCGGAGACCGACGAGGTGGGCCGGCTCCCGAACCACTCGACCATGCAGCTCCACCTGGAGGCCGCCAAGAATGCGCTGGCCGACGCGGGGATGACGAAGGATGACATCGACGGCGTAGCGACCGTCGGCACACCCGGCCCGATCCAGATCGCCCACGCGCTGGGGATCACGCCGACTTGGCTGGACGGTACGGGCGTGGGCGGGTCGTCGTTCCTGTTCCACGTACGGCATGCCGCCGCCGCCATTCGCGCCGGCATGTGCCGTACGGTGCTGATCACCCACGGCGAGTCGGGCAGGTCGCGCGTCGGGGCGCCCCGCTACGGGATGGGGCCGGACTCGTTGCTGGGGCAGTTCGAGCTGCCGTACGGGGTGGTGGGGCCGCCGACGTCGTTCACGATCACGGCCCTGCGCTACATGAAGGAAACCGGGCTCACGCATGAGCAACTGGCGCAGGTGGCGGTGGCGCAACGCCGATGGGCGAACCTGAACCCGAGGGCCATGTACCAGGACCTGATCACGGTGGACGACGTGCTCGGGTCGAAGATGGTGGCCTACCCGTTCCACCTCCTGGAGTGCTGCCTGGTGACGGACGGGGGCGGCGCGCTCATCGTCACGTCTGAGGAGCGGGCTCGCCGATCGCCGGTCTATCTGCTGGGGTCGGGTGAGTCGGCGGAGTCGCCGATCATCTCGCAGATGGAGGATTTCACCAGCTCCAAGGCGTTCAGGGTCTCGGGCGAGTCGGCCTTCGCCGAGGCCAAGATCGGGCACGAGGATGTGGATCACCTCATGGTGTACGACGCCTTCGCGCACGTGCCGATCTACGGGCTGGAGGACCTGGGATTCGTCGGGCGCGGGGAGGCGGGCGCGTTCATCACCGAGGGGCACACGTCGCCTGGCGGGCGCCTGCCCTTGAACACCAACGGCGGCGGCCTGTCGTACACACATACCGGGATGTACGGCATGTTCGCCATCCAGGAGTCGGTACGCCAGCTGCGCGGCGAGGCGGCGGCTCAGGTGCCGGGGGTGGAGGTGAGCGTGGTGCTGGGGAACGGCGGCATGTTCGCCTCGGCCGCCACCTTGGTCTTGTCGAACCACCTGCCCTGAGCAGCGGCTTGGGACGCGGAGTTCCGCCGCCCGCGCTGGGCGCCGCCGGCAGGTCCGGGCAGGGCTCGATGCGTAGTGGAAGCTCGCGCCGGGTGCCGGCAGGGCTCGGCCGGTGCTGGCGGGGCTCGGCCGGCGGTGGGCTTGCCTGCTGTCGGCCATCGAATGGAGCTTGGGCGGTCACCAGGCAAGGTGGCGGACTGTCGGCCAGGACGGTGGGAGGGCCGCCGCGAGGCGAGGCGGAGGAGCTTCAGCCAAGACGGTGGAGGGCCGTCATCAGGTGGGGCGGAGGGCCGTCTCCGGGTGTGAACGGAGACCGTCTGCGGACATGGTTTGGCTGGCTGCCGGGCGCGGGCGGACCGTCATAGGGCACGGCTTGAGCGGCCGCCGGGTGGGGCCGGTGGCCGTCCAGCGCCGGGGTGCACTACTCCACTTCGATCGGCAGCTCGTAGATCTCCGTAGTCGGGTGGCCCGCCTTCTCGTGCACGCGCAGTACGGCCTCCTTGGACGGGCCGGAGGACAGGCAGAACACCTTGCCCGAATCTGGGTCGAGCCAGGCGCGCTCGAAGTGCACGCCCTCGGCGTCCTCGATCGCCAGGTCGCGCTCGTGCGCCTCCCGCAGCTGCTCCTCCGTGACGCCCACGAATCCGCTGTGCACGTCCATGAACTTCGCCATTGCGAACCCCTCTTTCCCTTTTCAAGGGATGGCGTTCCATCGCGTTCCATCTCCGTGCCATCGTCGGCCGGATTCCGCTTCTGGGCCATATCCGAAAAGCAAGAAGCAATGATCTTTTCCGACCCTTGTGGTGCTTTTTGGGGACTTGTCGGAGTTCTGCATGCTCGAAGGGCGCGCTGATCTTCTGCGGGTCGCTCCCATCGGGGAGGCCCGGCACGGTTGATGGCTGGGTGGCCGAATCCTGGTCTGTCTCGGCCACCCAGGCACCGCCCCGGGACGGGGCGGTGCAGGGCGACTACAGGGTGCGCCAGGTCACCAGCGCGTCCAGGGCCTCGACGTGGGAGCCGGTGACCAGAAGCGGGTTGATCTCCAAGGACTCCAGCTCGTCGCCCAGGGTCTCCGCGAAGGCGGCGATCCTGGCCACGACCTCGGCCACCGCGTCCAGGTCTGCCGGCTCGCTGCCCCTGGCCCCCTGAAGGAGCGCCGTGCCCCGCAGCTCGGAGAGCGCCAGGCGTACCTCCTCGGTGTCCACTGGCAGGACGCGCAGCGCGGTGTCACGCAGCACCTCCACCCAGATTCCGCCGAGCCCGACGGCCAGCGTGAGTCCCCAGGCGGGATCCCGGACGAGCCCGACGAGCAACTCGACGCCGCCGCTGCGCTGCGGCTGCACGAGCACCCCGGCCAGCGCTGGCACCGCCCCACTGCTCGCCGCCGCTCCGGAGCCCCCTGGTCCGGAGCTTGCCGCCCCGGCACCTGCCGGTCCGGAGTCCGTCGGCCCGGAAGACGAGAGTCCAGAAGGTGAGAGTCCGGATGGTGAGAGTCCGGATGGCGGGGGTCCGGAAGGCGGGGGTCCCGATGGCGAGGGTCCGGAAGGTGAGGGTCCGGAAGGTGAGGGCATCGCGTTGATCAGGGCGCGGTACGCCTCCCGCACCTCCTCCGCCCCCGACAGCCCGAGCCGGACGCCCCCGATGTCGCTCTTGTGCCCGAGCCCTTCGGCGGCGATCTTGAGCACCACCGGATACCCGAAGCCCTCGGCCGCCGCGACAGCCTCCGGCTCCTCGCGTACCAAGGCAGACGGCACCACCGGCAGGCCCGCCGAGGCGAGCAGGGCGGAGGCGCGGTGCTCGGCCCACACGCCCGTGGCTCCAGGCGGGGCGGGACGGGGCTCGCAGGGGAGCGCGGGCGGCCGGGCCAGGACCCGGGCCCGCGCCTCGGACCAGCGGACCGCCGCGCCGATGGCGTGCAGCCCGTGCTCGATCCCGCCCGCCACGTACGGGAACCCGGTCTCCTGCTGCACCCGCCGCCCGAACTCCGTGACATCGGTCAGTACGTTGCTCACCACCACGACGGGCACCGGCGACTCGGCGATGCGGCGCGCGCTGGCCGAGTAGAGGGCGAAGGCGGGAGCGGGGTCGGGCGGCGTGACCCTGGGCGGCTCCGACAGCAGCATGACCAGGTCGATCCCCGGATCGGCGGTCACCACCTCCAGGGCGCGGCCGAGCAGGGTGCGGTCGATGAGGACGTACCCGGTGACGTCGAGCGGGTTCGCCACGGTGCCGAAGGACGGGACGATCTCCGCCAGCCGCGCCACCGTCTCAGGCGCGAACGGCGGCAGCTCCAGCCCCTCGTCCTCGGCCCGGTCCGCGATGATCTCCGAGGCGCCGCCGGACGGCGTGACGACGCCGACGCGCCGCCCCGGCAGCGGCCCCGTGGCGGCGAGCAGGCCGGCCGTGATGATGAGGTCCTCCAGCGAGCGGACCCTGATCACGCCGAGCTGGCGCAGCGCGGCGTCGATGACATCGTCGTCGCCCACCAGCGCGCCCGTGTGCGCCTGCGCGGTGTGCGAGGCCAGCCGGCTGCGGCCGATCTTGAGGGCCACGATCGGCTTGCCCGCCTGCAGTGCGCGCCGCGCCACCCGCGCGAACTCGGCCGGGTTCCTGATCGTCTCCAGGAACAGCGCGACGACCTTCGTGGCCGGATCGTCCACCAGGTAGTCCATCACGTCGGTGACGGCGACGACCGACTCGTTACCCATCGAGGTGAGCAGGCTGATGCCGACGTTGCGGGCCTGCGCGAAGGCCAGCACCGAGCTGGCCAGCGCGCCGCTCTGCAGCACCACGCCGACGGAGCCGCGCAGCAGCGGCTCGGCGATCGGCAGCCCGTACGGGGTTATGTCGGCGGCGGCGTTGATGTAGCCGTTCCCGTTCGGTCCGAGGATCGTCAGCCCATTTTCCGCAGCGAATGCCGAAATTTCGGACTCCAGCCGCGCCCCCTCCTCACCGGCCTCCCCGAACCCGGCCGTGAGGATCACGTAGCACCGGATCCCGAGCTTGGCCCCCTCGCGCAGCACGCCGAGCACAGCGGCCGTCGGCACCATGACGTAGGCCAGATCGACGGGCTCGGGGATCTCGGTCAGGCTGCGGAACGCGGGCGAGCCGTGCACGACGCCACCACGCGGGTTCACCAGGTGCACGGACCCGGCGAAGCCGTGCGTGCGCAGGTTGAGCAGCGTGCTGATCGACCACCCGGACTTGTCCGTCGCCCCGACGAGCGCGATCGAACGCGGATTGAACAGCGCCTCCACCGACATGTGCGTCACTCCCCGATGAGCCCGAGCCGGGCGTGCCCCTTGATGAGGTTGCGGGCGATCGTGCGCCGCTGGATCTCGTCGGTCCCCTCGAAGATGCGCAGCAGCCGCAGCTCCCGATACCAGCGTTCGATCGGCAACTCCTTCGTGTACCCCATACCCCCGTGGATCTGCAGCACCCGATCGACCACCTGGTTTGCCATCACGGCCCCGTTGAGCTTGGCGATCGAGGAGGCGTGCCGGGCGTCCATGCCCTCGCTCACCCGCCAGGCGGCGTACAGCGTCAGCCACTTCGCCGCCTCGATCTCCACCTGCGAGTCCGCGATCATCCACTGGATGGCCTGGTACTCGGAGATCGTCTGGCCCATGGACTTGCGGATCTTGGCGTAGTCGATGGCCATCCCCAGCATGCGCTCGGCCGAGCCGATGGCCCTGGCCGGGATCATGTAGCGGCCCTGCCCGATCCACTGCATGGCCAGGTCGAAGCCCTTGCCGAGCTCGCCCAGGATGTTCTCCTCCGGCACCCGTACGTCCTGGAACACCAGCGCGGCCGGGCCCCACTCGCCCATGGTCGGGATCGGCTCGGACTTCCAGCCCATGTCCCTGTCGACCAGGAAGCAGGTCGCGCCGTACGGCTCGGCCACGGCGAACACCATGACGAAGTCGGCCTCGCTGCCGCCGGTGATGAACGTCTTCTCGCCGTTGATGACCCACTCGCCGCCGTCCCGCGTGGCGCGGGTGCGGATGTTGCGCGCGTCGGAGCCGGCGCCCGGCTCGGTGATCGCGAAGCAGGAGCGGCGCTCACCCTCGATGGTCGGGATCAGGTAGCGCTGTTTCTGCTCGTCGGTGCCCGCGTACAGGATGTTGTCGGCGCTGCCGCCGAACGAGAACGGCACGAACGTCCTGCCGATCTCCATGGCGATGATCGCGGACATGATCGGGCCGAGCGCCGCGCCGCCGTACTCCTCGGGCGTGTTGATGCCCCAGAAGCCGGACTTCCTGGCCTTGGCCCGCAGGTCGCGCACGACGTCGGGGTCGATCGCCGGGCGCCCCGCGCGCTCGTTGCGCAGCACCTCGGGCTCCAGCGGCATGATCTCCTTCTCGACGAAGGACCGGACGGTGTCGCGGATCTGGCGTTCCTCGGTGCTGAGCGAGAAGTCCACAGCCGCCTCCTCCTGTTATTTCTAGAATCGTTCTCTAGGAATAGATTCCAGCGGTGACATCGTCCTGTCAAGAATCAGATTCTAGAATTTGGCGCGATATGATGCCGTCATGGCACGTAAGTCCTCGTGGGAGTGGAGCCGTACGGCCCAGACCCGCAAAAGCATGCTGCAGGCTGCTCGCGAGGTCTTCAGCGAGCACGGCTTCGCCGACTCCAACGTCTCCGAGGTCGTCGCCCGCGCCGGATCCAGCGTCGGCAGCCTCTACCACCACTTCGGCGGCAAGACCGAGCTGTTCCTGGCCCTCTACGAGGACCACCAGGCAGCGCACGAGCAGGCCTCCGCCGCCAGCGTGGCCAAGGCCAAGAAGGCGGGCGTGGACGATCCGGTCGAGCTGCTCATCGCCGGCGCCCGCGCCTACCTCGCGGGCGCGTGGGACCGGCGCGACCTGGTGCGGCTGTTCATCGACGGCGACGGGCCGCCCGGGTTCGAGCTGATCCGCCGCACCAGGGGCAGGGAGTGGGTACGCCAGAACGCCGTGCTCCTCGGCGCCGGCGGCGACCCCCTCGACCGGTTCACCGTGGCCGTGCTGACCAGCATCATCGGTGAGGCCGCCCGCGAGGTCGCCACCTCCGACACGGAGGAGGAGGCGCGCGAGATCATCGAGGCGGCGATGTCGCTGATCCACCGCCTCGATCCTCTCAAGGTCCTCGAAGAGACCTGACCTCCACTTGAAGAGGCTCAGCCGATCGTCGCGCGCCCCCGGTCGATCACCACGGTCCCGTCGTCCTTGGCGGTCCTGAACACCACGTCGGACCCGTCCGCCCAGATCGACACCGTGAGCGATTCCCCGGGGAAGACCGGGCTGGTGAATCGCCCCGACATCGCCCTGAACCGCGCCGGATCCGACCCGGCCACCGTGTGCAGCAGCGCCCGGCCCGTCACCCCGTACGTGCACAGGCCGTGCAGGATCGGCCGGTCGAACCCGGCCCTGGCGGCGAACTCGGGATCGCTGTGCAGCGGGTTGTAGTCGCCGGACAGCCGGTAGATCAGCGCCTGCTCCGGTTTGGTGGAGTAGGTCACCTTGTGGTCGGGCGCCCGGTCGGGCAGCGTCCACGCGTCCTTCGGCCCACGGTCGCCGCCGAACCCGCCCTCGCCCCTGATGAACACCGCGCTGCGATTGGCGATCACCACCTCGCCCGTGCTCAGGTCCACGGCGGTGGCCTCGGTGGTCACCAGCGCGCCCGAGCCCTTGTCGTAGATCCCCGTCACCTTCGTCGTCGTCCGCACGCCACCGGCCGCGGGCAGCTCCGCGCGCAGCTCGAAGGCCTGCTCGGCGTGGACCAGCAGGGCGGGGTCGAAGTCACCGAGCCGCCGCCCCGGCGCCTGTGCGGCCAGCACCGCGAACGTGGGCAGCACCCGCTGCCCCTTCTCCGTGGTGAACTCCAGCTCGGAGAGCCCGGCTCCGACGCCGAGCGCGTACAGCATGGTGTCCTTCGAGGTCCACGTGCGCTCGTGCGGCGGGCTCTCGATGCCGATCAGGCTGTGGTCGAGCGCCATGTCAGTCCTCCCGTCCGGGAATGCGGCCGTTGGTGAGTGCGTTCGGCGCGGCCTTGTCGACCAGCGCGGGGATGACGGAGCCCAGCTCGGCCGGGTCCCACCGGCTGCCCTTGTCCACGCCGGGGCCCGCGTGCCAGCCCTCGGCCACGCTGATCACGCCCGCCCGCACGTTGAACACGCGTCCGGTGATCGCCCTGGCCTCCGCGCTGGACAGCCAGACCACCAGCGGCGCGATGTCGTCAGGGTCGGCGCCGGTGGCCCCGGCGGGCATCAGGTTCTCCGTCATGCGGGTGAGCGCGGCGGGGGCGACCGCGTTCACGGTCACGCCGTAGCGTTCCAGCTCGCGGGCCGCGATCACGGTCAGCCCGGCGATGCCCGCCTTGGCGGCGCCGTAGTTTCCCTGTCCCGGGTTACCGTAGATGCCGGAGGACGAGGTCGTGTTGATGATCCGCGCATCCACCCGCTCGCCCGACTTCGCCTTGCTCCGCCAGTAGGCGGCGGCATGGCGCAGCGGTGCGAACGTGCCACGCAGGTGCACCCTGATCACGGCGTCCCACTCGTCGGCGGTCATGTTGACGAGCATCCGGTCGCGCAGGATGCCCGCGTTGTTGACCAGCACGTCCAGCGTGCCGAAATGCTCGACGGCCGAGCGCACCAGCCGCTCGGCGCCGTCGAAGTCCGAGACGTCCTCGCCGTTGACCACGGCCTGGCCGCCCATGGCCTCGATCTCCGCCACCACCTCGGCGGCGGCCCCGGAGGCCCCGGTGCCGTCCACCTCCGCGCCCAGGTCGTTGACCACCACCTTCGCGCCCTGCCGGGCGAACTCCAGCGCGTGCCCGCGCCCGATCCCCCTGGCCGCGCCCGTGACGATCACCACGCGGCCTTCGACGATCCCACTCATCCGACACCTCGATCCTTGACCGGCTGACGATGTGAACTAGATTCTAGTATTAAAATCTAGAAAGGACACGGCCCTTGCTGGCTACGACCACTCCCGTCGGTTACGCCTGGCGAACGCTGTCGGTGGTGAGCCTGGCCAGCGTGCTGACCGGACTCGGCGGCAGCGCCATCAACGTCGCACTCCCCGAGATCGCCAGGCACACCGGAGCCGACGCCACGGCCGCGGGCTGGATCCTCCTGGGCTTCCAGTTGACCACGACCGTCCTCATGGTGGTATTCGGGCGCCTCGCGGATCTGTTCGGCAGGCGCAGGATGTACCTCTTAGGACTGGCCACGTACACGGTCGCGGCCCTGCTGGCCGGTATGGCGCCGAACGCGTGGGTGATCGTGGCCATGCGGGTGGTCCAGGCGGTGGGCGCGGCCATGCTGCTCACCAACAGCGCCGCCCTGGTCAGCGACGCCTTCCCGCGCGAGCGGCTGGGGGAGGGGATGGGGGTCTACGTGGCCTCGTTCTCGATCGCCGGGCTGATCGGGCCGACGCTCGGCGGCCTGCTGGCCGCGAGCCTGGGCTGGCGGTGGGTGTTCTGGTTCAACGTGCCGATCGGCCTGATCTGCCTGGTCTGGGGCGCCATCGTGCTGCGGCCGACGGTCAGGGACGAGCGCGAACGCGGGCTCGACCTGCCGGGGAGCATGCTCGTGCTGGTCACGCTCGGCGGGCTGCTGCTGGCGCTGTCGGAGTTCACCAGGCTCGGCTGGGGGCACCCGGTGGTGCTGGCCGGGCTGGCCGGCTTCGTCGTGGGGCTGCCGCTGTTCTTCCTCCAGGAGTCGCGGGCGGCGCATCCGGTGGTGGACCTGAGCCTGTTCCGCGACCGGGCGTTCGCGTTCGGCACGCTCGCGTCGTTCCTGAACGCGGTCGCGCGGATGGGCATGGTCTTCCTCGTCGCCCTCTACTTCCAGGCCGTGCGGGGCGACGATCCCGTACAGGCCGGGTTGAAGGTGCTGCCGCTGGCCATCGCGGCGATGATCGCGTCGGTGAGCTCGGGCTTCCTGCAACGCCTGATGAGCGCCCGCACGCTGGCCGTGGCCGGGGCCTCCGCGACGACCTGCGGGCTGGTCGCCATGCTGGCCGTGATGTCCTCGTCCACACCGTACGCGGCGGTGGCCGGCGCGCTCGTGCTCATCGGGCTCGGGTCGGGCGTGTTCCTGCCCTCCAACACCACCGCCATCCTGGACGGCCTGCCCTCGGAACGGCTCGGCATCGTCAACGCCATGCGCCTCATGCTGCAGAACACCGGGAACGTCGTGGGCACCGGACTGGTCCTGTCCATCATCACCGCGCCCCTGCCCGCCGCGCTGCACCAGAGCGTCTTCGCCGGCACCCTCTCCCACCTCCAGAACGGCGCGGTCGAGCAGCTCGTGACCGGCTATCGCTGGGCGCTCAGCACCATGGCCGCGATCTCGGTGCTCACCGTGCTGGCCTGCCTGGCCCGGCGCAAGGCCGGCTGACCCGGCCCGGTACGGTTGCTGACGTGGTTGAACGCACCCAGGCCCAGCGGCACGTCTACCTCAGGACGGTCAGATTCGCCGACATCGACTCCCAAGGCCACGTGAACAACGTGCGCTTCCTCGACTATCTGGAGGACGCCCGCTTCGGCATGTTCCACATCGATCCGCACAAGGCGGGGGACGAGCCGTTCAAGGGCCTGGTCGTGACCCGCCACGAGATCGACTACCGCCGGCCGCTCGGCTTCCGCGCCGAGCCCGTACGCGTCGAGTCCTGGGTCACGGAGATCCGTCCGGTGCGCTTCACGCTGCACTACGAGGTCCGCGACGACGAGGGCGTCTACGTCACGGCCAAGTCGGTGATCGCGGCCTACGACGTCGAGCGGGAGGCCCCGCGCAGGCTCAACGAGAGCGAGCTGGCCTATCTCAAGCGATACGCCGAGCCGGCCTAGCCGCTACCGCAAATCCCCTCGCTACCGGAAGATCAGGTTATGAAGCGCTGGTTGATGCTGGCGCTGGGCGTCAACGCTCACGCCAGCGTCACCTTAGGCCTCTTCGGCCTGCCCCTTGTCATGCCAGAAATAGAGCGACATTTCGGTGTTCCGATGCCGGTGGCCGGAATGATCGCGAACGCCCCGGCCATCGGCATTCTGATCGCCCTCGTCGCGTGGGGCGCGCTGGCCGACAGGCACGGCGAGCGGCTGGTGCTCGGCACCGGCGTGGCGCTGGCGGCCGTGCTGTTCGCCGCCGTCGCCTACGTCGAGCAGACCTGGGTGGTGATCGCGCTGCTCGCCCTGGCCGGCGCGGCGGGCTCGGCCGCGATGGTCGGCGGCGGGCGGATCGTGCTGCGCTGGTTCGAGCCGCCGGAGCGCGGCATGGCCATGGGCCTGCGCCAGGTCTCCTTCACCCTCGGCATGGCGATCGGCGCCTTCGCGCTCCCGCCGACCGCGCAGGCGTACGGGCTGCCGGGCGTGCTCATCGTGTGCGCCTGCGTGAGCCTGCTGGCCGCCCTGCTGGCCGCGCTCTTCCTGACCGAGCCGCCGCACGACCTCGCCGCGTCGGGCACCGCGCCGGCCGGGACGCCGTACCGGCAGCCCGCGCTGTGGCGGGTGCACGCCACCAGCGCGCTGCACGTGGTCCCGCAGATCGTGGTCAGCACGTACGGCGTGAGCTGCCTCGTCAAGCTCTACGGCTGGGACAGCGTGGGAGCGGGCCAGCTCTTCGGGGTGGCGGCGATCGGCGGGGCCGCGGTGCGCATCGCGGCCGGGCGCTGGTCCGACCGGACCGGGCTGCGCATGCGGCCCCTGTTACTGATCACCATCGTCAACCTGGGCGTGCTGGCGCTGCTCGTCGCCGGCACGATCGGGCGCACCTGGCTCGGGCCCTTCATGATCGCCCTGGCCGCGGTGATGACCGTGGCCGGCAACGGGCTCGCCTACCTCGCGGCGGGCGAGCTCGCCGGGCCCACCTGGGCGGGCCGGGTGCTCGGCACCCACAACACGGTCCAGAACTCCGTCTCCCTGGCCGTGACCCCGCTGGCCGGCGTGCTCATGGCGAACGCGGGCATGTGGACGGGCTTCGCCGCCGGCCTGGCGTGCGCGCTGCTCTCGCTGCCCGTCATCCCTTGGCGCGACGAGCAGCCCAAGGGGTTATGACGCGCGCCGCAGCCACACCGCGGTGTCCGGCGGCAGCAGGTCGCCCTTGATCGGGCCGCTGGACAGCAGCACGCTGTCGTGCTCGGGCAGACGTACGGGCTTCAGGCCGCAGTTGACGGCGCAGATCAGCGAGCCGCGGGTGAAGAAAAGCACTCCCTCGGGAGACTCCAGCCACTCCAGCGTATAAGGAATGGATCCGGCCAGGTCACGGCGGCAGGCCAGGGCCCGGCGATAGAACTCCAGCGTCGAGCCCGAGTCGCCTTCCTGCTTCTCGACGCTCAGCTCCGCGAACGTCGCCGGCTGCGGCAGCCACGGCTCCACCCCGCCCGGCGAGAACCCGTGCGAGGGCGGGTCCACCGTCCACGGGATCGGCACCCGGCAGCCGTCGCGCCCCGGCAGCGTGCCCTCCGACTGGAAGAAGACCGGGTCCTGCCTGGCCTCGTCCGGCAGGTCGGTCACCTCGGGCAGCCCGAGCTCCTCGCCCTGGTAGAGGTAGGCGGAGCCGGGCAGGGCCAGCATCGTCAGCAGCGCCGCCCTCGACCGCGCCAGCCCCGTGCCGGGGTCGGCCGTCTCGTACCGGGTGCGGTGGCGTACGACATCATGATTGGACAGCACCCACGTCGCGAACGGCACCGCGGCCAGAGTGTCCTCGATCACCTTCTTGAACGCCGTCGGCGACCACGGCGCCTGCAGCCAGGCGAAGTTGAAGCTCTGGTGCAGCTCGTCGGGCCGCAGATAGAGCGCGAGGTCCTCGGAGCTGTCGGTCCACACCTCGCCCACGGCCATCCGTTCGCCCGGATAGCCGTCGAGCACCTTGCGCCATTCGCGATAGACCTCGTGCACCTCGGGCTGCCCCCACACGGGCGAGACCGACTTGAACGACTGGTCGCCCACGTCCGGCAGCCCTTCGGCCTTGTAGAGCCCCATCGCCACGTCGATACGGAACCCGTCCACCCCGCGATCCAGCCAGAACCGCAGGATGTCGAGGAACTCGCGGTGCACCTCAGGATTGCGCCAGTTGAAGTCGGGCTGCCCCGGCGCGAACAGATGCAGGTACGACTGCCCGTCCGCCACCTTCGTCCACGCCGGCCCGCTGAACGTCGACTGCCAGTTGTTGGTCTTGTCGCGGAACATGTAGCGATCGCGCTTCTCGCCCCGCAGCGCAGCCTGGAACCAGGGATGCTCGGAGGAGCTGTGGTTGGGCACGATGTCCACGAGCACCTTCAGCCCCTGCTCGTGCGCGTCGGACACCAGCGCCTCGAAGTCGGTCAGCGTGCCGAAGAGCGGATCGACGCCCCGGTAGTCCGCCACGTCATAGCCGCCGTCGGCCATGGGGGAGGGGTAGAAGGGCGTCAGCCAGATGGCGTCGACCCCGAGCCGCGCGAGGTACGGCAGGCGCTCACGCACTCCGGCCAGATCGCCGACGCCGTCTCCAGAGGCGTCGGCGAAGCTGCGAACGTAGATCTCGTAGACGACGGCGTCGCGCCACCAGGGGATATCCATGTGGCGGTCATGCCCGTTATGTGGGCGAGTTCACCAGGCTTTGGGCCGCGTAGACCAGATAGTCCCAGAGCTTGGCAGACTGCTCCTCGGTCAGATCGAGGGAGTCGACCGCGTCGCGCATGTGCCGCAGCCAGGCGTCGCGCTCCGGCTCGCCGATCACGAACGGCATGTGGCGCATGCGCAGCCGCGGGTGGCCGCGCTCCTGGCTGTAGGTGTTGGGGCCGCCCCAGTATTGGGCCAGGAAGCCCCGCAACCGCTCCTCGGCGCCCGCCAGATCGGGCTCCGGGTAGAGCGGCCGGAGCAGCGGGTCGTCCGCGACCCCCTCGTAGAAGCGGTGCACGAGGCGCCGGAAGGTCTCCTCGCCGCCGACGGCGTCGTAGAAGGAGGTCTCAGTCACGCCCCTAGCCTATGGTGTGCCGCGTCCTGCGGCACACCACAGGGGTGGCGCTAGGCGCCGGCGACCATGGGGATGCCCGCGGTGTCGAGGGCCGACTTGACCCTGAGCCGCATCTCCCTGGAGACCGCGGCCTGCTGCGAGGGCAGCGTCTTGACGC
This sequence comes from Nonomuraea rosea, assembly GCF_039539705.1. Classification (NCBI taxonomy): domain Bacteria; kingdom Bacillati; phylum Actinomycetota; class Actinomycetes; order Streptosporangiales; family Streptosporangiaceae; genus Nonomuraea; species Nonomuraea rosea. The sequence goes on along the minus strand of NZ_BAABDQ010000020.1, from coordinate 79,319 downwards.
TGATGCGGAACACCAGCGAGCTGTCGGAGAGCTGCTCGACGCCGAACACCTGCGGCGGCTCCACGATCTTGGCCTCGCGGAGCTCAGGGTCGGCCCAGATCTCCTCGCCCACGTGCTCAAGGAGCACCCGTACGCCCAGGATGTCCGCGTCATAGGCCACCGGGACGTCCATGTACGCCCGCGACCAGCCCTGCGACTCGTTCCCGATCCGGGTGATGGTGCCGTTGCGCACGTACCAGACCCGGCCGTCCACGTCGCGCAGCCTCGTCACGCGCAGGGTCACCGCCTCGACCGTGCCGACGGCGGCGCCCGCGTCGATGACGTCGCCCACGCCGTACTGGTCTTCGAGGAGCATGAACATTCCCGCGATGAAGTCCTTGACCAGCTCCTGCGCGCCGAAGCCGATGGCCACGCCGAGGATGCCGACGCTGGTCAGCAGGGGAGCGATGGGAATCGTCAGCCGGTCGAGCACGGTCAGCACCGCGGTGCCCATGATGACGATGGACGCGACATGCTTGAGCACCGAGCCCATCGTCTCGGCCCGCTGCTTGCGCCGTTCGTGCAGTAACGCGTCGATGCCGTCGGTCGCCGCGCCCTTGCGGAACCGGCTGGTGAGCGACCCTCCCTCGGCCGCGCGGTTGACCACCTTGGTGATCAGGCGGTGCGCGACTTTCCGGATGATGACGGCCAGAACAAGGATCAGGACGATGGTGATCGCGCTGGCCACCAATGGCGCCCAGGGGGCGTTGCCGAACATCCCAAACACCGTAGAGCAAAGGGGGTCTTCCTCGCAGTAACCTCCGATGTTTTGGGTGACCTTCTCCACGTCGAGAATCGATGATGGCGATGGAGAAGCGGGTGGTGGCGACGTTGTCACCAGCAGTAACACTGGGTGGATCCCCCTCCGGAAGCGGTTCGGTCGACTCTTTTTGGACCGTTTCGCATCCAAAAATACCGCCGACCGAACCACCCGCCGTCACATCACGCCGGGGAAGACGGGGACGCCGCTCTCTGGGCCGCGGAGGGAGAGAGCGGACGCTCCGATGACGGACGGCTCGGTGCGGGACACACACCCGGAAGCATGTCCCGTGCCGGTTCCGGGAGGGATCCCCCGAACACCCGCCTGGCGGACCAGGCGGGCGGCCCTACGAGTACGGCTCGATCGCCGTACGGCTCAAGTTGGGAACCGGCGGAGTGACCAGGGCTCCGGCAAACAGGAGACCCTCCGCACCGGCCACTCCGCCGGCTCCGTGAGGCCGCCGCGGGTGCGGTGACCCGTGGTGGCTGCGCTCCACCCGGATCACCACGTCATCACTCCCCCACAGCGGCAAGTACGCGTGCGACCTTCGTCGCGGCCCCAGCCGGATCGTCGGCCGTGTGCATCGGCTCGCCCCAGGACCAGCAGTACCACCAGTCCGGCAGCTCAGATGTCGTCGGCCGACAGGTGACGTTCTCGGAGAGGCTCGTCGCGTTCGGATTGATGACCCTGACGAACCTCCGTCCGCTCTGGGTCTGGACCACTCTTGCGAGCAACCCACGGGCCCCGAGTTCTGACACGAGACGCTGCAAGTGCTCGAAGTTGTCGTCCCCCACCGTTCGTCCCTCCTCCAGGAATCGTTGCTGGTGGGCCAAAGATGTCTCATGTCAAGGCGGGGCGCAACGAGGGTCTGCACTCACGGGGAGTTGCTTCTCCCTTATCGGTTGTAAGAAACGCACTCTCGGAGGACGATCCTTATCCGTACGCTGGAAGAGCGTTCCCAATCTGTCGCCGTTGCTTCATAGTCATGGGTAGTCGCACAGCGACATCGAGGCTACGCTGAGTCACCAGTTGCGAACCGGTCGAGACATGTGTGAGAGGGGCCGGGATGTCCGGCAGACAGCACAGGGAGACGGAGATCGCCCGGCGGATCCGAGCCAAGGGTTTGGCCACCGGGCGTACTTCTGCCCAGATAGCTGATGAGATCCACGAAGCGTGCACGACCCACTTCACCACGACCCGGATAAAGGCTCATCGCCTGTCCTACGGGATCGCGCTGGCCGACGTCATCGAACAGGTGAGAGCCCTGTTCGAACGTGACTCGAAACCCATGCCCGGCATCGGCGAGACCCTCCTGTCCGCCTATGAGAGCGGGCTCAAGCGCCCAGGCCCCGAATACCTCCACTACCTGTGCACCGTCTACCGCGTCGAGCCGCTCGCGCTCGGCTTCGACGGTCCGTGCATCTGCGGCCACGGCCACCGGATGCCCGGCGTGCTGGGGGGCGAGAAGGAGCGGCCGCTGCTGCCGACGCAGCGGGAGCTGTCGCTCCAGCCGATGGTCACGGAGCCGGACGCCGAGGACGACGAGAACATCCTCCGCCGGACGTTGTTAAATCTGCTGAACACCGACACCAAGCTCTCCCAGCAACTCGACGGACCGGTGCTGGGCGCGTGCGAGGGCATCAGGCGCCGGATGGACGAGACGATGGTGTCGGCCACCGTGTCGGCCGCGATGCTGGACGCGTGGGAAGAGACGACGATCAGCTTCGGCCGCCAATACGCCACGACCGCCCCCCTGAGACTGCTGTGCGACGTGCTGCTCGAACTGAGCGCCGTACGCACGGCCATGTCCCGTCGCCAGCCCATCGATATCCAGGAACGCCTGTGCAGGATGGCGGCCCAGCTGGCCGGGCTGAGCGGCATGATCATGATAAACCTGGGCGACCACCGGCTGGCGCGCTCGTTCTTCCGCACCGGCCGTACGGCGGCGGACGAGACGGGCGACCGCGCGCTGCGCGCGTGGATCACGGCTCGCGAGTCGCTGGTGCCCCTCTACTTCGGCGACGCCCGCGAGGCGCTCAACCTCGCCAAGAAGAGCCGTGACCTGGCGGGCTCCACGCCGTGCCCCGCGCAGGCCATGGCCCCGGTCGTCGAGGCCAGGGCCCTGGCCATGCTGTCGGGCACCGACAGCAAGAAGGAGGTCGTCGACCAGGCCAAGCGCGCGCTGGCCCGGGCCAGGAACGCGTTCTCCCACATGAAGTCGGAGGACCAGGAAGACCTCGCCTTCGGCTACACCGAGCGGCAGCTCTACTTCTACCAGGGCGACGTGCTCACCAAGCTCGGCCAGACGATCGAGGCCGAGGTGGTGCTGGACCAGGCTCTGGGCAAGTACGAGGACCACATCCTCGACCAGACGCTGATCAGGCTCGACCAGGCCCAGTGCCGGCTGATCGACGGAGACGTCGACGAGGCGCTGAAGATCGGCACGCAAGCGCTCAACATGGTCGGCGACGAATATCTGACCGACTTCATCGCGCGTCCCGCCCTGGCGCTGGAACAGGCGATCGTGGCCGCGGACGCGGGCGCTGCGGGTCTCGAAGACTACCGGGCCGCGTTGCGCCGGCCCAAACAGCCCCAACTGAAGGGGGGCGGTGCATGAAGATCCGGCGTTATCGCTGGTCCGATCTCGACACCATCCTCGCACTCCACCGGGTCTGCCTCGCAGAGGTGGGCCTGGTTCCCGGTGACGGCGTCTACTACGACGACGACTTCCCGCGCATCCAGGAGATCTACCTGGCGTGCGGGGGAGACTTCCTCGTCGGCGCGGTGGGCGCCCGGGTCGTCGCCATGGGCGGGCTCAAACCCGTCGACACCGGGACCGCCGAGATCTGCCGGCTCAGGGTCCATCCCGAGTTCCAGCGGCGCGGTTTCGGCGCGGCCATGCTCATCGCCCTCGAACGGCGCGCGGTGGAGCTCGGGTTCCACAGCGTCAGGGGTGACACGACCCTCAACCAGGAGGCCGCCCTGGCGCTGTACGCGCGTCAGGGATGGCGGGAGCTCTCCAGGCAGCAGGTGGGCGACCTGATCGTCGTCTACGGAGAGAAACGCCTCATACCGCCTTCGCTTCTCGAGTTCTGATCAACTGCACCAGACGGCCCCATGTTCCCCCTCCGGGGCCGCACGCGCTTTTCTCCGGTGATCTCTCCCGGATCCCTCCGGCGTGACCGCACCGCCGAGCCTCTCCCCGTCACAGTGGGTGATCGCTGCCCCGGCAGCTCATTGGGCAATTGCCGCCAAATCCTCATGACGTATATGTAGGAAATGGCCGGGTAGTTGCTTCGTCGGATAAGGATGTACGCGCTCGCGGGTGAGGCTCTTACCACCCGGGTGTAGAGGACCCTAACCGGCTGCTGGCTGTACATCCATGGCTGCGAATCGTAGTGGGATGCTTTTGCCATGGCAGTCGTGCCCGCTCCCAGACCCCTCCAGGGAGCCGTGCTTCTGTTGTTCGTCAGCGCCGCTTGGGGGTCGGCGTTCCCGCTGATGAAAGAACTCATCCACCGGTTACCTGTCGAGGATCTGCTCGCCGAGCGCTACCTGATCGCCGCCGCGACGCTGTTCCTCCTCAGGCCGTCCTGCCTCCGGGGACTGCCACGGGGGACGTGGGTCAACGGGATCCTGCTCGGGCTGATGTTCGGGGCCGGCCAGGTGGGCCAGGCCATGGCGCTGCACAGCCTGCCGTCGTCCGTGTCCGGCTTCGCCGTCGGCTGCAGCGTGGTGATCACCCCGATCCTGGCCCTCTTCCTGCACAAGGCGAAGGTGCCGAGGCGGGTCTGGGCCGGCGTGGTGCTCGCGCTGGCCGGCATGACCGCCTTCACACTTCTGCGCGGGGTGGAGGAGCACCAGGTGTCGGTGCTGGCCCTGACGGTCACGCTCGCCGCCGCGGCGCTCTATTCCGGCCACACGCTGCTGCTCGCGCGGCTGACCAGTCGTGGGACGCGTTATCACGCCTTCCCGCTGACCGTGATCCAGCTCTTCACCATCGGACTGCTCACCGGGGTCTTCGCGGTGCGCGACGGGATCACCTTGCCGGCCACCCTTCCGGACTGGGGGGTTCTGGCCCATCTGTCGGTGGTTTCGTGCGCGCTGGGCTTCCTGGCCCGCTCGTACGGCCAGGCGTACGTGCCCGCCGTGCCGAGCGCGATCCTGATGTCGTCACAGCCCGTGTGGGTGGCCGGGATCTCGGTGATCTGGTTCCAGGAGCAGGTCGGCTGGAGCATGATCGTGGGCGGCGGCCTGATGGCGGTCGCGATGCTGCTGGCCGTGCCGGAAAGGGTCGCGGCGGGAAAAGGGCGCAGGCGTGAAGGCGGGGATTCGCTCGCCGTGGCGGACAGAGCGGCCAAGGTGCTGGCCGGGCTGCGGGTCAAACGTGCGGATCCGGTGCGGCTCGACGGCGGGCCGGTGCCCTATCCGGTCAAGTACGCCTGCGGGGACGCGGAGTCGTGTCCCTGGCACACCCGCTCACTCAAGGGCGGTGGCGAGCCCAGCCTTGAGCGGCTGATCGATCGGGCCTCCGCCATCGTCCGCGCCAGGAGCCTGCCTGGCCCTGGCTGCTGCCGGTCTGTGACGTTGCTCGGCCGGTGTCTCTGCGAGCTGATGGAAGAATCCGGGCAGGGGCGAACCACTGCATTGCATCGCTGGTTTCGCTCCTAACAGGTTAGATATCCCAATCAAAAGGCAAGTGCTTCTTATCCATTAGCCTCCCACTTATTCGCCATAAATCTTGATATTCGGTGGGGTGCCCTAATAATAGTGAATTAACCCCAAGTGGAGAGGTTCGTCATGAAGCGCATCGTTGTCCGCAAGCCTGGTACCGCAAGGCTCGCAGGGACCTCCAGCGTCATTCACAAGGGGTGACCGAGGAGAGGTCCCACCTCAGAGTTCAGGGTGAACCACCCGCCCGATGGGGGGCCGCGCGGCTGCTGATGCCACTGATCGACGGGCATCGGCGGCCACGCGGCCCCTACACTGTCGCCGCCGCCTTGCTGGGCCATCTGGTGCCGCAGGCCATGGAGCGGACAAGCGACCTGGTGGCCGAACACGACATCGAGATCAGGGCCGCGGCACCGGAGCTGGCCGAGCTCATTCCCGCGCGACGGGTGCCGATCGACGAGAGCCTGCCGGAGGACGAGCGCATCCTGGTCCCCGCGCCCCGCCGTACGCTGCGGCTGGCCAACGGGCTCGCGGAGTTCTTCCGTGACGTCGTGCGTCCCGGGCGGGCGATCGCCGTCTGCAACACCGCTGAGGCCGATCCCACGGACATCGAGCTGCTCGACGTGATGACGCGGCGGATCCCGGCCGCCACGCTGACGGTCATGCTGTACTCGGGCGGCCCTGAGCCCGCGCCCGACACCCGCGGCCCGGACGAGCTGTGGGCCGTGGTGGACCGCTGTACCCGTGAGGGGTTCCTGCACGCGATCGTCGAGCTCGGGGAGCTGGGCATGGCGCGTACCGAGCCTGGCGGGGAGCGCTGGTGGCGCTTCGCCCAGCGCACCGCGACCGCGCTCGGGGGCCTCGGCCGCGTCGCGGAGGCCCGTACGGTGTGGGACCAGGTGCGCGGGACCAGCCAGGACCCGGCGATGCACGCCGCCAGCGCGTACGGCACCGCCATGCTCGACGCCCGCAACCCCGACCCGGCCCGCCGCGACCTGGCCAGGGCCAGAGCCTGGATCAACGAGGCGATCGCCATCTCCAGCCTCCTGCCCGACCCCGCGGAACGGGCCTTCAAGCTGGGCTTCGACCGCAACGGCCTGGCGCTGATCGAGCTGCGGCACGGCCGGCTCGGCGCCGCGCTGGCGCTGGTCGAGTCGGCCATCGAGCTGGCGCGCGAGCTGGGCGAGCACCATCCGCTGCACCGGATGGTGCTGCTGGCCAACCGGGCCCAGCTCTTCGCCGCGCTCGGGGACACCAAGGAGGCGCTGGAGGACTACGCGGCCGCGATCGCGATGAATCCCGCCTTTCCCGACTACTACCTGGAGCGGGGGAACCTGCTGGCCAAGCTCGGTCTGCGCGAGGAGGCGCTGGCCGACTTCGAGCGGGCCATGCGGGCCGGGCCGCCGCTGCCCGAGGCGTACTACAACCGCGCGGAGCTGTGCGCGATCATGGGCGACACGGAGTCGGCCCTCGCCGACCTGGGCCGGGTGATCGAGCTCGACCCCGCCTATCTGGACGCCTACATCAACCGCGCCGGGCTGCTGGCCGCCTCCGACCGGGACGAGGAGGCCAGGGCGGACGTCACGGCCGGGCTCGCCCTGGATCCCGCCAACCCGCACCTGCTCACGGTGCTCGGCCAGATCGACACGACGGCGGGCCGGCTCGCCGCCGCCCGCTCGGCGCTGGACCAGGCCGTGGAGCACGCGCCCGGCCTCGCCGCCGCCTGGGGGAACCGGGGAGTGCTGCGGTACGCGGCCGGCGACGTGGAGGGCGCGGTCGAGGATCTGACGCAGGCCATCGAGCTCCAGCCGCACGCCGACCTGTACGCCAACCGCGCCGTCGCGCTCCATGCCCTGGGCCGCGACGCCGAGGCCGAGGCCGACGAGCTCCGGGCGGACCGGTTCTCCTGATGGGGCACCATGGGTCCATGAGGGGGCGAATGGGGCGAGCCGCTCTGACGTGCGCGGCCCTGGGGGTGCTGTGGTGGGCCACGGTGCGTCTGGCGTGGACCGGCGTCGGCTGCGAGGAATGGGGCTGCCTGGTGCCCGCCGTCGGGATCGTCGCGGTGATCACCGCGGTGCTGGTCGGCGGGTCCGCGTACCTGCTCGAACGGGTGGACGTCCGGCCCGGGCGGCGGGTGGCGCTGGTGACGGCCGGGGTGCTGGTGGTGTTCAGGCTGGTGGGGGAGTCGCTGCCGTCGTGGACGTCGGAGTTCGCCCATGCGGTCACGGCGGCGGTGGCCTTCGCGGGGGCGGGCGGGCTGGGGGCGTTCCTGACGGAGCCCGGGGTGGCGCGGCGGTGGAAGGCGCTGACCGCGCTGGCGCTGGTGGGGCTGATGCCGCTGGCGCTCGTCGTCTCCTGGGCCAGGTTCGGCGCTTGACACCCGGTTGAGTCCAAGGGATGTTCCGTATACGGAACACTCGTGGAAGGTGCTGTCGATGCGGCCCAACTCCAGATTCGCGCGCGTGCAACCGATCGATCTCGACACAGTGGCGGCCGCCGCCGGGGACGACCCCGACGTGCTGCGGCTGGAGAACCTCGACACCGACATCCCGCCCCCGCCCGTCGCCGTGGCCGCCACCAGGGAGTCGCTGGCGGCGGGGACGGGCAACAGCTGGCTGCCGCTCACCGGGCTGCCGGTGCTGTGCCAGGCGGTCGCGGCCGACCTGCGCGTGCGGACCGGGCTGGACTTCGACCCGCTGCGCCAGGTGGCCATCACGTCGGGCGGCACGTCGGCGGTCATGCCCGTGCTGCTCGCCACCACCGAGCCGGGTGACCCGGTGGTGCTCACCGACCCCACGTACGCGGGGCTGCTCCAGCGGGTACGGCTGTCCGGCGCCCGCCCCGAGCTGGTACCGCTGCGGGTGGACGCCGGTCACTGGCGGCTCGATCGTGACGCGCTGGGCCGGGTGCGCTCGGCGGCGGCGCTGCTGCTGATGAGCCCCTCGATGCCGTCGGGCGTGGTGTTCGGCCGGGCGGACTGGGAGGCGATCGCGGCCGTCTGCGAGCGGACCGGCGCGTATCTGATCTACGACGCGGCCATGGAGCGCATCGTCTTCGGGGACCACCCGCGCATCAACCCGTGTCAGGTGGACGGGCTCGCCGAGCGTACGATCATCATCGGCTCGGTGTCGAAGGAATATCGCATGATCGGCTGGCGCATCGGCTGGATCGCCGGCCCGGCGGACATCATGTCCCGCATCATGATGGCGGTCATCTACAACACCACCGTGGCCAGCGGCTTCCACCAGCTCGGCGCCGCCGCCGCGCTCGGCGGCCCCTCGGGGGTGGCCGAGGCGGTCGCCGAGTACGAGGCCCGCCACGACACGGTGATCCGGCAGCTCGACGGCCTGCCGGTGGTGCGGGCGGCCGGCGGCTGGTCCTGCCTGGTGGACGCGGCGGCCTTGGGGCTGACGGCCACCGACCTGTCCGCCCGCCTGCTCGAACGCGGCCGGATCGCCGCCACCCCGATGACGGCCTGGGGCGAGACGGTCGCGCCCCGGTACGTACGGCTGGTGTTCAGCAACGAGCCCGTCAAGCGTCTGGGCGAGCTGCGCTCCCGTTTCGCCGCCGCGCTGGAATGAGCAGGGTCTTCCCGGTCACCGTGCGGGCCTCGATCGCGGCGTGCGCCTCGGCGGCGGACTCCAGCGGGAGCGTGGCGCCGATGGAGGGACGCAGGCGGTCGGCGGCGGCCAGGGCGAGGGCGTCCCTGGACAGCTCGCGCAGGTCCGTCGACGGCCAGGCGACGGCTCTGACGCGCGGGTCCGGCTTGGTCATCGGGCCGCCCGCCATGCCGTACACGCTCAGCCGGCCCTGGTCCTTGAGCAGGGCCTGGGCCGCCGCGCCGAGGTCGCCGCCGACGCCGTCGAAGACCACGTCCACGCCACGCGTCCGACCCGGTGCTCCGGTCCTGCCGGCGTCCCCGTTCCAGCCGGTCGCGGCGCGTACCTGGTCGGTCCCGCCGGGGTCCCCGTTCCAGCCGGTCGCGGCGCGTACCTGGTCGGTCCAGTCCGGGCGGGTGTAGTCGACGCTCAGCTCGGCCCCCAGCGACGCGGCCAGGTCGCGCTTGGCCGCGTTGCCGGCCGCGCCGATCACGCGCGCCCCGGCCGCGCGGGCGAGCTGCACGAGCAGGCTGCCCACGCCGCCGCCCGCCGCGAGCACCAGCACCCACTCGCCGGGCTGCGGCGCGGCGGCGCGCGCCAGGCCCACCGCCGTGCGGCCGTCCGCCAGCACCGCCACCGCGACCTCCGGCGACAGACCGTCAGGGATGGGGATGAGGTCGCCGGCGCTCGCCACCGCCAGCTCCGCGTAACCCCCGTAGCCGCCCAGCGTGCTGACCACCCGCGTGCCGATCAGCGTCCGGTCCACGTCGTCACCCGCCGACACCACGGTGCCCGCGACGCCGTTGCCCAGGATCGCGGGCAGCTCGGCCCGGCGCGGGCCGCGATCCGCGCGTACCTGGGTCTCCACGAACGTGATGCCGGCCACCGACACCTCCACCACCACCTGCCCGGGCCCGGGAACCGGATCCGGCACCTCCTCGACGACCAGAGCCTCCGGCCCGCCGTACCGCCGCAGCATCACCGCACGCATGATCCACCTGCCTGTTCTTTATCGGAGCGCTTTGCTCCGTTAGAAGTGTACGGGCTCCGGAATATCCTTGACCGCATGGCTACACGCGGCAGGCAGGCCGAGGCGGCACGCAACGACCTGCGGCTGTTGCAGGCGGCGCATGAGGTGTTCACGACGCAGGGGTTCGACGCGCCGGTGTCGGCCATCGCCAAGCAGGCGGGCGTCGGCATGGGCAGCCTCTACCGCCGCTATCGCACCAAGGAGGAGCTGCTCCAGCGCCTGTGCGTGATCGCCATGGAACGCGCGGTCGAAGCGGCGGAGTCGGGCCTGGCCGAGCCGGATCCGTGGACCGGGCTGGCCCGTTACGTACGCGCCTGTGTGGGCTTCCGGTCGGGCGCGCTGGCGCCGGTCGCGGGCACCATCGAGGTGACCGGCGAGATGTGGCGCACCGCCCGCAGGTCCGACGAGGCGACCAGGCGGCTCGTCGCCAGGGCGCACGAGGCGGGCGTGCTCAGGAGCGACGTGACCATGCTCGACCTCTCGCTGCTCATCGAGCAGTTCAGCCGCCCCGCCCCCGGCCCGGCGAGCCCGGAACACCAGCAGGTCAAGGAGCGGCTGCTGGCCATCGCGCTCGACGGGCTGCGCGCGCCCGGCGTGACCCCGCTGCCCGGCGAACCGCCCAGCGTGGAGTGGTACGAAGGGCGCTGGGGGACCTCGCCGTAGGGTCTACGGTTGAGGATGTGGGCTTCAACGGGCTGCTAGACGACCTCGATCACGGTGCCAGCGTTCAGGCGGCGGGCATCAGACGCGGCTATGGCGGGCCGCCGGCCCGCACGGTGAGCGTCAGCGCGGGCATGACCCGGCTGCGCTGCGCCTCCCTGCTCAAGCCGCTCTACGCGTGGGTGAGCGCGGACCGCATCCCCGACGCCGGCCGCTGGCGCCGGCACGCCGAGCCCGCCGTGATCGTCTCCTCGAACGCCGACACGCTCAACCTGTGGCTCGCCGCCGGTCCCCGCGTGATCCTCGACGACCTCTACCAGCGCACCGGCGTCGCCTGGTCGCCGCCCAACGGGGATCCGTCGCGGTTCGGGTCCGTGGAGGTCGCGGCCGAGGAGGTGGCGACCGCCTACGCGGCGCTCGCCCAGTCCGCCGCCGCGGGCGACCCCGTCGCGGGCACCATCCTGGACTGGATGCGGGAGGTCAGCACGGGGCAGGCGTTCGGCGTCCGCGAGGCGATCGGCTCGCCGGAGGCCGGGGTCAAATGCGGCTGGTACGGCGCGCCCGACGAGACCCTGCTGCGTACGCATGCCATCGCCGTCCTGCCGAGGGGCGGCACCAGGACCACCGTGATCGTCGGGATGACCGCGCTGCCCTACACCGATGGGCGCGAGCGAGAGGTCTACCGGGACCGGGTGGCTCAGGGGCTGCCCGTGGAGCCGGAGCACGAGAAGGTGGCGGGCGCGCTGTTGCGCGGGCTGATGACGACGACCCTGGCCGAGCTGGGGCATCCCCGCGGCGAAAGCGCCCGACCGCGCCCCGGGCCCTGACCCCCGGCCTCCAGGGCGTGCAGTCCCGCACGCTCGTGGCGGCTCAGACGTTCCCTCGGTGAGCTGGATCTTGGAGTTGCGATGAAATTGACCGTCTTGGGTGGGTGTGGAGCGTGGCCCGCGGCCGGCCAGGCATGCAGCGGATACGTGGTCGAGCACGAGGGCTTCCGCGTCCTCATCGACCCCGGCTACGCCACGCTGCCGCGCCTGCTCACCTCCATGCGGGCCGACGAGGTGGACGCGGTGCTGGTCAGCCACGGCCACCCCGACCACTGTGCCGACCTGAACCCGCTCCTGCGCGCCCGCGTGCTCGGCGACGCGCCGGTGCCGCCGCTGCCGGTGTACGCGCCGCCGGGAGCGCTGGACGCCGTGCTGGCGCTGGACAAGGCACGCATGCTGGCCGGCGGTTTCACGGTGCACGACCTGGCACCCGGCGTGCCGTACGAGCTGGGGCCCTTCCGCCTGGACGCCTTCGACCTGCCGCACCACGTGCCCAACGCGGGGCTGCGGCTGAGCGGTGGCGGCCGGGTGCTCGCCTACACCGGCGACACCGGGCCGGCCGCCGAGCTGGTGGCGCTGGCCAAGGACGCGGATCTGCTGGTGGCGGAGGCGACCTATCCGGAACGGGTGCCGGAGGAGGACGCACCCTACCTGTCCAGCGCGCGGGACGCGGGCCGTACGGCGGCGGCGGCCGGGGTGTCGCGCCTGCTGCTCACCCACCTGTGGCCGGACACCCCCGCGGGCCCCGCGCTCGCGTCGGCCGCCGAGTCGTACACCGGCCCGCTGGCCGTCGCGTCCGCGGGCGTGACCGTGGACCTGCGGGCGTGAGCGTGGATCTCCAGGCGTGACCGTGGACCTGCGATGAGACCTCCGCCCGATCCGCCTGCCGGGCGGTTCAGGGGCGATCAGCGGAAGTGAGCTTCTCGACGACCGCGGCCAGCTCCGGCGGCTCGACCCCTTCGGGCAGCTCCCCGGCCCATGCGTAGCCGAGGTACGCCGCGCGCTCCTCGTCGGTGAGCCCCCCGGGATCGACGTCCGGGCGCGCCTCGTCGAACCTGGCGAGGTAGAACGGCTCGGTCTTCACGTAGCGGACGCCGTACCAGGTGAAGTCCCGCTCGACCGCGACGAACCGGTCCAGCACCGCCGAGCCGGGCAGCCCCGTCTCCTCGGTCAGCTCCCGCCTGGCCGCCTCCAGCGCCGTCTCGCCGGGGTCGAGCCCGCCGCCCGGCGGCTCCCAGACGTCCATCCGGCTGACCCGGTCGTGCCAGTGCATCAGCAGGACCCGGCCGTCGCGGTCCAGGCAGACGACACGCGCGGCCGGGCGGTCGCCGCCCTCCGTGATGTTCTCGCCGGTGCTCATGGGATGACGCTATCGACCGGCCCTCCGCGCCGGTCAGCCGCCCGGGACGTGGTTGCGCAGGCGCAGGTCGTCGGGGAAGGGCGAGAAGTACGTCTGGTCGTGGACGTATGCGGCGGCCTCCCCGCGAGCGTGATGGCGCAGCAGCGTCGTGGGCACGCTCAGCGGCACCAGGCCCGCCTGGTAAGAGTCGATCACCTCCACCAGGTCCGCCCGCCGGGTGGGGTCGAGCGCGAGCATGCCCAGGCAGTGTTGCAGCGCGTTGACGTTCCTGCCGACGGTGGCCCTCGTGGCGAGCGTCCGCTGGAACACCTCGGCGTAGTCGGCGGCCACCTCCTCCCGCGGGCGGGCGCCGGCCGCGGCCACCACGCGCCCGGCCTGGCGGTAGAGCTCCGGATCGTGGGCGAGCAGCTGCATCTTGTGCCGTGCGTGAAAGGCGACCAGGTCGCGCGGCCGCCAGTCGCCGCTCAGCAGCGCGCGCAGCCTGGCGTGGGCGAACACGCGCTCCACGAAGCTCTCCCGCAGCAGCGCGTCGTGCAGCCGCCCCTCGTCCTCCACCGGCAGCAGCGGGTGCGCCTCCATGACGGTCCCGGCGAACAGGCCCTGCCGCCGCCGATCGACCGGCGGCCCGTCGGCGGGATAGAGCGGCACGCCGTGGATGCCGCAGGTGGGGCTCTTGGCCTTGAACACGTAGCCGTCCGCGTCGAGCGTGGCGGCGCGCCCGGCGGCCAGCGCGGTCATGCGGTCGGTCAGGTCGACGCGCGTCGTGCGGGTCATCAGGCGCGGGCCCTGGGGCGAGACCTCCTGCCGGAGGGTCTCGCGGGGCGTGCCCAGGCCCGCCTCCACCTCGGGGCAGATGGGCACCCAGTCCACGTACGGGTCGAGCGCGCCGGACAGGAACCGGTCGCGGCTGTGCCCGCCGTTGTAGCGGACGGGCTCGCCCAGCAGGCAGCTCGAAACCGCCAGCCGGGGACGCACGTCCGGTCTCTCCGTCGTCCTGGCGTTGGCGATCACACCTTTCATTGCACCTCCGAGGCGCCTGACCAGGCAACCAAGGGCGGGAAGATCACTGCGTACCGGCTGCTCCTTCTTCGGCGAGCACCAGCGCGAGCAGCCCGGGAAAGCGGTCGTCGAACTCCGCGCGCCTGAGGCGGTTGAGCCGGCGGGCGCCCTCGTCGCGTTGTTCGAGCAGGCCGACGTTGCGCAGAACGGAGAAATGGTGGCTGAGCGTGGACTTGGCCACCGGCAGGTGGCTGAACGTGCCGCAGGCGCGTGTCCAGTCGGGCACGCCGGCCAGCTCGCGCACGATGCTGCGGCGGACCGGGTCGCCCAGCGCGTCGAGCGCGGCTTGGAGCGAGGCCTCCAGCGGCGAGGCGTGGGTCAGGTTACGGGTTCTGTTCGACTGCCGTCGAACATCAGTGTAGTGTTCCATCTCGATCGAACATCCTACGCGAGAGGAGAGCGGCCGTGGAGATCGGGCGCGTCGGAGTGTGGCATCCCATGGTCGGCAAGGCCCCCGCGGCGGAGGGGCGACGCGCGGCGGCACGGATCGAGGAGCTCGGCTACGGCTCGATCTGGGTCAACGAGGGCTGGGGCAGCAAGGAGCCGTTCGCCGCCGCCGCCATCCTGCTGGCGGCCACCGAGCGCATCGCGGTCGGCACCGGCATCGCCAACCTTTGGGCCCGCGACGCCACGGCCATGGCGGCCGGCGCGGTGACCGTGACCGACGGCCATCATGACCGGTTCCTCCTGGGCGTCGGCGTCAGCCACGGCCCGCTGGTCGCCCGCCGCGGCCACGACTACACCAAGCCGCTGACCACGATGCGCACCTATCTCGACGCCATGGACGAGGCCTACAAGATCTTGCCCGACGCCGAGTTCCCGACGCTCCTGGCGGCGTTGCGGCCGAAGATGCTGGAGCTCTCGCGAGACCGCGCCGACGGCGCCCACACCTACTTCGTGCCGCCCGAGCACACCGCCCAGGCCCGCGCGATCCTCGGCGCGGGCCGCCTGCTGATCCCCGAGCAGGCGGTCGTGCTCGAGTCCGACCCCGCACGCGCCCGCGCGATCGCCCGCACCCACATGGCCTACTACCTGACCTTGCCCAACTACCTCAACAACCTGCGCACCCTCGGCTACACCGACGCCGACTTCGCCGGCGGGGGCAGCGACCGGCTCGCCGACGCGATCGTGGCCTGGGGCGACCAGGCCGCCATCGCCGAGCGCGTCCAGGCCCACCTCGACGCCGGCGCCGACCACGTCGCCGTCCAGCCCCTGTCCGCTGACGTCCCCGATCTGGCCGACGCCCTCACCCAGCTCACCCGGCTGGCTCCGGCCTTCGGCCTGTAGCCCCTGGTCACCGCTTCATCGCGCCGTCGGTGATGGCATCGGCCGCCTCGCCGATGGCCACGCCGACGATCTCCAGCCGGCGTACGAGCTCCCGCTCCTTCAACGCGTTCGCCGTGACCTCACCGGAGAAGATCCGCGAGATCTCGTACTGGTACATCCGCCGGATGGCGCCGCCCGCCTTCTTCGCCTCCAGCGCGTCGTGGACCACCACGGCGGGGCGGCTGGCGAGGTCCTGGACGGCGTTCTCGAGCGCGTCGATGCCGACGATCACCTGGTCGAGCAGCGGGGTGAAGCGGATCTGGTCGGGCACCCGGTAAAGATGCGACTCGCGGACGAAGTCCCGCAGGGAGTCCAGCACGTCGTCGATCGAACGCGACAGGCGAAACAGGTCCTCGCGGTCGATCGGCGTGACGAGGGCGGACTTGAGCTCCTCGATGAGCCGGGCGCGCTCCTCGTCGCCGAGGTGCTCGATCGAGCGCATCTGCTCGTGCGCCCCGGTCCTGCCCACCTCGCCGCCGATCATGGCCATCGCCAGCCACGCGCCCTCCTTGGTGGCCTGGAGCTGCCCGAGCAGGGCATCGGTGAGCGCGCTGTCCATGCGGCCGGTCATGAGATCCCGGATCCGCCGCAGGCGCTTCACCGTCCTGCCGCCTTCGATGAGCAACAGTGCCGCACTCGCCATCCCTTCATGTGACCTCCATGCTCGCGAACCCCTTCACGAGCAGCGCCAGCCCGCAGCCCAGCAACGCGCTCGCGGGCAGGGTCAGCAGCCAGGCCGTGACGATCTTCACGGCGGCGTACCAGCGGACCCGGCCGCTGCCCTGGGCCACGCCCGCGCCGATCATCCCGCCGGCGATGGCCTGGGTCATGCTCACCGGCATGCCGGCGGCGGCGCAGCCGATCACCGCCCCGCCCGCGGCCAGCTCGGCGGCGACGCCGTGCGCGGGCCTGCTGACGGTGATCTCGCGGCTGAGCGTGCGTCCCGCCTTGGGCAGGCCGTACAGGGTGCCGAGCCCGAACAGGACGGCCACCAGCGACGTGTACGTCAGCGGCGCCTCCGAGAAGCCGAACGCGATCATGAACACGGCCAGCATCTTCTGCGCGTCGTTGGCCGCGTAGGCGAGGCTCTGCAGCAGGAACCCCGCCCAGTGCCAGCGCGGCAGCCCCCGGGTCGTGGTCACCACCACCAGCACGCGGATGAGCACCCAGGCCACGAGCCCGCCGACGATGGGCGCCGCCAGGCCGAACGCGAGCACCAGCCCCACCTGACCGGCCGAGACCGGCAGCCCCCAGCCCAGCCCGGCGCCGGTGAGGCCGCCGACGATGGCCAGGGTGAGACTGGTCGGCCGCCCCTTGGCGCTGAGCCGGGCGACCACGATCAGCGACGCGATCACGGCGGTCGTCATCACGATCTTTCCGCCGGGCTCGTCGAAGGTGCCCAGCCTGGTCACGAACGTCAGCGCCACCTGCTGCGTCACCAGCGGCACGAGGGCGACCAGCACGACGAGCGCGAGGATGCCGGTCGCGGGGCGCACCGCGGTCAGCTTGAGCCCGGTCGCGAGGAGGGCGCCGCCGTCGTTGATCCCGGACACGACGGCGAACAGGCCGGCGACCACGATCAGTACGGCGGTTTCCAACGGCACGTGCTCCATCCCCGTCCGCCCGGCCCCCAGGCGGGACGCGTTCGATCCAGCCACAGCCCTTATGGGGGGAATCGCGGCTGTTCCCACGACATACGTCGTGCGCGATGCCCAATAACTACCCAAGATCGGGTGAATGATGACCAAGGCCCCTTAACGGATGCCCGCGCCGCGCGTCCTGCACCTGTACGTGCTCTCGCACGTGCGGCCGCACGTGCGCCCGCACGTGCGAGTCGGGCGCGGGCCCGGAGTCGCGGGCGCGCGGCCGGATGCCGCGCCAGGCTACCCCGGACAGCCCCGGACTGGGGCGGGTGCCCTCGATTCTGACCGGCGACCTGTACTCTGCCCAGATCAGCCACAAGGCACCTGACGATCCCACGCCCGTGAGAGTGAAGGCATGACCAGCCCCGCCGAATACGTCTTGACCCTGTCCTGCCCCGACCGCCCCGGTGTGGTGGCCGCCGTCTCCGGCCTGCTCGCCGGACACGGTTGCAACATCATGGAGAGCCAGCAGTTCGGCGACCCGGTGGGGCAGCGCTTCTTCATGCGCGTGCAGTTCGCGGGCCCGCTGACCGAAGACGACCTCAACGCGGCCTTCGCGACGTTGGCGGCGGACTTCGCCATGGAGTTCAAGCTGCGCGCCGCGGCCAAGAAGCCGCGCGTCCTGATCATGGTCAGCAAGTTCGGCCACTGCCTCAACGACCTGCTCTACCGGGTCAGATCGAAGACCTTGGACATCGAGATCGTCGCAGTCGCCTCCAACCATCCGGACCTGCGCCCGCTCACGCAGTCGTACGGGGTCGACTACCACCACTTGCCGATCACCTCGGAGACCAAGGCCAAGCAGGAGGCCGAGGTGCTGGCGCTGGTCGAGCACTATCAGGTGGACCTGGTGGTGCTGGCCCGCTACATGCAGGTGCTCTCCGAGGACCTCTGCGAGAAGCTGGCGGGCCGGGCCATCAACATCCACCACTCGTTCCTGCCGTCGTTCAAGGGCGCCAAGCCGTACCACCAGGCGCACAACCGCGGCGTCAAGCTCATCGGCGCCACGGCCCACTACGTGACCTCCGACCTGGACGAGGGGCCGATCATCGAGCAGGAAGTGGCCAGGGTCAACCACAGCCACTCACCCGAGGACCTGGTGGCGATCGGCCGGGACGTGGAGTGCGTGGCCCTGGCCAGGGCGGTCAGGTGGCATGCGGAGCAACGCGTGCTACTGGACGGACACAAAACCATCGTCTTCCCCCGCTAGACCCCGCGCAGCCCTCCCACGAGCACCCGCAGCAAGACCAAGCACCGCCCGACCTGGAACACGGCGATCGCTCACTCCCCACCTTGGCCCGACCGGGCGCGGCGACCGGGACGGCACCCGCTTTTGGTGGCGGCTGGTCTGCGGACGGTGGGGTGGGGCCGGATACGGCGATGGCCTGGTGGGAGCGCCGGCAGTCGCCCGGATGCGGTGATGGCCGGGTTGGAGCGTTGGCAGCCGGCCGGGTACGGCGGCGGTCGCGCTTTGCGTAGGCGCGGCTGCCCGGGATAGGGGTGGTCGCCCGACAAGCACTGCGCCGGTTGGTTGTCGGCGCGAGGTAGTTGATCAGGCGGTTGTTACGGTCGTCGGGCGCGCCGACGTGTGGTGGCCGTTGTTCGGGGTGCGCCGACGTGTGGTGGCCGTCGTTCGGGGTGCGCCGACGTGTGGTGGCCGTCGTTCGGGGTGCGGTGTCGGCTGGTGTCAGTCCTCGATGGCGCCCACCAGGAGCGGGCCCTGGAGCAGGTCGGCCGTGAACGTCACCCCGGTCATCCTGGCTGCCAGCGAGAACGCTCGCGCGAGGCCATTGCTGGACATGTCCTCCCATCGCGCCTCCCAGGTGTCGTCATCGTCCTCCTCCGGAGAGAGCCCGATCTCACGCATGAGGTCGTTGAGCCGATCCGGGTCACTTCCGTGGCGATCACTGGGCGTGATCGGTGGGAAGCTCGTGATGAGGGTGCCGTCGACGGCGTAGCTGAAGTCGTCCTCCGCGAAGTCGTGCCGCCCGACGGCCACCACCTCACTGCCCTTGGACATCCGGGTCAGCGTTTTCTCGATGGTCGCATTCCAGCCCCAGAGCTCCACCGCGACGCACCACTCCCCAGCCGGGATCGCCGCGACATAACCCCCGCATTCACCGCCGCCGGTCTCCTGGACGAACTCGAAGACCTGCTTGTCCAGCTCGGCGAAGCTCATCTCCCGGCCTGGCGGCCCAGCCGGTCCGAAGCGGCGTAACACCTCGGCGGGCTCGAGCCCACGAAAGAAGGACACACAGTAGATGTCGCCGAGCGGATTGGCCGCGTCCGCTTCAGGAGCCTGCAGCCAGCGGAACTGGGCGAGGGGATCGGTCGTCATGCCGCCTGATACTGGCAAACGGCACCGACAAAATCGCCGCCCCAGACTTCGCCTCTTGCCGGCCAGAACTGGTGGCAAGCAGCTCCTCTGCCTGCGGAGCCCCCTGCCTGCGGAGCCGACTGCGTGCGGCGTGCCAAGCCGATGATCCGGCGCTCGCTACCTCGGCGAGACGGCAACCAGGAGCTTGCCTCGTACGTGTTCGTGCGCCAGGTCCGCATAAGCCCGCACCGCATCGGCCAGGTCGTAGCGCCTGGTGACGGTGTCGGGAAGGACACCCTTTACGGCGAGTGCCCCCACCTCCTCCAGATCGCCGGGACGAGCCTTCGTGTAGACGGTCTCGAAGCCGGAGTCGGGCCCTGGACTGGGGAAGGCGATGTTCAGCAGGCGGCCGCCGGGACGTACCGCCCGTGCCACGGCAGGCAGCGAGGTCCCCGGGAGGGCCAGGTTGACCAGCGCGTCGACACCGTTCGGATGGCGGCGCAGGCTCTCATCGGCCACCTCGGCCGAGCGGTAGTCGATCAGCTCCGCGGCCCCCAGCCCACGGACATAGCCCTCGTCCGAGGCGATCGCGGTGGCGATCACGTGGACCCCGCGCGCGGCCAGCAGCGGTACCACCGCGCCGCCCACTCCGCCCGCGGCCCCGATGACCAGCACCTTCATGCCCCTCGTGAAGTCCCAGGCGCGCAGCAGGGGCAGCGCGGTCAGGGCCGCCGTCGGGAGAACCGCGGCATGCCCGGCGTCCAGACCGGCCGGCCGGTGCTCCAGAGCGGGCGTGTCGGCGTCGAACAGCGCGTACTCGGCCATCGTCCCCGTCGTGAAGGAGGGCGGCGCGGCGGCCACGCTCGCCATGCTCCCGGCCGAGCGTACGAGACCGAAGCCGAAGATCTCATCGCCGGGTGCGAAGCGTTCCACGTCCTCGCCCGCGCGTGTGACCGTGCCGGCGAAGTCGCCCCCGAGGACGTGCGGGAACGTCAGCGGCACCGCCTCCTTGAACACCCCGCTCACCAGCCTGAGGTCGGCCGGGTTGAGGCCGGCCGCCGTGATCCGTACCTGGATCTGGCCGGGTCCCGGCGCCAGGACCGGTACGTCCGTCAGCTCCAGCATCTCCACCCCGCCATATCCCCTGGCCACCAGCGCCTTCATATGCCCTCCTCCGAACGCAGCTCACTAAGCGGACCGTGCGGTCACGTTATCAGCATAATATGACCGGCTGGTCCGTTTGCGATAGGGTCGCGGTCGTGGGGAAGATGCGGGCCGATGCCGTACGCAACAGGCGGTTGCTGCTGGATGCCGCCGCGGCCGAGTTCGCGGAGCATGGGACGGAGGTCTCGATCGCCCGCATCGCGGCCAGGGCGGGGATCGGCAAGGGCACGGTGTTCCGGCATTTCGCCACGAAGGAGCAGCTCATGGCTGCGATCTTCGGCGACCAGCTCGATCGGCTGTCCGACGCGGGGGAGGCGCTGATGGGGAGCGCGGATCCCGGTGGGGCGCTGCTGGAGTTCATGGCGGGGGCGATCGAGCTGCAGTGCGCCGATCGCTCGTTCTGTCAGGCGGTCACCGCGAACACCCGTCAGGATCCGCAGGTCAGAGCCGCGAGTGACCGGCTGGTGGCGGTCGCGGACGCGCTCACGGCCCACGCTCGGCGGGCCGGGGCCGTACGGGATGACGCCACAGGCCATGACGTCGTGTTGCTGATCAACGGCGTCTCGCAGGCGACGGCGCCCCTGGGGGACGCGGTCCCGGGCATCTGGCGGCGCTACCTCGGCCTGGTCTTCGACGGCCTGCGCCCCGAGGCCGCCCACCCGCTCCCGGTCCCGTCCCCCCGCTCCCTCGCCCCGGAGTCGGCCCCGATGCCTGGGTCAGCTTCGGTCCCGGCTCCCGACTCGGATCCGGTGCCGCCGGACTGATCGGTCGCTCAAGCGTGCTGCTGAAAGCCCAGCGCTGCGGGTCGCCCCCTCCAACGGGGGAACGACCCGCTCAAGTGGCCCGGAGAGCGCATACGACGTCCCCCGGTGCGGGTCGCCCCGATGCCACCGCCCCGAGCGCCTACCCGCCCCGCATCAAGGCCGGTACGTCCCGAAGAACCAGGAGTTCCCCTCCGGATCCTTGCAGCCGTACTCGCGCGACCCATAAGGCTGATCCACCAGCTCCATGGTGATCTCGGCCCCGGCCGCCCTGGCGCGGTCGTGGTGAGCGTCGACGTCGTCCACCGCGACGTAGATGCCGGGCCCGCCCGCCCGGCCCTCGCCGATCATGATCAGGTCGTCCCCGACCAGCAGCTCCGCGTGGTTGACCACGCCTTCGTCGTTCTTGCTCGCCTCGTGCACCCGGAACCCGAACGCGCTGGTCAGGAAGTCCAGCCCGGCCTGGCAGTTCTGGAAGCGGGCGAGTGCGTAAACCGTTCGAGTCATAGGCTCAGGATGCCCGGGACGCGTCCGACGGTCTTGGAAAAATCTGACCGGGAGTCGTGTCGCCGAGCAGCCGGAACTCCCGGTTCATGTGCGCCTGGTCGTAGAAGCCGCACTCGGCCGCCGCCCACGCGATGGGCCTGCCCGACCGCAGCAGCCGCATCGCCCGCCCGAACCTGATCACCCGCGCGGCCGCCTTCGGCGAGAGCCCGATCTGGTCGTGGAAGCGCGCGACGAGATGGCGATGGCTCCAGCCCAGCGACTCCGCCAGCGACGACACGCCCAGGCGGCCACCGGACTCCAGCAGCCGCGCCCACGCCCACGGCAGCTCGGGGCCGATCGCGGGCGCCGAACGGATGCGTGCGGCCAGCAGCCGGTCGGTCAGCGCCAGCCGGTCCTGCCACGACGGCGTCTCCGCCAGTCTGCCCACCGCCATGTCGGCCCAAGGCCCGAGCAGGTCACCGAGCGGCAGGGTCAGGTTCTTCAGGTGCCGCATCGGCACGCCGTAGAGCCTCCTGGCCCCGAACGGCGTGAGCACCACCTCCACGCCCTCGCTCGGCCCCACCGTGCGGGTGACGGTGAAGCGGTCGCCGAGCCCGCCCGAGAACGCCGTGACCGGCTCCCCGCCGACTTCCATCGGCGAGCCGAACCCGAGGATGAGCACGGCCCCCGGCATGGCCATCTCCGACCGCGTCACCGGGGAGCCGTAATGTTCGCGATAGGCGCACAGCCGCGTCACATAGGGCCGCAACGCAGCGCTGGGGGTGGCCTCGACCATGGCCAGCCCCAGCGTGCTCATGTTTTCGAGACTATAGGCCGGTGTGCCGTGCGAGGAAGGTGAGCGTGTCGGCCGACAGGTCGACCGTCCTGCTCACCGAGCGGGCGCCGTGGCCGACCTCGGCCTCGTTACGCAGCAGCACCGGACGGTCCGACGACGTGGCGTGCTGCAGCGCCGCGCACATCTTCCACGCGTGCATCGGGTGCACGCGCGTGTCGGACTGGAAGACGGTGAACAACGTCGCAGGGTACGGGACCCCTTCCTTGACGGCGTGGTACGGCGAGTAGCCCAGCAGCCAGCCGAACCCTTCCGCGTCCTCGGCCGAGCCGTACTCGACGTTCCAGGTGGCGCCGAGCCCGAACTGCTCGTACCTGATCATGTCGAGCAGCGGCGCCGAGCACACGACGGCGGCGTACAGCTCGGGGCGCTGCGTCAGCGCCGCGCCCACCAGCAGGCCGCCGTTGGAGCCGCCGGAGATGCCGAGCTGCCCGGCCGTCGTCACGCCGGTGGCGATGAGGTGCTCGGCGGCGGCGTGGAAGTCGTCGAAGACGTTCTGCTTGTTGCCGAACATGCCGGCCCGGTGCCAGTCCTCGCCCTCCTCGCCGCCCCCGCGCAGGTTGGCGATCGCGTAGACGCCGCCCGCCTCCACCCAGCTCAGGACCGAGGCGGAGTAGCCCGGGGTCATCGACAGGCCGAAGCCGCCGTAGCCGTACAGGATCGTGGGCCGCGGACCGGGCGTGTCGTCGGCGGGCGAGATGATCAGCATGCGGACGTCCGTGCCGTCCTTGGACCGGTAGACGACCTGCGAGGTGCGCACGTCGGGCACCTCGACCGCGCCGGGCGAGGCCGCCCAGAGCGTGGTCTCGCCCGTCCTGGCGTCGTAGCGCTGGATCGTCGGCGGCGTGGTGTTGTCGGTGTAGCCGAACCACGCCTCGTGACCGCCCTCAGGACGCTCCGAGATGCCGCCGATCGTGCCCAGGCCGGGCGTGGGCACTTCGCCGACGCGCTCGCCGGTGGCCAGGTCGTGCACGGTGATCTCGCTGATCGCGTGGCGGGTCCAGCCCACCAGCAGCACCGGGCGCTCCAGGTCGTCGAGGATCGCGAAGTCGCTCAGCACCGCCTCGGGGTCCTCGGGGATCAGGTCGCGCCAGGTCTCGAACCCGGGCTCGGCCGGATCGGCCACGCACACCCTGGCCCGCGACGCGTTGAGGTCGGTGTGCACGTAGAGGCGGCCGTCGCGGCCGAACACGAGCCCGGACTGCGCGTCCAGACCCTCTTGCACGACCGTCAGCTCCGGCTGCTCGATCGGCGACGCGGTCAGGTCGGCCACCCAGAGGTCGTTGCGCGGCGCGGTGCCCTCATGCGCCGACACCTGCAGCCAGCGGCCGTCACGCGAGACCGAGACGCCGTAGTAGTTCGTCATCTTCAGGCCCTGCCCGAAGATCATCACGTCTTCCTCGGTCGAGGTGCCGACGCGGTGGAGGTAGACGCGGCGGTGGAACTGCGTCTCGTTCTCCGGCACCTCGGTGCTCGGCAGCCGGCGTACGTAGTAGAACGCCGCACCGCCGGGCAGCCAGGCGATGGGGGAGTAGCGGCAGCGGTCGATCGGGCCCTCGACGCGCGCCCCCGTGGCGACGTCCACGATGTAGAGGACCGACTCCTCGTCGCCGCCCACGGAGATCTGGTACGCGAGCAGCCGCCCCTCCTTGTCGGGCTGCACCGCGTCGAGCGTGGTCAGCCCCGACGGGTCGATCTCCATCGGGTCGACGAGCGCGCGCTCGGTGCCGTCGGGCTCGACGACGTAGTAGACGGCGTGCTCCTGGTCGGGCGTGCGCCGGCTGAAGAAGTGACGCCCGCCCCGCCAGGCCGGCGTGCCCACCGAACCGGACCTGAGCAGCTCCGCGATCCTGCTCTTGAACCGCTGAGTCCCGCGACCTTCGCTGAACAACTCGCCCTGCGCGAGCAGCCAGCCCTTCGTCTCGGGACTGTTGGGATCCTCGAGCCACCGATAGGGATCTGACACGGGTGTTTCGTGCAGGATGTCGACGGTGTTCTCGCGGCGTGCGGTCGGGTACGGCTCTCGCGTCATGAACGAACCCTACTGCCAACGTGCATGCGTAAAGCGCTGGTGAAGCGGGCATAAAACGTATCGTGCGTCCCTCTAGTCATTCCGGCTGCCGGTTTTGGGGTGGCGGGGACCACGGTGCAAACGCCAGACTTGGTGACAGGACGGTGCCGTGGTGACCATCCGCTGGACCGTCCGGCGGAGGTCCACGTGACGGAAGCACAAGTGCCCCAGGAGGGGCCGACAGGCGGGACATGCCGCGGCATGTCCCCTTTGATACGCGCGCAGCAGGAAGAGGCCCGATGATGCGCCAAGTCCTGCTGCTTAATGCCACCTACGAACCCCTGACCACCCTTTCGCTGCACCGCGCCATCGTGCTCGTGCTGCGGGAGAAGGCCGACGTCGTCCACCGCGACGGCCGGGGCGCAGTGCTGCGCTCCGCGAGCTGCACGCTCGACGTGCCGTCGGTGATCAGGCTGCGAAGATATGTCCGGATCCCCTACCGGTCGCGCATCCCCCTGACCAGGGCCGCGCTCATGCGGCGCGACGACTACCGCTGCGCCTACTGCGGGCTGCGTGCCGAGACCATCGACCACGTCGTCCCGCGGTCCAGGGGCGGCACGCACACCTGGGAAAACTGCGTCGCCTCGTGCACGACGTGCAACCACAGGAAGGCCGACAAATACCTGGAGGAGCTGGGATGGACGCTACGCGTCAGCCCGGCCGTGCCACGAGGCGCCCACTGGCGGCTCATCGGCGCCTCCCTCGTCGGAGACCCCCAGTGGGCGCCCTACCTTGAGGCAGCCGCCTGACACGGGGCCGCATATACCGGGAGTCCGCCGCCTGTCAGCATGAACAGGCATGTGGACCTTAACCTCGGACCCTGAGGAGTACGCCGCGGTCGCCGAGCCCTTTCTGCTCGGCGACCCGGTGCAGAACACCGTCGCGCTCACCGTCCTGGCCAATCTGCGGGCGGGCATGCCCGTCAAGAACCCGCGCTTCGGCTGGTGGACGGTGGACGGCGAAGTCCGCGGGGCCGCCTTCCGCACCCCGCCGCATCCCGTCGGCCTGGCCGTCATGCCGGTCGAGGCCGTCGCGCCCCTGGTGGAGGCGCTCGGCGGCGACCTGCCCACCGTCGTGGGCCGCGTGGAGCTGACGTCGGAGATCGTCCGGCTGCTCGGGCCGCCACGGAGAGTGGTGTCCGAACGGCTCTACCGCCTCGGCACGCTCGACGTCCCCGACGTGCCCGGCTCGGGCAGGCTGGCCGTTCCCGCCGACTTCCCGCTGCTGGTGAGCTGGTATCAGGCGTTCGGCGCGGAGGTGGGGCTCGGCGAGGCCGACGACGTGGCCGAGCGGGTGGCGCAGCGGCTGGCGGGGCGCGAGCTGTTCGTGTGGGAGGCGGGCGGGGCGCCGGTCTCGCTCGCCGCGCTCTCACCGGCGGCGGGCGGGGTCTGCCGCATCGGGCCCGTCTACACCCCGCAGTCCTGCCGCAGGCGCGGGTACGGCGCCGCCGCCACGGCCCACGCCAGCCGGGTCGCCCTCGCGGAGCGCTGCGAGCAGGTCGTTCTCTTCACCGACCTGGACAATCCCACGAGCAACGCCATCTACCAGGCGATCGGCTACGAGCCCGTGTCCGACTACGCCCACCTCACCTATTCAGGGCGTTAGACGGGCCGCACCGGATGGCCGGGTCTGCGGTTACGCTTAGGCCATGCCGCGATACGACTTCCGCTGCCGCGCCTGCGGCTCCACGTTCGAGGTCTCCCGCCCGATGTCGGCCTCCGACGACCCGGCGAGCTGCCCCGACGGCCACGCCGACACGGTGAAGCTGCTGTCCACGGTGTCCATGACCGGCGGCGCCGCCGCGCCCCGGGCGAGCGGTGGCGGCGGTGGCGGCTGCTGCGGCGGAGGCTGCTGCTCCTGACCAAGGCGGCTCTTCACCACGCGGGCCGGGCGCCCGCCCCTGAAGCGGGCCGCCCTCAGCCACGCGGCCGGGCCGCCATAGCCGCTTCGGCGGCCGGCCGGGAGCGGGTCAGCGTGCTCACCGCCAGCCGGGCGAGCCGCTCCACGGTCGCGATCCCCGTCTCCATGTCCGGGCTGCGCTCCGACAGCACCGCGATCAGCAGCTCGTGCCCGCGCACGTGCAGCCGCCCCACGCTGTTGACCGTCCACAGCCCGTCGTGCACGCGCGCGGGCAGCCACCCGTTCTTGAGCGCCACCGCACCCTCATGCGCGGCCGCGCTGACCCCCCACGCCTGCGACGGCTCCACGGACGACATGAGCTCCAGCGCGTAACGCCGGTTGCGGGCCGACACGGGCCCCGCCGGATCGGTGAGCTGCTCCAGCACCTTCACCTGGTCGGACGGCCGGCTCATGGTCGATCCCCACGAGAGCCCCGGGCCGGGCCGCGTGTGCTCGACCTCCAGCCCGCGCAGGACCCCGGCCAGCCCGGCCCGGCCGCCGATGGTCAGGTAGAGCTCGTGCGCGCAGTCGTTGTCGCTGCGGCGGATCATCCGGGAGGCCAGCGTGCGCTCGTACGCGCTCAACGGCTCCCGTTCCCGCTGCTTGCCCAGCAGGAACGCCAGCAGGATGTCCACCTTGGCCACGCTGGCCAGCATGAAGGACGGCCGCTCGCGGAAGGAGTAGCGGGCGCCGGTCGTACGGTCGAAGACGGCCAGCGCCGCCCGCCCGGGACGCCCGCGCAGGTAACGCTCCAGCGCCTGGTCGAGCGCGCCCTGTGCGCGCGGCGGCAGGGCACTCCCGACGGCCACCCCGCCAGGTCTCTGCTGGATCGCGGTGACCGGCCGCGGCGCCGCGACGTCGGCGCCGCACCCGGGCGCGACCAGCAGCAGGGCGACGATGAACGAGATCCCCCGAACGCGCATGTGCGGGAGCCTGTCAGTCGCCACCCCAACGGCCGGGGGCCGGCCGGTCAAACGCCGGCCAGTTTCCTACGCGGCCCGGCTGCGCTTGCGCCGCTGGAACGGCAGGAACCGGTCGGCCAGATGCGGCCTGGACGGCGTGAGCGTGGGCTCGACCGCGATGATCCGGTCGAACCTGAACGCCCTGATCGCGCGGCGCATCCTGCACACGCCGACGAGATACCAGTATTCGCGGTGGACCAGGCACGTCACCGGCTCGACGTCGCGCGAGGTGATGGTGCCGGAGGCGTCTCGGTAGTGGAGGCGGATCATGAGACGGCTGGTGATGGCGTCGGCCATGAGCCTGGCCCTGGAGGCGACCTCCAGGGGCAGCGGCTCGGTGAGGGTTTCGAGCGTGGTGGCGATGACGTCGTCGTCGAGCTCCAGGTGCTCGAGTGCGTGCTGCAGGCCGCGCCTGGCGGTGACGGCCTGGGGGCCCGATCCGAGGTGAGCGAGGGAGAGGGCGAGTGCGGCGATCTCGGCGGTCGTCAGCGGGCGAGTATCGTGCTTCACGACTGTCGTCATACCCCAATAATAGGGATGACGACCGACAATTTTCGAAAACCTGTGCGGCAGGCAAGTGTCTTCTCACCCGCCGCACAGACCGCCGATCTGCTACCTCGAAAGCTGCGTCAGGTCGCGCGAAGCGCCCGTGGAGGCGGACGTCGTCATCGCCGCGTACGCCTGCAGCGCCACGCTCACCGGCCGGTTGCGGTCGCGCGGCCGGTAGCCGCCCAGGTCCGCCAGCAGCCGCTCGCGCCGCGCCGCCAGCTCCGCCTCGGGCACCCGCAGCTCCAGCTTCCGGTTGGGGATGTCGATGTCGACGAGGTCGCCGTCCTCGACCAGCGCGATCGCGCCGCCCTCCGCCGCCTCGGGCGAGGCGTGGCCGATGGACAGGCCGGAGGTGCCGCCGGAGAAGCGGCCGTCGGTGACGAGCGCGCACACCTTGCCCAGCCCCCTGCCCTTGAGGAACGAGGTCGGGTAGAGCATCTCCTGCATGCCGGGGCCGCCCTTGGGGCCCTCGTAGCGGATGACCACGACGTCACCGGCCTTGACCCGCCCGCCGAGGATGCCCTCGACGGCCTCGTCCTGCGACTCGAACACGACCGCGGGCCCGCTGAACTTCCAGATCGACTCGTCGACCCCGGCCGTCTTCACCACCGCGCCGTCGCGCGAGATGTTGCCGTAGAGGACGGCCAGGCCGCCGTCGGCGGTGTAGGCGTGCTCCACGTCGCGGATGCACCCCTCCGAGCGGTCGACGTCGAGGGAGTCCCAGCGGTTGTCCTGCGAATACGCCTTGACCGTGCGCACGTTGCCCGGCGCCGCGTGCCACAGCTCGACGGCCTCGGGCAGCACCGACGGGGAGCACACGTCCCAGGAGGCCAGCATGTCGCCCAGCGTCCCGCCGTTCACGGTGGGCACGTCGCGGTGCAGCAGCCCGCCCCGGTCGAGCGCGCCCAGGATGGCCGGGATGCCGCCGGCGCGGTGGACGTCCTCGATGTGGTACTTGTTCGTCGCGGGGGCGACCTTGCAGACGCACGGCACCCGCAGCGAGATCTCGTTGATCTCCTTGAGCCCGAAGTCCACCTGGGCCTCGCGGGCCGCGGCCAGGATGTGCAGGATCGTGTTGGTCGAGCCGCCCATCGCCACGTCGAGCGTCATCGCGTTCTCGAACGCCTCGCGAGTGGCGATCGCGCGCGGCAGCACCGACTCGTCGCCGTCCTCGTAGTAGCGGCGGGTGATCTCCACGAGTTGCCGGCCCGCGTCCTCGAACAGCTTCTTGCGCGCCTTGTGCGTGGCCAGGATCGTGCCGTTGCCGGGAAGCCCCAGGCCGATGGCCTCGGCCAGGCAGTTCATCGAGTTGGCGGTGAACATGCCCGAGCAGGACCCGCAGGTCGGGCAGGCGTTCTCCTCCATCTCCAGCAACTCGGCGTCGGAGACCGAGTCGTCGGCGGCGGCGATCATGGGGTCGATCAGGTCGAGCTTCTTGCCGGGCGTCTTGCCCGCCTCCATCGGCCCGCCGGAGACGAAGATGGTCGGGATGTTGAGCCTGAACGCGGCCAGCAGCATGCCCGGCGTGATCTTGTCGCAGTTGGAGACGCAGATCATCGCGTCCGCGCAGTGGGCCTCGACCATGTATTCGACGGCGTCGGCGATCAGCTCGCGCGACGGCAGCGAGTAGAGCATGCCGGCGTGGCCCATGGCGATGCCGTCGTCGACCGCGATCGTGTTGAACTCACGGGGAATGGCTCCGGCCTCGCGGATCGCGGCGGACACCACGTCGCCCACCTCGCGCAGATGCACATGGCCGGGCACGAACTGGGTGAAGCTGTTGGCCACGGCGATAATGGGCTTGCCGAAGTCGCTCCCGGCTACGCCGGTCGCCCGGAGCAGGGCCCGGGCACCGGCCATATTCCTGCCGTGGGTGACTGTACGTGACCTGAGGGCGGGCATTGGGCGTCTCCCATCGCTAGCGAGTCTTCACATGTTACGGCCACCGCCCGGTAACTGAGACGTCCGTCCACGGATCGGACGCTTGGTTACCGGATCGTGGCGCAACAGGACCGCTAAGCGGGCAGCCGCACGGCGGCGAGCTGGGTCGCCTGAGCCACCAGCCGGCCCTTGTCGTCCCACACGTGGGCCACCTCGTCCATCCGGTCGCCGCCGACGTCCGTGGCCGTCAGCCGCACCCGGATCGGGCCGGGGGCGGGCAGCCTGCGGAGGTACGCCGAGAGCTGGATGGTCGGCACCCACCCCGGCAGCCCCAGGTCGAACGAGACCGGCGGCACCGGGTCGAGCGCCACCAGCAGGCTCAGCGGGTCCCAGTCCGAGCCGTCGGCCAGCCGCTGCCAGGACGCGATGACGCCGCGCTTGGAGGGCGCGCCGAAGGCGAAGGCCAGATGGCCGGGATCGATGCGCTCCTCGACCACGGCCATCAGCGGCACGGGGAACCCGGCGCCGGGGGGCTCGATGGGGGCCAGGAAGCAGTCCTGCTCGGGCGGGAGCTCCACCGGCTCGGCCGCCGACCACCAGGGGTCGGAGTCGTCCAGCAGGCCGAGCGTGATGTGCGCCTCGACCCGGGTCCTGCCCTGCTGCACCAGCGCGGCCCTGACCTGGGCCACGCTCCTGCCCACCCGCAACGTCTCGATCCTCGCCACGGCCTCGCCCGGCTCCGGAGGCTCGATGAACGACCCGCTCACGGCCGTGACGTGCGGATGCCCGGCGCCCGCGGCGCTCTCGCAGGCGGCTCGGCCCAGCACGGCCAGCAGGTAGCCGCCGTGCAGCCGGGTCCCGACGCTCCACTGGGCGTCGAGCACGGCCCCGAACTCGCCGTCGCCGCGGACGGTCAGTGCTGTTGCTTCCCGGAAAGTCCCCATTTTTCGCAATTCCTTCCGCAGAAGGTCAGATTGACATCGTTAACCTGACGGCGTCAACCTGAGAAGCATGACCACGAGACGCGTACGCGCCAGACGCGGCGAGGGAGTGCTGCTGCGGGAGGAGATCCTGCGCGCGGCCGAGGACCTGCTGGCCGAATCGGGCACCGAGGACGCGCTCACGCTGCGCGCGGTCGCCCTGCGGGCCGGCGTCTCCACGCCCTCGGTCTACTTGCACTTCGCGGACAAGGAGGAGCTCGTCGAGGCGGTCTGCCTGCGGGTGTGGGACGAGCTGGGCAGGCTCTTCACCGCGAACCTCGGCGGCGACCCGTTCCTCGCCCTGGGCAGGTGCGGCCGCGCGTACGCCAGGTTCGCGCTCGACCATCCCGTGCAGTATCAGGTGCTGATGATGCGCCCGTCGGCGACGCAGGGCGTGCCGCCCGCCGCCGCGCAGGCGTTCGGGCACATGGTGAGCGCGGTCACGGCCTGCGTGGAGACCCGGGTGCTCGAAGGCGACCCCGAGGAGCTCGCGCTGGGCCTCTGGTCGGCCGTGCACGGCTGCGTCTCGCTGCTGATCGCCCAGCCGTCGTTCCCGTGGCCGCGCGACAGGGACGCGCTGATCGACCACATCGTGCGCATCGCCGGGTTCGGCACCGCGCTCTACTCAAGACTTCCGCAGACGCTGCCGCCGAGCGCGGAGCTGGCCGCCGGCCTCGACGACTTCGGTGCGAGGCTGGCGGCCCAGGTCCGGGAGGCGTGAGCGGGTCGCTCAGCCCTCGCCGTAGCGGGCGGGAAGCACCTGCCCGGCGATGTCGTAGATGCGGTCGATCTCGCCGTCGGTCAGCGCCCGCTCCCGCTTGGTGATCCACTTGCGCGCCCGGTCGCCCTGGTAGACGTCCACGCCGCGAATGGTCATGATCTTCCACGGCACCGGAGGGCCGTAGATGGCGAGGGAGGGCACGACGGAGACCTCGCGGCCGAACGCCTTGCTGATCAGCTCGCTGGCCTGCGAAGCCTCCCATTTCGCCTCGGTGATGCGGGGCTTCATGTCGAACGGGCCGTGGAAGAGCTTCTTGCCCATTTGCACGCGTACGGGCAGACGCTTGTCCCACTTCTCGGAGTCGACCGCGTACACGCCGGTCGGGCCCACCACGAGGTGGTCGATCTGGGCCTCGCTGCCCGGGATCGCCCTGGCGTGCAGCGTGCGGTAGCCGCTGCGTTCGAGCTTGCGCAGTTGTGCCTCGGTACGGCGCTCCGCCACGGACGTCCGCCGCCACGCGGGCACGGACGAGTTGGAGCGCGCACGGTAGACCGCCTCCAGGATGGCCGCGATCACACCCGCGGTCACCCCCACCCGCCAGTCGCGCACAAGGAAGCCCACCAGCAGACCGACGGCCACCGCCACGATCGCGCGGTTGCGCAGATGGCGGAAGCGTGGTTGCTGGAGCAGGCTACGCACGGACGCGCGCTCGACGGGCGCGTACGTGGAGGTGGGCGCCGAAGGCTTCGCGGCGGCGGTCTGCTCGCTTTCTGGCCGGTCGCTCACCCAGATTGGTGACGCGTTGTGACCGTCTTCTCGCTGGATGTCGGAGTCCACGTAACTCACCGTAGCTCGGGAATCTTAAGGATTCCTAGGGTTGGCCTGTCCATAGTTTTATGGCCCAGCTCATCGTGTTCCACTCATGATTTCGGGGTATGTCTTTTGTTCCTCTCCAGAGAGGTTCTCCCCGCTAAACGATCTTACCTCGCTATAGGACATGCCGATCGCGCCGCCTGTCCGGCAGGACAGTTCTCCGGATCTTCGCGGCCGACATTTCCGGACAGGTCCGGCGGCCACCCGCAGACGGGTCTGGCCGGACCGCCCAACGGGGTTTACGTTCTTGGTGTGAACAGCGCAGCGGAGATTCTGCTCTTCCTCATCGGCGTGTCTTTCGGGCTGTTCGTGCTGATCAGCCTGGTGGTCATGGTGCCCGGCCGCAGCGCGCAGCGCCGGATCGAGTACGGCCCCGTGTGGCTGGGCGGGCCGTCCAGGAGCGAGCGCGGCGTGAGCACCTCGGGGCTGGTGCTGGCCGACCGGGTGGCGCACTGGGCGGAGGTGCCCGAGCACGACTGGGTGGCCGCGGCCGAGACGGCGGAGCCCGGCAGGCACGTCGGCGGCTCGTCGGCGGGATGGTGAGGTGGCGATGCGCGGACTGACCGCCGTACAGGCCGATGACGTCAGGCAGGCGCTGCACACCGCCGAGCGCCGCAGCGGGCTGCGGTTCGGCGTGTTCCTCGGAGAGCCGGTGGGCGGGCGGCGGCACTTCGCCGAGCGGCTGCACGCCGCGCTGGGCGATGAGGCCGACGACGCCGTGGTGGTGTTCGTGGACTTCGCGGGGCGGGCGCTGGAGATCGTGACCGGGGAGAACGCCAGGCGGCGGCTGGGCGACAGCGCGTGCCGGCTGACCGGGATGTCGATGGCGACCGCGTTCAGCGTGGGCGACCTGGTGGGCGGGCTGCTGTACGGCATCGCCGCCCTCGGCGAACAGGCCACCGCCCGGCGCTAGCCAGTCCCGGCGACCGCTGCCCGGCTCGGCCGCGTTTCGAGCGCCGAAGGCCCGGCTCAGCCGGCTTCGAGCAGGCGGACGATGTGCTCGCTGACCCCGCCCAGCAGGGTCGCGGGCTCGATCGGCGCGTCGGCGATGGCCGAGAACAGCGCCGGCAGCCCGGGCAGCGGGAATCCGTCGTCCTTCAGCGCCGCCGCCCCCACGGCGCTCTTGTCCAGCGCCGCGCGGCTGCGCTCCCACGCGTCGAGCACCTCCTCGGGCGACGGCACGCCGAAGCCGTGGCCCACGGGAGCCGCGTGGCGCAGGCGTACGAGCGGGGTCTCGGCGAAGGCCAGCGCCGTGCGCGCCCGCACCTGGAGGTCGGCGCGCGGCTCGGGCTCCACCCAGTCCATGGCCGTGCACGGGTTGCGGCAGGTGGCCACGCACACCCCGAACGCGCCCGCCACCTGGCTGTGCTGCCGGTCGAAGTACGCGCGCCACCCCTCGGGCGGCTCCACCGACACCCGCAGCGTCCTGTTCGTGGCGGACTGCTCGGACTTGGTGTGGTCACACTCCCGATCGCCGATCACGCCGAACCTGCTCCCGGCCGCGCTCAGCCCCGCGGGCCACCGCGCGGGATCGCCCGCATGGCCGAGCTGCGGCTCGAAGGCCAGCAGCGGCAGGTATTCGCTGGCGATGTGCACCGCGGCGATCATGGGGCTCAGCTCCCGCCGGTGCCACCGCACGGCGATCACCTCCAGCAGCAGCCCGTACGCCGGACGCAGCGACTCCAGCGCCCCCCTGGGCTGCTCGCGCGGCGTCTGCGGCATGTGGCAGGCCCGCGCCCGCCGCCGCAGGTCGGCCGGCACGACCTTGGCCTCGGCGGCGAAGTCCTCCGCGTCGAGGGAGAGCAGCCGCTGCCCGAACTCGCAGACCTCGGCGACCTCGTCGACCGATGCGAGCGCGCCGAGATCGGCGAAGGCGTAGCGGCGGGCGAGGGCGATGAGCAGGTCACGAGTCGAGTCCACGCGATGACTTTCTCACGAGGGGCGAGCGGTTGATGACGACGGGGACGCGGGCATGGCGGATCACCAGGGCGGACGGATTCAAGATCCGTACGCGATCACGGGCAGGGAGCGCGGATGCACTGGATGTCGCCGGGCGGGATGGTGTCGGACGGCTCCGACGTCGGCTCCTCGGGGCCAGGAGTCGTCGGCTGCTCGGTCGGCTCCTCGGGTGCCGAGGTGGTCGGCGTGGGCGTCGGCGTCCTGGTCGGAGGGGAAACGCTGACCGTCGCGGTGGGGCTCGTCGGCACGGGGGTGACGCGCGTCGGCCGGGCGGCGGGGGTCCGCTTGACCGGCGGCGAGGACGTGTGCCGACCGGCTGAGGGCGGCGTGGGGGAGACCTCGGTGACGGTGCCGCCGACGCTCGGCGGCTCGACGTCGTTGCTCGACGCGGGCTCGGTGGGCCGCAGCCAGACGGAGCCCGCGACGGCGGCGGACACCGCTATGGCGGCGAACGCGGTCAGCACCACGCGCGCCGTGCGGCGGGGACGCGGGACGGGCAGGGTGCCGGGCGAGGCCAGGGCCTTGCGGGCGGCCTCGGCCATCAGCGCGGCCGTCGGCCAGCGCGCGTCGGGCGTCTTCTCCAGCGCCCGCGTCACCACCTGCCGCGGCCCCGGCGGCACGTCGTCGGGCAGACGCGGAATGGGGGAGTTGAGGTGCTTGAAGATGATCTGCACGGGCGTGTCGCCCTGGAACGGCAGCTGCCCGGTCAGGCACTCGTAGGCCACCACGCCCAGGGCGTAGATGTCGACCGCAGGCGTCACGTCGCTGGCCGTGGCCATCTCGGGGGCGCAGTAGCCGGCCGAGCAGAGCATGGTGCCCGTGGTCGTCAGGTGACCGGCGGAGACCGAGTGCGCGATGCCGAAGTCGGTGAGCGCCACGCTGCCGCCGGGCCTGACCATGAGGTTGGCCGACTTGACGTCGCGGTGCACGATGCCCTGCGCGTGCGCGGCGGCCAGCGCGTCGCCGACCTCGGCGACCAGCCGCATGGTGGCCTCGGGGCCGAGCGCGCCGCGCCGCAGCACGCGGTCGAGCGACTCGCCCGGCACGTATTCCATGACCAGGAAGCTCACCTGGCGGCCCTCGACGTCGCTGATGCCGTAGTCGTAGACGTCGACCACGCCGGGATGCCTGAGGGTGGCCATGGCCCTGGCTTCGTTCTGGAAGCGCTGGGCGAACGTCGGGTTGTCGGTGAGGGCGGGCGTCAGCACCTTGACCGCCACGGCCCGCCCGAGAACGGTGTCGTCGGCACGCCACACCTCGCCCATGCCGCCGCCGCCGAGGCGGTCGGACAGCACGTAGCGATCATTGAGAGTGGTCCCCGCGCCTAGCACGTCCCCGAGGCTAACACCGCGCCCGCGATGCCAGCGCCAAGACTCTCAATCGGTGAAGACAGAGGTGAGACGTGTCCAGTGCGCCGCCGCGCAGACGACGGGCGGGCGGTCGAGGGCGGCGGGCAGGCGTACCTCGCCGCCCCCGGTCAGAGCGGCTCCGGTCCACACGTCGATCCACTCACCTTCCGGTAGGTAAACCGTAACCTCCGGCATATCAGGTTCTGTCACGGGAGCCACAAGGAGCGCGTCCCCGAGTTTGTACTGCAGCGGGTATCGCCAGATGCCCGGATCGCGCGGATGGTCGAAGAACAGCCCGCGCATGAGCGGCGCGCCGCCGCCGACCGCCTGGCGCGCCTGCTCGGCCAGGTACGGCACCAGCCGCTCGCGCAGCTCGGCCAGCCGCCTGAAGACGG
This sequence comes from Nonomuraea rosea, assembly GCF_039539705.1. Classification (NCBI taxonomy): domain Bacteria; kingdom Bacillati; phylum Actinomycetota; class Actinomycetes; order Streptosporangiales; family Streptosporangiaceae; genus Nonomuraea; species Nonomuraea rosea. Next base: position 43,122 of record NZ_BAABDQ010000020.1, on the reverse strand, counting down.
GGATCACCCGATCGTCGCCGGTCTGGGCCGCGACGTTCCAGGGCGTGCGATCCCTGATGGGCGTGCGGTGGTGGTTGAACTCGGAGTGGTACTGCATGATCGGCATGAACACCGACGCGCCCGCCGCCCGCAGATACAGCTCCGCGCCCGGCACCCCGCCGGAGAACCCGGCCAGGTCCCAGCCCCAATAGACGATCCCGCAGGCGGACGCGGTGATCCCGGCCCTGATCGACGACCTGAACGCCGCCCACGTCGAGTCCTCGTCCCCGGCCCAGAACACGCCGTGCGGCTGCGACCCCGCGAACCCCGCCCGGCTGAACGTCACCGGCGCCTTGCCGCAGGACTCCAGCAGGTCGCCGAAGGCGCGGGCGTAGTGGACGGGGAACAGCCCGTTGCCCGCCGCGCCGTCGCGCCCGTCGGCGTAGCGCAGGTCGTGGCCCCATGCGTGCTCGCCGCCGTCGGTCTTGAACCCGTCGACGCCCACCTCCTCGACCAGGTAGCGGCGCTTGGCCGTCCACCAGTCGCGCACCTCGGGCGCGGACAGGTCGGGCATGAGCGCGAGCGGGAACCACCAGCCCCTGTTGCGGTAGGGCCGCCCGTCGGGCTCGCGCACGCCGTACCCGCGCTCGACGAGCTGCCTGGCGTCCACGGCGGCCTGGTGCCGGGGATGCGGCCGCATCTTCTGCAGCGGGATCTGCCAGAGCAGCACCTTGACGTCCCTGCGGTGCAGCTCGTCCACCAGGCCCTTGGGGTCGGGCCAGGGTCCGTCCGGCGGGAAGGTGTAGTCGGCCAGGCGGTGGGGGTCCTCCGACGGCTCGTACTCGGCGCCTCTGAACGCCGTGAACGTCGTCTCGTCGCTCCACGCCTCGATGACCAGCGCCCCCACGGGGATGCCGTGCTCGCGGTGCCGGTCCATCTCGGCCAGCACCCGCTCCTGCGTGTTCCACTCGTTGCCGCTGGCCCACAGCCTGAACACCCACGAGGGCAGCTCCACCGGCCGCCCGACGTCGCCGAGGAAGCCGCGCAGGATCGCGGCGGGCGCGTCGCCGTCGTAGAAGCGCAGGCCCAGCTCGCCGTCCGGACCGGTCTCCGCCTCCACCAGGACCCGGCCCGGTGTGGTCGCGCCGACGTCGTACCAGGTGCGGCGCGAGGTGTCCACGTGCCAGCCCCAGCTCGCCGCACCACCCACGACCAGGGCGAACGGCATCGGCAGGTACGTACGAGCGTGCTCGCCCTGCGACTTGTACTGCTCGAACACGACGGCGTCGAGCCGCCTGCCGCGCTGGTCCACGGCGTCGAACCGCTCGCCGAACCCCACCACGTGCTCGCCGGGTCCGAGCGCGAGCTCGAAGCGCACGCGCAGGATCCCGTCGCCGTCCGCCAGCCACCGCACGGTCCCCGGCACCACCCGGTCCGCACCGCTGACGTGCAGCTTCCCGCCGGAGTCCGACCAGCTCGCCGAAGACACCTCGAACCACCTGCCGGTACGTACGCCGCCGTCCGCCATGGTGGCGCGGAAGCGGTAGGAGTAGCGGCGCCCGGCCCGCAGGACCGGCGTCCGCACGGCCCACGACCCGGCGACCGCACGGGCCGCCCGCGCCTGGGCCGCGGCGAGATGCCCGCCGTCGGCGCTCCCGCCGTCCGCCGCGTCCGCCTCGCGCCTGGTCAGCGGCAGCTCCAGCGGGGCGGCGTCGTCGGCGGTCCACTCGCACGCGACCGCCACGACGTTCGCCGACGCGCGTACCCGCAGCTCCACCGCCTCCCCGTCCACCGGCACGGCGGGGACGCGCTGGTCCTCGGTGGTGGCGTACGGATGCCCGGACCCGTAAGGACGATGCCGGATCATGCCCGTACCTCCAGCTCGTCGGCGAGGATCAGGTACATCCCGTGCGACCACAGCAGCGGCGTCGCCACGGGGCCCCAGCGGTCGAGCCACTCCTGGAGCCGGTCCGGCGCGAGCAGCCGGTCGGACACCTGCTCGGGCAGGTCGCCGCCGGGGGTCGCCTGCGCGGCCATCCAGTCCAGGTAGCGCAGGGCCTCGGCCCGGCGGCCCGCCCTGGCGTGGTTCCAGCCGAGCAGCCCGGCCAGCAGCACCCACCGGCCGCCGCCGTAGAAGGTGTCGTCGAGGTAGCGGTGCACGCCGCCGTCCGTGGCGAGCCGCCGCTCCACCTCCGCCACCGTCGCCGCGCCGACCGGATGATCGGCCGGGTAGAGCCCGAACGGCTCGACGCACGCCAGCAGGCTGGCGTCCACGGCGTCGCTCCCGAGCCACTTCCGCAGGTGGCCGCCCTGGGCGTTGACGCCTTCGCGGGCCACCAGCGCCGCGATGCCCGCCACGGCCTCGCCCGCCGCCGCCTCCTCCGCCGGGCTCAGCAGGCCGAGCCCGGCCGCCGCCCGCAGGCCCGCGTGGATGGCGCCGAGCGTGGCGACGTGCCGCTGCTCGACGTGCTCCTCCCACCAGTCGTAGCAGGGCAGGTGCCAGAACGCCGTCAGATATCGGGCGGCCGTCCTGACCCCCTTCTCGACCCCGGGGACCGTACCGCCGTGCCGCACGGAGTGCTCGCGCAGCGCCCAGAGCCACGTTCCGTACCCGTCGAGCTGGAAGTCCCACCAGTCGTCGGCCCCGTCCACCCCGTCTAGCGTGAACCTGGTCGGCAGCATCTCGGAGACGGGCACCTCCGCGCCGCGGGCGGCGCGCGACACCAGCGAGTCGACCTGCCCCGCCCGGTCCCCCACCACGCGGGCGCACCAGGCGTGGAAGGCGTCCGCGCCGGGCACGTCGCCGTGCCTGCTCACCCCCTCGGCGATGAACGCCCCGTCACGCAGCCACGAGTAGCCGCGGTAGGCGGAGAAGGTGGGCGAGGCCGGATAGGCCCCGGTCGGCGACTGCAATCTCTTGATCACGTCGAGGCTGTGCGCGACGAGGGACAACGAAACTCTCCTGGTACGTAGGGGGAAGACGGCTAGCCCAGCAGGGCGTCGACGTCGGCGGCCGCGGCCTTGAGCGCGTCCTGCACGGATTTGCGCCCCGCGGCGGCCTCGCCGAGCTGCTTGGTCACCGCGTCCTGCATCTCCTGCTGCCGCTTGATGACCGGCGGCAGCGCGATCGACTTGAGCGAGTCGAACACGGCCTGCCGGTTCGCCGGCTTCGGGTCCTTGAGGTAGCCGGCGAGGACCTGCTGGTCGGCGACCGGCGGCAGCTCCCACGACGACTCGATGCGGGTGGTCGCCGCGACGCCGGAGGAGGACAGGAAGCGGGCCCACGCGTACGCCTCCTTGCCGTGCTTCGTCGTGGCGGAGGCGGCGACGGCGTTGTGGAAGACCGCGCTGGCCTTGGCCGCGTCACCGGGCTCGACCACCACGTCCCACTCGAACGGCACGTCCTTCAGCCCCGCGAACTGCCAGATGCCGTTGTGCCACATGGCGAGCTTGCCGGATTTGAAGAGGTTCGTGTCGTAGTCGGCGGTGCCGCCGATCTCGGCCTCGGTCGGCATCGTCTTGCCTACCTTGGAGACCAGCCACTGCGCGGCCTCGACCCCCTCTGGGCTGTCGAACGTGGCGCTCTTTCCGTCGGCGGCCAGGAACTCGCCGCCCGCCTGCTTGAGCGCCTTGTAGAACTCGAAGAACTGCACCGGCTGGAAGTCGCCGTACACGCCCTTCTTCCTGTCGGTCAGCTTGGCCGCGGCGGCCTGCTCGTCCTTCCACGTCCAGTCCGCCGTCGGCGTGGCCACCCCGGCCTGCTCGAACAGGTCCTTGTTGTAGAGCAGGACGACGGTGGAGAAGGAGGCGGGCAGGGCGTACTGCTTGCCGTCGCTCTTGAACGCGTTGAGCGACTCCTGCGCGTACACCGCGCTGTCGCCGTCGCCCGCGACCGTGCCGAGGTCGAGGAGTGAGCCCGCGCTGGCGTAGGTGACGAAGTTCTCGTAGTTGAGCTCGAACGCGTCCGGCGCCGTGCCGCCCGCGATGCTGGTCTGGAGCTTGGTGAAGTACTCGTCGAAGGGGGCGGTCTCGACGACCACGTCCACCTTCGGGTTCTCCTTCTCGAAGGCCTTCTCGATCGTGCCGAGCTCCTTGACGTGGTCAGGGGCCGCCGAGAACGTGAAGTACCGCAGCGTGGTCTTGCCGTCCGCGCCGCTCTCGACCCTGGTGGCCGAGCCCTGGGAGCAGGCGGTGGCGAGCAGGGCGACCGCTACGACGGTGGCGATGGGAAGGTGTCTTGACATGGGGGGATTCCTTTACTTGAGCCCGCTCTGCGCGACGCTGGCGATGACGTGCTTCTGCGCGAAGACGTAGAGGATGAGGATCGGTACGACACTGATCACCGAGCCCGCCATGACCACGTCCCATTCGGTGGTGAACTGGCCGTGCAGCGTGGCCAGGCCCAGCGGGAGCGTCATGAACTCGGGCGACTTGATGATGATCAGTGGCCAGAGGTAGCTGTTCCAGCTCGCCATGAAGCCGAAGATCGCGAACGTGGCCAGGGCCGGGCGGATCAGCGGCAGCACGACGTACAGGAAGATGCGGAAATGCCCGGCGCCGTCCAGCACGGCCGCCTCGTCGAACTCGCGCGGCACCTGGCTGATCGCCTGCCGCAGCAGGAACACCCCGAACGCCGAGGCGATGGTCGGCGCGAGCAGCGCGAAGTACGTGTCCACCAGCCCGAACGTGCGCATCTCGATGAACAGCGGCACGACCAGCACGGGCAGCGGCATCATCAGCGTCGTCAGGTAGACCGCGAACAGCGCGCCCCTGCCGGGGAAGGGCAGCCGCGCGAACGCGTAGGCCGCCATCGCGCTCGTGACGAGCTGCAACATGGTGGACGCCGCGCCGATCCAGGCGCTGTTGAGCACGATCCGCCAGAACGGCAGCGTCTCCAGCAGCTTCCCGTACGCGTCCAGGCTCGCGCCGTCGGGCGTGAAGTCGGGCGGCACGGCCAGCACCGCGTCGCTCGGCGTGATCGAGGTGATCACCGCCCACGCGAACGGGAACAGCATCACCAGCGCGCCCAGGCCCACCAGCAGGTAGCGCAGCGTCTTACCCAGCAGGGCCTTACCCATAGGTCACCCACCGCCTCTGCCCGCGGATCTGCACGATCGTCACCAGCAGGACCAGGGCGAACAGCAGCCAGGACAGCGCCGAGGCGGCGCCGGCCCTGCCGTACCTGAACGTGAGGTCGTAGATCTGCGAGACCACGACCTGCGTGGCGCCGCCGGGACCGCCACCCGTCATGATCTTGACCTGGTCGAAGACCTGGAAGCCGTTGATCAGCGAGATGACGACGACGAAGAACGTCGAAGGCGACAGCAGCGGCAGCGTGATGTGCAGGAACCTGCGCCACGCCGTGGCCCCGTCGACCATGGCGGCCTCCTGGTACTCCCGGGGGATCGCCTGCAGGCCGGCCAGCAGGATGATCATCACGAAGCCCAGGTCCTTCCAGGCCGAGGCGAGGATGATCGACGGCATCGCCCAGTCCGGGTCGGTCCACCAGCCGGGCCCTTCGACGCCGGCCAGGCCGAGCGCCCAGTTGACGATGCCGCTGGCCGGGTTGAGCAGCCACTTCCACATCAGCGCGACGACGACCCAGCTCGTGATCACCGGCAGGAAGTAGACGCCGCGCAGCAGGCTGCGGCCCGCCATCGCCCGGTTGAGCAGCACGGCCAGGCCGAGACCGCCCAGATAGACCAGCGGCAGGTAGCCGGCGATGAAGGTGAGCGTGTGCGCGAACGCGGCCCGCGTCTCGGGGTCGCCGAGCAGCTCGGCGTAGTTGGCCAGGCCCACCCAGCGCATCTCGGTGATGAGGTCCCACTCGTGCAGGCTGGTCCAGAGCGAGCCGAGCATCGGGACGAGGGTGTAGAGCGTCAGGGGGACGAGGCTCGGGAGCAGGAACACCGCCACGGTCCCGGCGTACCGCCAGCCGCCGCGCCGCCCTGACGGCGCGGACGGCCTGGCCGGCGCGCTCATGGTGTGGCCCCGATGAGGCGGGCGCGCACCAGGCGGCCCTGCTCGCCGGCGGTCCCGGCGGCGTCGAACGGCGTGGCCAGCACCAGCGCCGCCGCGCCCTGGGCCCAGCTCGTGTCGTCCCAGCCCTCCACCTCGACGGAGATGTCGCGCCTTCCCGGGTAGAGCTGGGCCCTGAGCGCCGGCTCGAACCCCGCCCGCCACAGTGGCCAGTCGGCGGTGCCCTCGCCGAGCACGACCACGACCTCGGGGTCCACCACGTTGATCAGCCCGGCGGTGGCGCGCCCCAGGATCGTCCCCGCCTCGGCGAACACCGCCCGCGCGACCGGATCCCCGTCCGCGCCGGCCCGCCCGAGCGCGGCCACCGCGCCCAGCGGATCACCGCCGTCATCGGCCTGGCGGGCGGCGGCGAGGAGGCCGGAGCTGCCGACGAAGGCCTCCAGGCAGCCCCTGGCCCCGCAGCCGCACTCCGGCCCGTCAGGAGCCACCGGCAGGTGACCGAACTCGCCCGCGCCGCCCCGCGCCCCCCGGTACACCCGTCCGTCCGCGACGATGGCCGCGCCGACGCCGCGCCCGATCGTCACCACGAGGAAGTCCCGGTGCGTACGCCCGCGCCCGTACAGCCGCTCGGCCGCCGCCAGCGCGTTCACGTCGTTCTCGACCAGCACCGGCAGCTTCAGCCGCCGCCGCAGCCAGTCGCCCACGGCCATGGCCTGCCAGCCGAGCGTCGGCGCGTTCACCGTCCCGGCCGCCTGGTCGTCCACGCTGCCCGGCACCCCGACCCCGACGCCGAGCAGCGGCGGCACCTGCCCGCCCGCCTCGGGGAGCGCCGAGCTCTCGGGGGACGCCGAGCTCTCGGGGGACGCCGAGCTCTCGGGGGACGCCGAGCTTTCCAAGGGTGCCGAGCTTTCCGGGGGTGCCGAGCTTTCCGGGGGTGCCGAGCTTTCCGACACCACGGACTCGACCGCCGCCGCCAGCTCGTCCAGCACGTTCCGCGACGACGGGTCGAACGGCCGCTCCCACGACCCCAGCACCGCGCCGTCGAGCCGGACGTCCACGATCACCAGGTGATCGGCCGTCACCTTGACGCCCAGCGCCCGCCCCGCGCTGCCCACCAGCCCGAGCCGTTGCGCGGGCCGCCCGCCGCGCGACGGCTTGAGGTCCAGCTCCGCCAGCATCCCCTGCCCCATGAGCTCGCGGGTGAGCTGCGTGACGGTGGCCGGGCTGAGATCGAGCTTGCGCGCGATCTCCGTCCTGCTGAGCGGCCCGCCCGTGCCGAGCAGGGCGAGGATCGCCGTTCTGGTGAGGTCGCCGCGGTCAGTGCCTGCCATGGATGAGGACTTTCTTTAGGAATAAAGTTAGTCACGAAGAATGGCCGTCGGGCAGGCGGCTGTCAAGACCCGGAAACCTCCGCGAAACGCGGAAGGCCCCCGCCAGGTGTGGCGGGGGCCTTCCGGTGGAGACGTCAGGCGGAGGCGGCGTCCTTCTCCTGGTTACGCAGGGCGCGGCTGACGCCGTCGGCCCCTTCGAGGATCAGCCGGCGCAGCGCCTGCGGCGGGTTCTGGGCCGCCAGGAAGTCGTGCGCGGCCTGTACGGTCGCCGGCTCGATGAGCAGCGAGGGGAAGCAGCCCACCGCGAACGACGACGCCTGGTCGAACGTCCACTCCGCGTAGATCCGCCCGACCTCCGCGAAGTACTTCTCCCGGTACGGCGCGAGCAGCTCGGGGTGGTGCGGGTCCTGGAACCCGCCGATCGTGGTGCGGGCGATGTGGTTGGCCAGCTTGCCGCCCACGATCCGCTCCCACGCCGCCGCCTTGGCCCCGGCGTCCGGGAGCGCGGCCCGGCACAGCGCGGCCGACCGCTCACCCGTCGCCGTAGGGTCCCGGTCGAGCTCCGCGTCGATGTCGGCCTCGGCCAGCCGGCCGCCGACCACCAGCGCGTGCACCAGCGTCCAGCGCAGGTCGGCGTCCACGGTCAGCCCCTCGGGCACCGAGGAGCCGTCGAGGATGCCTTCCAGCAGCGTCAGGTCCGCCGCGGAGTTCGCCACGGGGGCGAACGCCTGGAGGAACGCGAGCTGGTGGTCCGACCCCGGCTCGGCCGCGGCGAACAGCGAGCGCAGCTCCGCGGCCAGCAGCGTCAGGCCCTCGGCGCGCCAGGCCGGGTCGGCGTACTGCTGCACGGACATGCGGGCCTGCCGCAGCACCGCCTGCAGGACCGTGATGTCGGCGACCGTGGCCGCGCCCGAGATGACCAGCTTGACGTAGTCACGCGTGGACATCTCGCCGTCGCGGGTCATGTCCCAGGCCGCCGACCAGCACAGGGCTCGCGGCAGCGACTCGGTGAACTGGGCGATGCCGCCGTTGACCAGCGTCCGCAGGGAGTCGTCGTCGAGGCGGATCTTGGCGTAGGTCAGGTCGTCGTCGTTGAGCAGCACCAGGTCGGGCTGCTCCTCGCCGACGAGCTGCGCCACGCTCGTACGGCCGCCGACCACGTCCAGCTCGACCCGCTTGGTCCGGGTCAGGGCGCCGTCGGCCAGCGAGTACAGGCCGATCGCGATCCGGTGCGAGCGCAGCGTCGGATAGTCGGCCGGAGCCTCCTGGAGCACCTCGAAGCTGGTGAACCGGCCCCCCGACACCTCGAACGACGGGCGCAGCGTGTTGACCCACGAGGTCTCCAGCCACTCCTTCGACCAGGAGGACAGGTCGCGGCCCGAGGTCCGCTCCAGCGCGGTGAGCAGGTCCTTCAGCTCGGTGTTGCCCCAGGCGTGCTCGGCGAAGTAGTCGCGGACGCCGGCCAGGAAGTTGTCCAGGCCCACGTACGCGACGAGCTGCTTGAGCACCGAGGCGCCCTTGGCGTACGTGATGCCGTCGAAGTTGACCTCGACCGCCTGCATGTCGGGGATGTCGGCGGCGATGGGGTGCGTCGAGGGGAGCTGGTCCTGGCGGTAGGCCCAGGCCTTCTCCACGTTCGCGAACGTGGTCCACGCCCGCTTGCCCCACCTCGTGGCCTCGGCCTGGGCGAGGACGGACATGTAGGTGGCGAACGACTCGTTCAGCCACAGGTCGTCCCACCAGCGCATGGTGACCAGGTCGCCGAACCACATGTGCGCCATCTCGTGCAGGATCGTCTCGGCGCGCCGCTCGACCACCGCGTCGGTGACCCGGGAGCGGAAGACGTAGTCCTCCAGGAACGTCACGCAGCCCGCGTTCTCCATCGCGCCGGCGTTGAACTCGGGCACGAAGAGCTGGTCGTACTTGCCGAAGGGGTAGCGCACCCCGAACACGCGGTGGAAGAAGTCGAAGCCCTGCCGGGTGACCTCGAGGATGTTGTCGGCGTCGAGGTGCTCGGCCAGCGAGGCACGGCAGTAGATGCCCAGCGGGATGCCGTCGTGCTCGGAGGTCACCTTGTGGTAGGGACCCGCGACCAGCGCGGTGATGTAGGTGGACATGACCGGCGTGGGCGGGAACTCCCAGCGCCTGGCCGCCTGCACCGTGCCGTGCTTGCCGCTCTCCCCGGGCAGCTCCGTCACCTTGGCGGCGGCGGCGTTGGAGACGACCTCCCAGTCGCCGGGCGCCAGCGCGGTGAGCTGGAAGGAGGCCTTGAGGTCGGGCTGGTCGAAACAGGCGTACATGCGGTGCGCGTCGGCCGTCTCGAACTGGCTGTGCAGGTAGACCTTCTGATCCACCGGGTCGACGAAGCGGTGCAGGCCCTCGCCCGTGCGCATGTAGCTGCAGTCGGCGTCCACCCGCAGCTCGTTGGACTCGGCGAGGGAGGGCAGCGGGAAGCGCCCCTTCTCCGCGTCGTAGCCCGCGACGTCGAGGTCCGCGCCGTTGAGCGTCACCTTGCGTACGCGCGCACCGTGCAGGTCGATGAACGTGGACGCGCCTGGGCGGCTGCTGGCGAAGCGGACCGTCGTGACACTCTCGAAACGCTCGTCCCCCTCCGTCAGGTCGAGTGCGACCTCGTACGACTCGACCTTCAACAGCCGGGCGCGCTCGCGAGCCTCGTCCCGGGTCAGGTTGCCTGCCAAGTTGCGCTCCTTTTCACCACTTCGTCGGGGTTGTCCGTATCCTGCCATGCCGGGAATACGATCCGAACCACCTCAGGTTATGGCCAGACGTGACTGAGAAGATTCCCGTGGATCTGTGGTTCGATCCTTCCTGTCCGTTCGCCTGGGTTACGTCACGATGGTTGCTCGAAGTTGAGAAAGTCCGCTCCATCGAGCCCCGCTGGCGCTTCATGTCCCTGTTCATCCTCAATGAGGACAAGGACGTCACCGATGAATACCGCGAGCGCGCCGCGCGGGCGATGGGAGCCGTGCGGGTGGTGGCCGCGGCCGCGGCCAAGCACGGGGACCAGGTCATCGGCACCCTCTACACCGAGCTCGGCACGCGCCTGCACAACGAGGGCATGAGCAAGGAGCCCGAGCGCCTGCGCGAGGTCGTCGAGGGCGCGCTCGCGAGCGCGGGCCTCGAGCCGGGCCTGGCCGACGCCATGCAGTCCGACGAATGGGACGGCATCATCCGCACCTCCCACGACGAGGGCATCAACCTCGTCGGCCAGGAGGTCGGCACCCCGGTCATCCGCGTCGGCGCCAACGCCTTCTTCGGGCCCGTGATCACCAGGATCCCGAGGGGAGAGGAAGCGGGCCGGCTTTGGGACGGCGTACTGATGGTCACCGAATCCGATGACTTCTTCGAGCTGAAGCGCACCCGCACCAAGCGCCCGCAGTTCGACTGACATGTCCATCCGGCGTCGGGGGCCGCTGGGGACAATCGTGATACGCGGACGGGGGAAACGTTGATCGCGGTGGAGAAGGCTTATCCTCCAGTCAAGGTTTGCCTTGCCCTTGCCTCCTGAGGCACTGTCAGGATGTGGCTATGCGTCAGCTGTATATCGGCGGCTCGTGGACTGCTTCGGCGTCGGACGAGCCCATCGAGGTCGTCAATCCGGCTACGGAAGAGATCATCGACCGGGTGCCGGCAGGCTCTCCCGACGATGTCGAATCCGCCGTCACCGCCGCAAGACAAGCCTTCACCGCCTGGGCCGAGACGCCGCCCGCCGAGCGCGGCAAGCTGCTCGGCGCCGCGGCCGAGCTGCTGAAACAGCGCTCCGACGAGGTGGCCAGGACGATCGCCACCGACATGGGCGCGCCCCTGGGGTTCGCGCTCAAGGTGCAGACGCTGATGCCGGCGACGGTCCTGTCGTCCTACGCCCAGCTCGCCGAGAGCTACCCGCGCGAGTCGCGCATCGGCAACTCCCTGCTGGTCAAGGAGCCGATCGGGGTGGTCGCCGCGATCACCCCCTGGAACTATCCGCTGCACCAGGTCATCTGCAAGGTCGCGCCCGCGCTGGCCGCGGGCTGCACGGTGGTGCTCAAGCCGAGCGAGGTGGCGCCGCTGGCCGCGTACGCGCTGGCGGAGATCTTCGACGAGGTGGGCCTGCCCCCCGGTGTGTTCAACCTGGTCAGCGGGCGCGGGCCGGTCGTCGGCGAGGCCATGGCCGCCCACCCCGAGGTGGACATGGTCTCCTTCACCGGCTCGACGGCCGCGGGCCGCAGGGTCGCCGCGCTGGCGGCCGAGTCGGTCAAGCGGGTGGCGCTGGAGCTCGGCGGCAAGTCCGCCAACATCATCCTGCCCGACGCGGACCTCGCCCTGGCGGTCAAGGTCGGCGTGGCCAACTGCTTCGTCAACGCCGGCCAGACGTGCTCGGCGTGGAGCCGCATGATCGTCCACCGCGACCAGTACGACGAGGCCGTCCGGCTGGCCGTCGAGTTCGCCCGCGGCTACACCGTCGGCGACCCCTTCGACGAGTCCACCAAGATCGGCCCGCTGGTGTCCGCGGCCCAGCGCGACCGGGTGATCCACTACGTGAACCGGGGCCAGGAAGAAGGCGCCCGGCTGGTCGCGGGCGGCACCGACCGGCCGCACGAGCGCGGCTACTACGTCGAGCCCACGGTGTTCGCGGGGGTGGAGCCGGGGATGACGATCGAGCAGGAGGAGATCTTCGGGCCGGTCCTGTCGCTGATCCCGTACACGACCGAGGACATCGCCGTCCGGATCGCCAACGACACCAAGTACGGCCTGGCCGGCGCGGTCTGGTCGGGCGATGAGCAGCACGCGCTCGCGGTCGCCAAGCGGCTGCGCACGGGCCAGGTGGCGGTCAACGGCGGCCGGTTCAACCCGCTGGCCCCCTTCGGCGGCTACAAGCAGTCGGGCGTGGGCCGCGAGCTCGGCGAGTACGGCCTTGAGGAATACCTCGAGGTCAAGTCCCTGCAGCTCTAGCGCGCGGCGCCGGGGCGGTCGCCCGCCCCGGCGCCGGCGTCAGACGATCATCCCGCCGGTGGCGTGGATGTTGTGGCCGGTGACCCAGCGGCTGTCGGGACCGGCGAGGAACGCCACCACGGCCGCGAGGTCGTCGGTCCGGCCGAGCCGCCCCAGCGCGGTGAAGGCCGCCGTCTGAGCCAGCGCCTCGGGTGCGTTGGCCCCGCGCAGCATGTCGGTGTCGGTGGCGCCGGAGGAGACGACGTTGACGGTGATCCCGCGCCCGCCCAGCTCCCGCGCCGCCACCTTGGCGAACTGCTCGATGGCGCCCTTGCTGCCGCAGTAGAGCATCAGGCCCGGCGCGGGCACCTGGGTATTGAGGGTCGAGATGCTGATGATCCGCCCGTCGTCCCGCATGACCCGCCCCGCCCACTGCGTGGCCAGGAACACGGCCCGGGTGTTCACCGCGAACACCCGCTCGTAGTCGGCGTCCGTGATGTCCGCCATGGGCAGTTGCCCGGTGATGGCGGCGTTGTTGACGAGGATGTCCAGACCGGGCAGCCGCGCCTCCGCCTCGCCGAACAGCCGCTCCAGGTCCTCCTTGTCACCCAGATCGGCGCGCACCGCGTGCGCGCCCGTCTCCTTGGCGACCTGCCGGGCCGCCTCCTCCGAGTGCTCGTAGCAGAAGACGACCTCGGCGCCGTCCTGGGTCAGCCGCTCCACGACGGCCCTGCCGATGCCCCTGGAGCCGCCGGTTACCAATGCGCCTTTTCCCGAAAGTACGCTCATGCCGCCAACCTACGCTCTGAGCATGATCTTGCGGGCTTCGTCCTTGGGGAGGCGGTCGACGTACAGCTTGCCGTCGAGGTGCTCGGTCTCATGCTGGAAGCAGCGGGCCAGCGAGCCGCGGGCCTTGACGCGTACCGGCCGCTGGAGGCGGTCGAGGCCCTCGACGGTCACGCCGGCGGCCCGTCCGACCGGGGCGTAGATCGGCAGGCGGGTCCGGCGGTCGGGCACCGACAGGCAGCCCTCCTCGTCGAGCACCTCTTCCTCGTCGTCGACGGTCAGGACCGGATTGACCAGGTGGCCCTTGCGCCCGCTGATGTCGTAGACGAACAGACGCCGCGACACGCCGATCTGCGGGCCGGCCAGGCCGACGCCGTCGACCGCGTACATGGCCTGGAACATCTCATCGATCAGGCGGCGCAGCTCGCGGTCGAAATCCGTCACCGGCTCCGCGGGCGTGCGCAGGACCGGATCGCCGATGACGCGGATCTCACGCATGGGTCTCCACTTTCGTAAGGACTGGACAACGTTAAGAGTCCTTACTCTAGTCAGCGAGCCCGAAGGCCGGGGCTGTGGAAGACTGGGCGGGTGCGTGTCTACATCGGTGCCGACCATGCCGGCTATGAGCTCAAAAACCACCTCGTGTCCTGGCTCAAGGACCACGGCCACGAGGTGACCGACTGCGGTCCCTTCGTCTACGACGCCGAGGACGACTATCCCGCGTTCGTGCTGCGCGCCGCGGAGGGCGTCGCGGGCGACCCCGGCAGCCTGGGGATCGTCATCGGCGGCTCGGGCAACGGCGAGCAGATCGCCGCCAACAAGGTGCGCAACATCCGCGCCGCCCTGGCCTGGAGCGAGGAGACGGCGAGCCTGGCCCGCGAGCACAACAACGCCAACGTGGTCAGCGTCGGTGCCCGCATGCACTCCACGGAGGAGGCGACCAGGTTCGTGGAGGTGTTCCTGACGACGTCGTTCTCCGGCAGCGAGCGGCACAGCAGGCGGATCGCCCAGCTGGCCACCTACGAGACGATCGGCCAGCTCCCCTCGCTGCCCTAACCCGGCTTGCGTTTGGAATCGCGTCTGGGCATCTCATCGCGCAGAGGCCGCCGGTCGGCGGCCTCCTGCTGCTCCTTCGACGGCTTGGAGACGTCGCGGGCACGCATGGCGATGACCGCCGTGATCTGCAGACTTTGCAGCGCCATGTCTCCGACCTTACGTCAGAACGTCAGACCCGCCCACGGTTTCGGGCTCCAGGACATGGCGGTGCCCAGTGCGCGGACCGTGCCCGGCGTGTGCTCGCGCAGCAGCCCCGCCGCCAGCGACTCCATGAGCAGCCCGTCGCCCAGGTACGCCGAGCCGAGCGCGGTGACCGGCAGCGTCATGTCGGGCTGGTCCTCTACGGGCTTGCACTCGGCCCCCGTGAGGTCGGCGGTGAGCCGCCAGCGCCTGGCGTTCCAGGGGCAGATGTCGTCCTCGACCTCGATCACCACGTCCACCGGAGCCGAGTACGCCCGCGCGGTCAGCGCCCTGTCCACCTCGACGAGGCGGATCCACAGCTCGTCGCCCCACCGCGCACGCAGCTGGCGCGTGTCGGCCAGCAGCGCGATCAGCGGGTCGTCCACGGGCCTGGTGCCCGCCTCGATCCTGGAGACCAGGTCCCGGTCCAGGACGCTGCGCCAGAGCAGGGCGTAGGCGGCGGGATCGGCCGCCTCCAGCTCGTACAGCTTCAGCTCGCTGTCGGGCACGCCGTTGTCGTCCCAGGACGACTTGATGCGGAACAGCGCGTAGCCGCGCACGCCGCGATCGTCCTCGGCGAGCACCGAGCGCAGCGGGCCCGCGCCGCGCTGGTCGAACTCCTCGTCGGCCAGCAGGCCGGTCCAGGTCTGCGATCTGCGCTCGTAGCGTCCTGGCCGGGCCGAGACGACGGAGGCGAACAGCTGCTCCATCTCGGCGCGTACGTCGGCGGGCTTGGCGACCCTGAGCCTGAGCTCCGGGTCCTGGGGTGCGTTCTTGACGAACGCGGAGCCGTGCTTGCGGATCTGGAAGGACAGCTCGCTGGCCGCCCTGCCGTACCCGTACCTGCTGTAGATGGTGGCCTCGGAGGCGTAGAGGGCGGCGACGCTCTCGCCGCGCTCGCGGATGTCGGCGAGCTGCCTGCGCATCAGCGCGGTGAGCAGGCCGCGGCGGCGGTGCGAGGCCAGCACGCTGACGCTCGTCACGCCCGCGACGGGGAGCTGGGCTCCCGGCACCGTCATGGTGAAGCTGAAGATGGAGGTGACCCCTGCGATGACGTCGCCGTCGAAGGCGGCGAGCGTCCGGTCGAACTCGGTTTCGGCCTTGTACCGCTCTTTTTGCGTGGGGTGCGGTGTCCAGCCGAACGCCTCTTCGAGGACCCCGGAGAAGGCAGGCCACTCGGCCTCGTCAATCGGGCGGATCGGATACGTCATCCGTCCAAGGTAAGAGCGGGCAAAGGAGGACGGCCACCCAATATCCGTCCTTAATGATCAAGGCCTTGGTCAAGTGGGCTGCCCAAACAGGGGTCAGACCGATACAGTCAGGCGCATCATGAGTTCCCGTCCGGCGCCGCTGATCCCGCCACGGGTCCGCGCCGTCCTGGTGCGGGTGCCGTTTCTGGTGTCTGCCGTCCGGTTCGTGCGCAGAGGCCCGCTGGCCCGCGACCGCAACCTGCTCGTCACCCTGTCCGTGCTCGCGCTCGTCATCGGGGCGCTGGCCGCGAAGGTGTCCACCGAGTGGTTCTCGCCCTCGTTGCTCATCCTGGTCACCCTCCTCGGCGGGCTGCAGCTCCGGCTGGCCAGCCTGGTCAAGCTGCTCGTGGCCGTCGGCGCGGCGCTCGGCTACATCGCGATCACGCTGGGCGTGGCGCGCATCGGCCTGGGGCTCACCGTGACGATCGGGTTCACCACCGTGCTCGCCGTGCTCATGGCCCGTACCAGGGGCAAGCTGGGCGTGCAGGGCCTGCGCGGCGACGCGATGCTCCTTGAGCTGCGCGACCGGCTGCGGAGCCAGGGCGAACTGCCGCCGCTGCCGAAAGACTGGGGCGGCAAGGTCGTGCTCAAGCAGGCGGGCGGCTCGTCGTTCGGCGGCGACTTCCTGGTCTCCATGCGCGACGGAAACGCCGTCGAGATCGCCCTGGTCGACGTGTCGGGCAAGGGCGTCGACGCCGGCACCAGGGCGCTGCTGCTGTCGGGCACGTTCGGCGGGCTGCTGGGCTCGGTCGGCGACTTCCTGCCCGCCTGCAACGCCTACCTGCACCGCCAGCGCGGTGACGAAGGGTTCGTGACGGCGGTCCACGTACGCCTCGACCTGGAGACGGGCGACTACACGATCACCTCGGCCGGGCATCCGCCGGTGGTGAAGTTCGACGCGGGCACGGGCAACTGGCAGGTCGCCACGGCCAAGGGCGTGGTCCTCGGCGTCGTGCCCGACCTGCACTGCGAGCCCGACAGCGGCACCCTGCGCAAGGGCGACGCGCTGCTGCTCTACACCGACGGGCTGATCGAGCAGCCGGGCCGCGACATCGACGCCGGGCTCGACCGGCTGCTCGGGGAGGCGGAGCGGCTGCTGCCCTCCGGGTTCCGCGACGGCGCCCGTGTGCTGGTCAACTCCATGGCGTCGGGGCACAACGACGATTGCGCGCTGGTGCTGATCTGGCGGCCGTAGTGACGTTTCACACAGGTCAGGTCGTGATGGCGGTCACTGGCAGCGGGCTTCGCGTGGCTGAGATCCTCTAGGGGTTCGGGTCCCGGCGGAGCGGCGCGGCTCCACCGGGGTCCCGTAACACCTCGACCGGTTCAGGCCCGGCTCACAGCCAGCCGCAGTCGCTGGCGATCCGTACGGCGTCGAGCCGGTTGCGGGCGCCCGTCTTGCACATGATCCGCGACAGATGGTTGCGCACGGTCCCGACCGACAGGAAGAGCTCGTCGGCGATCTCCGTCGAGCGCGCCCCGCCCGCCGCAATCCGCAGCACGTCGAGCTCCCGCCTGGTCAGCGGATTGTCGGCGCACTGGAGTGCGGCCACCGCCAGCTCCGTCTCGATGGCCCGCCGGCCCGCCGCCACCTGGCGCACCCCCTCGGCCAGGCGCTCGGGCGGCACACACAGGCTCATGAACCCCAGCGCGTTCGCCGCCAGCGCCCTGCGCACCTGACCGGGATTGGGCGCGGCCGACAGCATCAGCACCCCGCAGCCCGGCGCCTGCTCGGTGAGCTGGGCCGCGACCGGCAACCCCGGCAGGTCGAGATCGACGACCGCGACGTCGGGCCCCCCGGCCAGCGCCGCGTCCACCACCTCCTCAGGGCGGCCGGCCTCGGCGACCACCCGCAGGTCGGGCTCGGCTCCGAGCGTGGCGAGCAGGCCACGGCGGACCAAGGGCAGGTGTTCGGCGATGAGTATGCGGATCAAGACGTCCCCCTCCGTCGTCTCTTAGGGTGATCGTTTGATTGCGTACTGTCAATGCTCACCAAAAGGCGCGCAAGCCGTGCGCTGCGGGGAGTTCGACTACTCTGGGGCTGTCGAACCTTTCGTCAGCCCTTGCCGTCTGCTATGGAGCGCGTCTAGATGAACTGGCTCTACCTCGTGGGGATCGTCATCTTCCTGCTCGGGTTGATGTTCTCGATCGCCATGCACGAGATCGGCCACCTCGTGCCTGCCAAGATCTTTGGCGTCAGGGTGACCCAATACATGGTGGGCTTCGGCTCGACGGCCTGGTCACGGCGTAAGGGCGAGACCGAATACGGCATCAAGTGGATCCCGCTCGGCGGCTACATCCGCATGATCGGCATGCTGCCGCCGCGTCCCGGCGACGATCCCACGAAGCTGCGCAGCACGGCGACGGGGCCGTTCCAGGGCCTCATCGAGTCCGCCCGCGACGCCGCGCAGGAAGAGGTGCAGCCGGGCGACGAGGACCGGGTCTTCTACCGGAAGAAGTGGTGGCAGAAGGTCATCATCATGTCCGGCGGCCCGGCGATGAACTTCGTGCTCGCCTTCGTGTTCTTCAGCATCCTGCTGGTCGGCATCGGGTTGCCGACGTGGGCGCCGATCGTGTCGCCCGACACCAACACGTGCGTCATCCCGATGGCGGAGCAGCGCACCGCCTGCAAGGCCAGCGACAAGCCCACGCCCGCCGCGCAGGCGGGGCTGAAGGCGGGCGACCGCATGGTCTCCTTCGACGGGCAGCAGATCGCCTCCTGGGACGACGCCACCCGCCTCATCCGCTCCCACGGCGCCGGCCCGGTGGCGCTCGGCATCGTGCGCGACGGCAAGCCGATAACGCTCAACGTCAGCCTCATCGCCCAGGACCGGCCCAACCTCCAGGACCCGGAGAAGATCGACAAGAACGTCGGCTTCCTCGGCGTCCTGCCCACCCAGATCATGCAGACGCAGAGCGTCGGCCAGGTCGTCGGCTACATGGGCGACCTCACCGCCAGGGTGGCGGGCTCCCTGGTCAACCTGCCGGAGAAGATGGTCGGGATCTGGCACGCGGCCTTCTCCGGCGAGGCGCGCGACCCCGAGGGGCCCGTGGGCGTGGTCGGCGCGGGCCGCATAGGCGGCGAGATCTTCTCCTCCGACATGTCCAACGAGAACAAGCTCGCCTTCTTCATCAACCTGCTGGCGGGCTTCAACCTGGCGATCGGCATGTTCAACCTCATCCCGCTGCTGCCCCTGGACGGCGGCCACATCGCGGGCGGCCTGTGGGAGGGGCTCAAGCGGGCCTACGCCAAGCTCCTGCGGCGGCCGGAGCCCGGATACGTGGACATCGCCAAGGTGCTGCCGCTGACGTACGCGATCGCGTTGGTCATGATGATCATGGCGGGCCTGCTCGTCTACGCCGACCTGGTCAACCCGCTCACGCTGACCGGCTGACACGTTGGACGCCGTGGAGCGGCTGCGCGAGCTGTGCCTGGCGCTGCCGGAGACCACCGAGCGGCTCAGCCACGGCGAGCCGACGTGGTTCGTCAGGGGCAAGAAGACGTTCGTGATGTTCGCCGACCACCATCACGACGACCGGCTGGCGTTCTGGTGCGCGGCTCCTCCCGGAGCGCAGGAGGAGCTGGTCGCGGAAGACCCCGAGCGCTTCTTCCGCCCGCCGTACGTGGGGCACAGGGGGTGGCTCGGGGTCTATCTGGACGTCGAGGTCGACTGGGCGGAGGTGGCGGAGATCGTCGCCGACGCCTACCGCAGGATCGCCCCCAAGTCGCTCGCCGCCCGGCTGCCCTGACCCGCCGGCTCAGTTCATCGAGATGTGATGGCGCTGGCTAGTTTACCTGCGAGAAGGGCACTAGTAGTACTTTGTTAGTTCGAGACTATGTGCGACGGTCTTTACATGACTCCGGTGGAGCTGGCCGATGTCCGCGGCCGTCTCGAGGACTTCGCGGGTGAGGTGTTCACCTCCTTCACGCGTCGGGAGCAGCGGTCCAACGGTGGGTTGTACCTGCGGGGGCTGATGCTGGACGGGCGGCGTAAGTCGATGGTGCCGATGGCTGAGCGGCTGGGCGTGGATCATCAGCGGCTGCAGCAGTTCATCACCTCCTCGACCTGGGATTACGTGACGGTACGGCGATGTCTGGCGCAGCGTGCGGTCAAGGTGGCGGCGCCGCAGGCGTGGGTGCTGGACGACACCGGGCACCTGAAGGACGGTGACGCCTCGCCCGGAGTGGCCCGGCAGTACATCGGGACCGCGGGGAAGGTGACCAACTGCCAGATCGCGGTCAGCGTGCACGCGGTCACCGACGCCTGCTCGGCCGCGTTGAACTGGCGGCTGTTCCTGCCGCAACGCTGGGACGACGCGCTGGCCGAAGACGCGGCCGAAACGGCAGCGATCGCCGAGCGGCGGCGGCGCTGCCGGATCCCTGACGATCAGCGACACCATCCCAAGTGGCAGCAGGCCCTGGAGATGCTCGATGAACTGGCCTCCTGGGGCCAGGTGCCGCCGCTGGTGGTGGCCGATTCCGGCTACGGCGATGTGACCGCGCTGCGGCTGGGCCTGACCGGGCGCGGCCTGTCGTACGTGGTCGCTGTCAAGGGCGGCACCAGCGCGTATGCCGCCGATGTCGTTCCTGAGACGGTGCCGTACTCCGGCAACGGCCGCCGTCC
Source organism: Nonomuraea rosea (assembly GCF_039539705.1). Taxonomy (NCBI): domain Bacteria; kingdom Bacillati; phylum Actinomycetota; class Actinomycetes; order Streptosporangiales; family Streptosporangiaceae; genus Nonomuraea; species Nonomuraea rosea. Next base: position 23,004 of record NZ_BAABDQ010000020.1, on the reverse strand, counting down.
GGTGGCCAAGTACCGCAGCGCGCCCTCCAGCCTGCGCGAGCTGGCCCTGGCCGCCGGACGAGGCAGTCTGCGCCGGGTGAGCCGGCGGCAGGGCACCAAGAAGAGCAGGGGCAACCCGGCCGCCACGATGCGCTCACGCTTCCTCGTCCTGCGGGTACGGCCCGCCAACAGCGACATCCCCCGAGACGATGACGGGCATCTGCCCGACTGCTGGCTTCTGGCCGAATGGCCACCCGGCGAGAGCGAGCCCACCGACTACTGGCTGTCCACCCTGCCGGCCGACATGCGACTGCGGGAACTGGTCCGCCTGGCCAAGATCCGCTGGCGCATCGAGCACGACTACCGCGAGCTCAAGACCGGCCTGGGCCTGACCCATTTCGAGGGGCGCTCCTGGATGGGATGGCATCGCCACGTCACCTGGTCTCGGCCGTCCACCTGTTCCGCACTGAACTGCGGTTGACCAGCCCAAAAGCGGCTGGAGCGGCCTGACCTTCTACAAGATCTTGCACATGCTCCAGGTGTTGTTAGCCACCTGGAGCGGTCGTTGCCCGACCTGCCACCAGCACCCGCCATAACAAACTAACAAAGTACTACTAGGGCTTGGTTGAGCTGCGCTGCTGTATCTGACCAATTGCCAACGTTTCACGGCGTTTTACGTGGCCGTGTGCCCTGGATGTGCCCTGGATGTGTGCGGACCAGGAAGGCAACCGCTTTGGGAGAGAGCTTGCGATTCCCTGCTAAGTGCGGCTGTGAGCTGGTGAAACGTACTTTGAATCACGCTGGGGGGTATTGATCATTCCGGAGACAGTCCGGAGCGTTGCGAGCACGTGGCGCCCTTGATGGGCTCCGGGCGCGCTGAAGGATCGAGCAGCGGGTGCTCAGGGGATGCTTATCGCTTACGACCTGCCTCATAGATGGCCGCTGCGACTGCGCCGATCATGAACGTAGCACCTACGCCTATCCAGACGAAGGCGACCTCCGGTCTGATCCGGAAGTCGCCGAGGACGATCCAGTAAACGGCAATAAGTAGCGACACCGTACCTGCGGCGAGAAGGCCAAGGAGCGTGTTTTCAAGATCCATCACGTCAGGCGATAGTAGAGAAAAAGCATCACGACTGGGCAACGCTGCCCAGGGCGGGGCTCCGTGCGAGTCGGCTCCAGGGATGCGGGGCTTGCAGGGGGTTGAGGAATTGTTGCGGTGGCGCTGGATCCATGGGGAAAGATCGTAAAAGAGGGGCATTGCAATGATCGACTTAATGGGGAGGGGAAGCGCCCCTGCCCGCGAACTTTCCCCTCCGGCCCCTCTTTTGCGATCTTGGAGGGTTTCCATGGATCTGGCTCCGAAACAATTCGGCGACCCCCGGAACCGCCCGTCTGGCCGTGCGGTCTTCCTCTCCTCGGGCGTGGCTGCGAGTGTTCTCCGCCCCTTTGACTTGACGTCGCTGACGCGTGGGCTGTGTGGTGGCCGCTGATGGTCCTGTGCCTTGTGCTGGAGGCTTGAGGTATGTGGAGTGGAGTGCTCCAGGTCGTCCAGGGCGTCGTTTCTGCTTACGGTGTGCCGCTTGTCGGCACGCGCGCCGCCGCGGCTGACGCGGCCGGAACGAGCCGCAGCAGTCGCGAGCGGGCGCGCAGAGGCCAGGCTCCTGTGCTGCGTCTTTCGCGGTGGTGTGCGTGTTGGCAAGGGCAGAGTAGAAGAGGCGGTGCGTGGGTGGCCGGCGCCTGCCTCCGTGAGGCTTCTCGGGCTTGTGAGCTGGCGCGGCCTTGGTGGTCGTCGCGCTGTCCTGCTGTCTGCCTGGACGCCTTCTTTCGATCTTCGGTGGAGCCCTGGGAACGAGTGGATTCTGTTCGTGGATCTTTACCGCTGGCTGACGATCATGAGGCTTCCACGACTCCATACCCCTCATCGTTGGGCCGGAGCCTCCCCGCCGTACGGCGGGCTTGAAGACGTAAGCAAAGTTGTAACGGGTGTTAGCTGTCGACACATTGGCACGGGCCGGTTGGTTCGGTGAAGAGTCCCAAGTTCGAGGCCAAGCGAATCCATCCGTGAACGGTGAGCCAGGTCTGGACAATGGCGGACGCCATTACTCAGCGGTACCGGGCGATGGTCCTGACTGCTGCTGGCCTCGGCTTGCGACAAGGGGAAACGTTCGGCCTGGCTGCCGATGACATCGATAGCGAACGCGCTGTCCTGCACGTTCGACGCCAAGTCAAGGTGTTGGGAGGTCGCGTGCGCGTCTTCGCTCCGCCCAAGGGTGGCAAGCTCCGAGACATTCCGTTACCCAAGGTGGTGGCGGAGCAGTTGGCCGATCACATTGCTGGCCATCCGCTCACAGAGGTCACTTTGCCGTGGAGGACGCCTGACGGGCCGTTGCACACGGCCAAGCTGGTGTTCGTGACGCGACAGCACACTCCGATTTCCCGTACGGAGTTCAATCTCTACGTCTGGAAGCCCGCCCTGAAGAAGGCCGGCATAGCGGCCACTCGTGAGAACGGATTCCACATGCTTCGGCATCACTTCGCGTCGGTGCTGCTGGAAGACGGTGTGTCGATCAAGGCCGTGGCGGAATTCCTCGGGCATGCCGATCCCGGCTTCACACTGCGGACCTATACCCATCTGATGCCGTCTAGCGAAGATCGTATGAGGGAGGCTGTAGGTAAGGCGTGGAGTGCCCTGAAAGCGCCCTGATCATGGGGCAGCCGAGCGAAAGGCGTCGTCTACCTGCGAGGCTGCCCCATGCAGCTCAGTTCATCGAGATGTGCACGTGGTCGAAGTGGTTCTCCGTGACGCTGCCGCGGTCCGACATCGCGCGCCAGCCAGACCCCTGGTTGATGCGCTGCTTCCAGATCACGTACTTGATCCCGAGCCGGCTCTTGTTCTTGAGCGCCCATTCGGCGATCCGGTCGCCCAGGGCGTTGTTGACGGCGGAGGGCATCGAGCCGCCCGTGCTCATCATGAAGTCGCAGGCCCGTCCGAGCGGGTGCTCGCCGCTGGAGCCCGAGCGGAAGCAGCCCACCTCGAACGGCAGTGAGAAGTTCTTCTGCACCTGAGCCTTCATCAGCTGCGTACGCGGGGTGATGTTGTCCGAGCCGGTGGGCAGCTCAGGAGCCCAGCTTCCGTCGGATTTGCGGCCGGTGCCGAACGGCACGAGGTCCTGGAGCTTCTTCTTGATGTCGTCGATGACGTCCTCGGCCTCGTCGCGCTGCTCGGCCACCTCCGCCGTGTCCCCGCGGATCTGCGTGGCGAGTGTGGCGGCGTCGTCCGCGGCCTTCTTCTTGTCGTCCCTGGCCTTGGTCACGCTCTGCACGACGGCCTGCTGCTCGGCGATGAGATGGTCGAGCACGACGGCCCCGCCGGTGCTGTCGGGGACCATGAAGCCGGGCAGCGTGGGATCCCCGGCCTGGTAGCGCAGGGTGGCGATCTCGGCGACCCGCTGCTCGGCCGTCACCAGCGTCTGCTCGGCGGTGGCCAGCCGCTCCTCGGCGGTCTTGGCGGCTTCCTGCGCCTTGGCCAGCTCGACGCGCTTGAGGTTGTACTTCTCGATCAGCTTGTCGACCTTGCTGTTGAGCTGCTTGAGCTGGGCGCGGAGCTCGGATTCCGTCGGCTTGGGGGCCGCGGCCGCCGAGGTCACCGGGAAGAGTGCGACGGCGGCGGCGATGATGAGACCGATGGCAAGTTTCGCAGGGGACGAAGCCGCCACGTAGGTGTTCCTCTCCCTCTGCCGACCGGGTTAGCTGACGGGTTCGGGCATGGGAGTGCTTCCCTACCACCGAAGTGGATTCACCCCAAATGCGATGGGTCCCCGGCTCCCGGGCGACGCGCCCGGAATTAGGCAACAACGACCGTTATGGCCGGTGCATATAGGGATGTTAGTGGTAGATCACGAGTCATGCGACCTTAACTAGCAATCTATTAGTGATCTACTTGTGACCGAAGCATGCTGGCGGCCTCCTCGGGCAGCACGTCGTTGACGAAGGCGCCCATCGCCGACTCCGAGCCGGCGAGATACTTCAGCTTGCCCGGCGCCCGCCTGATGCTGAACAGCTCCAGGTGCAGGTAGCCCAGCTCGCGGTCCTGGCGGACCGGCGCCTGGTGCCAGGCCGAGATGTACGGCATCACGACGCCGAACAGGTCGTCGAAGGCCCGCAGCACCGAGGTGTAGAGCGGTGCGAACGCGGCCCGCTCCGTCTCCGACAGCGCCGCCAGGTCGGGCACCTGCCGGTGCGGGTAGATGTGCACCTCGAACGGCCAGCGCGCGGCGGCCGGCACGAAGGCCGTCCACAGCTCGTTGGAGGCGATCACGCGCGTCCCTGCGGCGCGCTCGGCGGCCAGCACGTCGGCGAACAGGTTGCCCGCTCCCTGATAGCGCGCGGCGGCGGCGAGCTGCAGCTTGGTCCGCGGTGTGACGTACGGGTAGGCGTAGATCTGGCCGTGCGGGTGGGCGAGCGTGATGCCGATCTCCTCGCCCCGGTTCTCGAAGCAGAACACCTGCTCCACGCCCTCGATGCCGGACAGCTCGGCCGTACGGTCGGCCCACGCCTCCATGACCAGCTCGACCTGGGCGTCGGACAGCCTGGAGAAGGACGACGAATGCTCCGAGGTGAAACAGACCACCTCGCAGCGCCCCACGCCCGGACGTACCTCACTCAGCCCGCCCGGCTCGCCATAGGTCCCGAAATTTCCGGAAAAGGAGGGGAAGCGGTTCTCGAACACCACCACGTCGTAGTCGTACGCCGGGATCTCCGTGGACCGCGTGTCCGACGACGGGCACAGCGGGCACTCGGCGGCCGTGCCCGTCGGCAGGAACGTCCGCGTCTGCCGGTGCCCCGCCATCGCGACCCACTCCTCGGTCAGCGGGTCGTAACGCAGCTCGGAGGCCACCGGCCGGGGGTCGAGCACCCGGCGGTCGATCGCGCTCCTGTCGGCGTCGTCCCGCCGGTCGAAGTAGATCAGCTCTCGGCCGTCGGCCAGGTGGGTGATGGTGCGTTTCAAGACGTGCCCTCCGCGATGATCAGTTCTCCGGCCCGTTCGGCCAGCTCCATGCGTGCGTCCTCGGGCAGCCCCGCGTCGCTGATGACCACGTCGGCCTCGGTCAGCTCGGCGATGGTGCTGATGCCGACGGTGTTCCACTTGGTGTGGTCGGCGGGGATGACCAGCCGGTGCGCGGCCGCCACCAGCTCCCTGTCGGTCTCGGACTCCAGCAGGTTGGGCGTGGTGAAGCCGGCCCGCACGCTCATCCCGTGCACTCCGAGGAACAACGTGTCCACGTGCAGGCGGCGGATCGCCGCCACGGCCACCGGGCCCACCAGGGCGTCGGACGGCGTGCGCACGCCGCCGGTCAGCACGACGGTCCTGTCGGTGAGCGGATTGCGGTGGAAGACCTCGGCGACGGGGATCGAATTGGTGATCACGGTCAGCTCGGGGATGCCGATCAGATGGTGGGCCAGCGCCCAGGTCGTGGTGCCCGCGCTGAGCGCCACGGCCGTGCCCGGCCGGACGAGCTGGGCGGCGCGCCGCGCGATGGCCTCTTTCTCCGGCTGCTGGCGGGCGGACTTGGCGGTGAAGCCGGGCTCCTCGGTCGAGCCGGGGCCCAGGGCGGTCGCGCCGCCGTGCACCTTCTCCAGCAGCCCGCGCTCGGCCAGCACCTCGAGGTCGCGGCGGATGGTCATGTCGGAGACGCCGAGCTCGCGTACGAGATCGGCGACCCGGACGCCCCCGCTGGTGCGCACGCGTTCGAGGATCGCCTGCTGTCGCTGCTGTGCGAGCACGCCCGTTCCTTCCAACAGATTCCACCAAATTATGACACGGAATTGTTGAGGAATGTTAGTTCGGGCGGATCGCTTGCCGGGCCGGGGCAGCCGAGAGACGTTGGGTGCTCATGTGTCGTACCGAGCACCGGGAGGCAGCCTATGGCCAGGCGCGCACGCAAGGGCAAGGCACGCAGGAAGAAGAAGGCCAACCACGGCAAGCGCCCCACGGCACGTTGAGAGGTGGCCGCTCGCGGGCGGCCACCCTTTTCTCATGTGGGCAGTTCGCTGAGCGCCTGGTCGATGCACTCCTGCGGCAGCGTGAAGTCCTCCAGGTCGCCTGCCAGATACCGGTCGTAGGCGCCCAGGTCGAAGTGGCCGTGACCGCAGAGGGCGGTCAGGATGACCTTCTCCTCCCCGCTCTCCTTGCAGCGCAGGGCCTCGGCGATGGTCTCGGCCAGCGCGTGCGTGGGCTCGGGCGCGGGCAGGATGCCCTCCGTCCTGGCGAAGCGGACGCCGGCTCGCCGATCACTGTCTGGCGCATGAGCACGTGGTTGAGCACCGAGCCGAGCGCGCAGCGGGCATCGGGCGTCGCGGCGGCCACCTCGACCGCCTCGCTGATCGCGATGCCCAGGCTGCCGGGCGACTCCGGGTCGTCGGCCAGCACCTTGCTGCCCGAGCCGGTCACGGGGGAGGGGCTGGCGTGGACGGTGGCGCCGTACACCTGCATGAGAGAACGGCGGTACGGCTTCTGCGCCGGTTACGCACCTTGTTCCAGCGCCACCCGCCGGAGTGTCCACGGCCGGTGCGGGCGGTCACTCATGATCCGCGTCCGGCTGCAGCAACGCCAGTCGATCCGGATGATCGGCCCTGATCACCACGTCCGCCGCCCGCTGCGGCCGTACCTCCCGCTCGTAGCGCTCGTACGCGGGCAGCCGCCACCGCTCGTCCTCCGGCGTCCCGCGCTCCAGCGCGCCGGGGGACAGCCACACATGCGCGCTCACCTCGAACGCCAGCCCGCGCCCCAGCAGCAGCGTCCCGTCGACGATCACCACGCCGCCTTCGGGCAGCTCCTGGTACGGCAGCCGGTAGGCCCGATCGATCCTGCTGTCCCACAACGCCCGCAGCACCTGCCCGGACCCGCCCGGATCGAGCGGTTCGAGCACCTCCCTGCGCAGGGCCTTGACGTCGAGCCAGTCCTCGTAGAAGGCGTCGGGATCGGTCTTGCCGTGCTCCAGCCGCAGGGACGCGGGCCGCAGGAAGTCGCCGGCGGACACGCGCAGCACGGGCCGGCCCCGCAGCCGCAGCGGCGCCGCCAGCGCGTCGGCGAGCCGGTCGGGCCGCGCGGCGGGCGCGCCGTCCACGGCCACCCGCACCCACTCGTCCGGGGGGCGGGCGGAGATCAGCTCGGCCAGCTCTTCGACGAGCACGTCATGGGAGATCGGTCGCGCACGCATCACCGCCAGCCTACGAGCCCTCTTCCGAGCGGCGTGCCCCAGCCACTCAGCCGAGCCCTGCCACGAAGCCGGACATGGCAGCCGTCACATCCTTGAGTATCTGGACCGACCCGACCGCGTCGCCATGGATCTCGAGGCCGTGGTCGGCGTCGGGGATCTCGACGTACGGGTGATCCAGCGTCCGTACGACGTCACCGTCCCACGACCGGTCACCGGTGCCCCCGACCAGCAACGTGGGCGCCTCGCTGCGGCGCAGGCCCTCCAGCACACCGCCCAGGGCGATCAGCGGAGTCAGCCAGATCGCCGGCAGCCCGCGATCCGCCGCGAGGGGCGCGGCGAACGTACTGAGCGACTTACCGACCAGGAGCACCCGGCCGGCATCCTCGGCATCGAGGGCCTGCCGCGCCTGATCGACGACCCACTTCTCCCGGTCCTCGACAGACGGGCCGATCGGAGCGTCCCACCAGATCTCCTGCACGGACCAGCCATGCTGCACGAGCACCGCGCGCGCGAAGTGGAGGAGGGGACGGGCGGCCGTGTAGCCCTGGCCGGGCAGCAGCACCGCCACACGGCCCGGATCGCCCTCGTGCCGGGTGAAGGACCGGGGGATCTTCTCGGAAGCCATAACGCGCAGTGTAAATCGCCGGCGACGCCCTGAACATCGGGAAAGGCCAGGTGCCGAACCTCGGCGACCTGGCCTTTCGTCATCTGGAGCGGACGACGGGAATCGAACCCGCGTAGCTAGTTTGGAAGACTAGGGCTCTACCATTGAGCTACGTCCGCGCGAACCGGTCGAACTCTGGTCTAGACTTCATCCGGTCGTCAGGGCGTAAGCGTACCGGAGTCCCGGAGCGTATGCGCACTCGGCGAGACGGGGCGTGGCGCAGCTTGGCAGCGCGCTTGCTTTGGGAGCAAGAAGTCGCAGGTTCAAATCCTGTCGCCCCGACCAGCCAGAAGGCTCCTCCCGATCGGGAGGGGCCTTCTGAGTCTTCTCAGAGCCGCCGGAGATGCGATCGATCGCTACGGTCCCGGACCGGACGACGGCTCCGGTAACCGCTTCGGTCGTCGCCGGCTCTGGGCACGACGTCCGCCCTGCCCGCCAGCCGGTCGCCGAGCGGCCCGGATGTGCGTTTGGGCTGCTGCAGCACCGGGTCGTGGAATCTGTGGAGCGCCGGTCGGAGGCGGGCCAAGCGGTGGAAGGCAGCCAGCGCCTCCGGCAGGTCGCCCAGTTCGCCCGCCGTACTCTCCTCTTCCGGCTCCTCGGCAGGGAACCAGCCGAGGACGAAGGCTTCCAGAGCCCGGATCGGATCCGTTTCCACATGGTCGACCCAATCCACCCCTGGCACCGGCCCTGGCACCGGCCCGGGTGCCGGGACCGGTCGGACCGCATTCAGTTCGGCGCGTGCTTCGGCGTGGCATGAGGAGGCCGACAGGGTGTCCCAGCTGTCCCTCGACGAAGCGTCCAGCCCTTGCTGTCTCCGGTAGGGAACGGCAAGATCACGCCGTGACTGACTACAAGCAGGTGGCCGACACCTTAGGGAACACCACCTGGATCACCTGGTGTACGGGCGTCACCCTGGACGACGTCCTCGCCATCTACAGCGGAGGCCGGAACCTGGTGACGACCGCCACGTTTCGCGAGACCGACTTAGCCGCCCACTTCGGTGTCGAGGAGGGGATACCGTTCCTCTTCGCCGGTGCGCTCGGCCATGGCGTCGTCCTCTTGGAGCCAGGGCTGCCCTTCATGGAGACCGGTGCGCAGGCTCGCCTCTCTCAGGCAGGCGTGTGCCTGGACGTCGGCTGGAGTGACTTCGGTCCACCCTTCGTCACGTACCGGGAGAAGGGGCGCGTTGTAGTGAGCTTCGAGGGCACTGGGTGGGAGTACGACGCCACGCCCGACCAGGAGACGGTCGAGCACTGGATGAGCACCACCCCCAGCGGGTTGGAGGGGTGGCAGACCCGCTACCGCAAGGCGTCGCTGATGACGGCGGAGGCCATCATGGGCGCGCCCATGGATGAGCAGTGGCTGGCGCGAGAACACACCTGCATAGAGTTCAGAAGGGCTGACCCCAAGCCGGCTCCTCGACGCGCGGTGCGCCTGGGAGATCTGCTGAAACATGTTGCAGCGCCTGTCCCGGGCGAAGCACGGCCTGAAAATGCGGGCGAAGCTCCTGACAGCCCTGATGGCAGCGCCCCGCCTGCTTGACTACGTCGCCTGCGGTGGCCCGCTGCCGGAGAGCAATGCTCCAAGATTCGCGAGAAAAAGTGCGGCGTCATGTCGAATCCATCCCTTCCCGTTCGACGCATGGGTGAGCCAGGGTTGAATCGGTCAATGGGGCCGATCTCGGGCAGGCGCGAAGGAGCATCGCGATGAAGGTCATGGTTCTGGGCAAGGCGACGGAGCAGTCCGAGTCCGGAGAGTTCGGCACCGCCGAGGAGTTCGTGGCGATGGACCTGTTCAACGAGAAGCTCGTCGCGGCGGGCGTCGTGGTGGCCGGCGACGGGCTCCAGCCGTCCAGCAAGGGCAAGCGGGTCGCGTTCGACGCCGAAGGCAACGCCACGGTGATCGACGGCCCGTTCGCCGAGACGAAGGAGCTGATCGCCGGCTACTCGATCTGGGAGGTCGCCTCGATGGAGGAGGCCGTCGAGTGGGTCAAGCGCTCGCCGTTGCGCGGCAGCGAGGTCGAGCTCCGGAAGATCCTCGACGCCGATGACTTCGACGCCTCCTTCCCTGCCGAGATCGCGGAGGCCGAGAAGCGGATGCGCCCAGAGCACGCCGCCAAGGACTAGCGATCGACGTGGCCTGGCGGATCGAATCCGCCAGGCTGATCGGCCAGGGCTCACGTCGCTGGTGTAGGTAGGTACACCCCGGTCCGGCACCTGAGCCGATTCTCTCCGCCGATCTTCCCGCCTAGCGTCGGAAGCACGCAGCTCAAGGGAAGGCAGGAGATCATGACCAGGACAGCGCCGCGTTCCGACGGCAAGCCGGCGACCACCGCGGGACGCGTGCTCAACGTCGCCCTGTGGGTGCTCCAGGTCGCGGTGGCGGGGTTCTTTCTGATGTCGGCCATGGGCAAGTTCACCAACGCCGAGCCGGCGGCCTCGACGTTCGAGGCGATCGGGCTCGGCGACTGGTTCCGTTACCTGGTGGCGGTGCTGGAGGTGGCGGGGGCGGCGGCGCTGTTCGTGCCGCGGCTGGCGGGGACGGCGGGGCTGGCGCTCGCAGGCCTGATGGTCGGCGCGACGCTGACCGAGGTGTTCGTGTCGGGCGGAGGCGTGTTCCTGCCGCTGCTCCTGCTCGTGCTGTCCGCCGTGATCGCCTGGGGGCGCCGGGCGGGCACCGCGGCGCTGTGGGCCCGGCTCACCGGCCGGTGACGGCGGCCGTACCAAGAAACAGAACAGGCGAGGGGACGCCATGCTGGAGTGCGTGAAGCTCTTCGCAGACGACCCCATGTCGCGTCCGCTCACCTACCCAGGCCGCATCCCGGCCGCGTCCGGAGTCCTGCTCGACGACGCCTACGTACCGCTGCGCGCCACCGCGGGCAGGCCGCCGGAGGAGTGGCGGGCCGGGGAGGAGGCGCTGGGGAGCCTGCTGGCCCGCCTGGCCTGCCACCCGCTGGACGCACGCCACCTCGTCGTCGCCGTGGGCTCCAACGCCGCACCCAGCCAGATACGCAGGAAGTTCCTCGATCACGGCGTACGCCCCGTCGTCCCCATGACGCTCGCCGACGTCCGCGGCATCGCGCCCGGCGTCTCCGCCCACGTGAGCAGATGGGGCTACGTGCCGGCCGCGCCGCTGGAGACCCCCGGCGAGACCTCCAGCCTGTACGTGCTCTGGCTCGACGAAAGCCAGCTCGCCGCACTCGACCTCACCGAGCCCAACTACCACCGCAGGCCCCTGGATCACCCGGTCGCCATCGACGGCGAACGCCTCGCACCCGCGTTCGCCTATACGGGAAGGCACGGCCTCCTGGCCGACGCCGCCGGCCGCCCCTTGCGCCTGACACCTCAGCGAGCCCTGATCCAGTCCCTGCTCGACGAATCCCCCGCGTTGCGGCACCTGTGCGGCGACACCGCCGACGCGTTCGTCAGTAACGTCGTGAACGAGGAGGTACGCGCCGCGGTCTACCGCTTCTTCCAGGACGAACGCCGCGCGACCCATGGTCGGGAGCAGTCGCGGCAGGCGGATAAGGTCGAGCCTCGTGATTGACAGCCGCATCCCCCCACCCCTCATCGGCGACGAGCTGACCGTCCTGAACAACTGGCTCGAATGGCACCGTGGCACGCTCGCCGTCAAATGCGCGGGCCTGTCGGAGGCGCAACTGCGCGAGCGCTCCGCGCCACCCTCGAACCTGTCCCTGCTCGGCCTGGTCAGGCACATGGCCCACGTCGAACGCTCCTGGTTCCGCCGTGTGCTGAACGGCGAGGACATCCCCAAGCTCTGGGACAAGGACCGCGACAACGACGCCGACTTCAAGGAGACCGGCACCGCCTCCGCCGAAGAAGCCTTCGCGACCTGGCAGGACGAGATCGCTCGCGCCCGCGCCATCTCGGCGGCCAAGCCGCTGGACGCCGTCGGCGACCGCAACGGCCAGGACTGCTCCCACCGCTGGATCCTCATCCACATGATCGAGGAGTACGCCAGGCACAACGGTCACGCAGACCTGCTACGCGAGCGTATCGACGGCGTCACCGGCGAATAACGGTCCGTCCACCGCCGTCAGGCGATCTGGCGGAAGACGATGGCGACGCCGAACGCCGCCCGGCCGGGCACGAAGACCTCTCCCGAGGCCGTCTTGCCCACCGGGAGCCCGGCGTCCCGCAGGAGCCGCTCGGCCGCCGCGACGTCGCGTACCGCCACCGCGTAGGCCACGAAGCCCGGCAGCGCGGACGCCGCCTCGCCCGGCAGGAGCCCGTCCAGCGCCGACGCCGCCACCAGCGTGACCCTGGCGGGGCCCGCGAGCTCGAACGTCCGCGTCCCCGCCGCCCCGCGCCACGCCGCCCGTCCCAGATAGCTTTCGTAACGCCGCTCGGCGTCGTCCAGCTCGCCGTCGGCGACGCACAGCACGCACTCCACCAGCGCGACAGCGCCGTTGGGATGCTCGGGGACGTCTGGGGCGGCCTCGGGGGAGTTCGCGGCCAGGCCCACCCTGCCCTCCGGTACGAGCCCGGGCCCCGTCCCGTCGAGCTCCAGATAGCGGACCGGCTCCATCCGCACCCCGTCAGCCGTCTCCACCGGTCGTTGCGCGGCCTGCACGCCACCATGCCCGACCCCGTTCCCCTCCAGCCGGGCGGCGGCGCCCAGGATGTCGGGCGAGTCGAACATCAGGATGTGCACCCCCTCGAACCGCCGCAGGCAGGACTCCAGGTTGGCGGCCGTACCGCGGATGGCCTCCTTGAGACGGGGCAGCGCGCCCTCGGGCGCCCGCAGCGGCATCAGCCGGGCGTCGTCCGGCACCCGCCCTGAGCCCGCGACCGTGACCAGCTCGATGAAGTTGCCCGGGAAGTACGCGTGCGTGTTCCCGACCCCGAACGGCTCCGGCGGCTCGCCCAGCACCGGGTACGCGGGCCCGGGCAGGACGAACCCCAGCCGCCGATACAGCTCCAGCGCCCGCTCCATGTCGTGCACGAGGTGGCCCACGTGGTGCAGCCCGGTGATGTCATGATCCATCGTTGCCTCCGTAAGCGGCGTCGCTGAAGTCACGGGAGAGCTGCTCGAAGACCTCGATCACCCGTTCGGCGGCCGGCCCGCAGTCCGGCAACGGCTCGGGCTCGAACGTCCTGCGCAGCGTGTCGGCCAGATGCCCGGCCTTCTCCTCCAGCCCGAGCGTGAGGCCGGCGGGCAGCAGCGGATCGACCCCGAAGAAGCCGAACACGATCGTCGGCAGCGAATAGTCGAGGTCCTCAGGCCGCAGGCCGGGTCGCAGCAGGCCGTGCGCGGCCAGCACGCCCAGATATTCGCGCGAGGCCAGGAGCTTCGCGCCCTGCAGCGGCTGCCTGGCCGGGCTGGAGAGGAACTTGTCGAGCGTCTCCGCGTCCCGGGTGAACAGAGCGCGCAACACGGGCCGGCTCATTGCCTCCATGAAGAACCGGCGCATGTACCGGTGCAGGGCGATCTCGCCGGGATCGGCCCGCATGGCCGCCGCGATCGCGTCGATCATCGCGACCGCCTCCCGGGCGCCCACGGCGAAGAACAACTGCTCGCGCGTACGCCAGTGCAGGTAGACCGTGCCCTTGCCGACCGCGGCCCGCTTGGCGATCTCATCGATCGTCACCCGCCGGTATCCCCAGCGCAGCAACAGGTCCTTGGCCGCGTCGAGGATCCGGTCGGCCCGGCCGCTCTGATCATCCCGCACGAGCGCTCCTCCCATGACTGATGACTGGTGACCAAACTAGCATTCCAGTCATGAGCGCGCGCAAAGATGCCCTAAGGCAGGAAAAAGACGGGTGGAGCAGTCAGGATTCGGTGCGGAAGAGCGCCCAGACGGCCTTGCCGCCGCGGTCGAGCGGGTCCCAGCCCCAGCACTGGCTGTACGTTTCGACGATGTAAAGGCCGCGCCCGTTCTCCGAGATGAAGTCGGGCTCCTTGGGCCGCGGCACGTCGTCGCTGGGATCCGCCACCGCCAGCAGCACATGCGGGGCCACCCGCATCAGCAGCAGTTCGATCTCCCGGCGTCCCGCGTCGTACATCGCGTACCTGACCGCGTTCGTCACCAGCTCGGACACCACGAGCGCGGCGTCGTCGCTCAGCTCGTGCAACCCCCACCGCCGCAGCGTCGAGCGGGTCACGTCCCTGGCGGTCTTCACCGAGTCGGCCTGGAAAGGCAAGGGGCACGAGGTCGTGTACGGCTTCCCGCCCATGAGCAGGTGATCGAAGCCGACCTCGCGGGTGATCTGCAGGCAATCGGCAGTGGTCAGAGGATCCTCCACCATGCTGCCGATACCTCCCCGTTCAACCTTGGTTAGTGCATGTTTGGCCCAATATCCCACTATGCACTAGGCCATCATGGGTCACGATCCGCTGCTGCTGCAAGACCCAAATGCACGTGCAGTTGCATTGTGCAGCAGCAAGCGGCGTTTTGGTGCATAGGTATCCGAATCGGACACGAGGTTGAGACCTTGTCATACCCGGCAATGTGGTGTCACTGTGTGTGCGGACCTTGATAGGAGGCAAAGTGACGCAGAACCAGCCGGGTTCCGGGCCGACGGCGCTGCGCATCCTCCTGGGCTCCCAGCTGCGCAAGCTCAGGGAAGCGAAGAATGTCACTCGTGAGGAGGCGGGCCACCTCATCCGGGGCTCGGAATCCAAGATCAGCCGGATGGAACTCGGCCGAGTGGGGTTCAAAGAACGCGACGTGGCGGACCTGCTGACCCTGTACGGGGTCGTGGATCATCAGGCCCGCTCGGCCGTGCTCGACCTGGTGGCCACGGCCAACGAGCCTGGATGGTGGCACCGGTTCAACGACGTCCTGCCCACGTGGTTCCAGGCGTACGTCGGCCTTGAAGAGGCCGCCGCCAGGATCAGGACCTACGAGGTCCAGTTCGTGCCAGGACTGTTGCAGACCAAGGAGTATGCAAGGGCCGTGGTGACCGCCGGATCGGCGGGCATCGGGGCGGAGGAGATCGCCCGTAGGGTGGATCTCCGGCTGGAGCGCCAGCGGATGTTCGACAGACCGGACGGCCCGATCTTCTGGGCCGTTATCGACGAGGCCGCGTTGCGGCGGCCCATCGGCGGCACCGAGGTGATGCGAGCCCAGATCGAACACCTCATCGACTTGATGCGCCAGTCGAGCATCACGATCCAGATCATGCCGTTCAGCTTCGGCGGGCACCCGTCGGAGGGGGGAGCGTTCAGCATCCTCCGCTTCCCCGACGCCGACCTGCCCGACGTGGTGTACGTCGAGCAGCTCGCCAGTGCCCTCTACCTGGACAAGCGGGAGGACGTGGATCGGTACACCGAGGTGATGGAGCGGTTGTGCGCCGTGAGCACCACTCCGGATGAGACGATCGAGCTCCTGCGTACGATCGCGGACGAGTTCTGACGGCGGCGGCGTCGTTGTTGGGTACGCATCTGCCCTAGACTGGCCATCGGCGTTGGATCCCGCCGTGGCGGAGCATGCCCAACGCCGCACATGTGGGCGCGGCGCGTGAGCCGATGGACGCGCCCGCGATCACTCGTAGCTTGATCAAGGAGACCATTCCGTGAAGACCGCTGTCGAGGAGCTCAGCCCGACCCGGGTCAAGCTCACTGTCGAGGTGCCGTTCGACGAGCTGCGCCCGAGCATGGATGCGGCGTACAAGAAGGTCGCGCAGCAGGTGCGCGTCCCCGGGTTCCGGCCTGGCAAGGTTCCGGCCCGCATCATCGAGCAGCGCTTCGGCCGGGCGGTAGTGCTGGAGGAGACCCTCAACGACGCGGTGCCCAAGCTGTACGGCCAGGCCGTCGACGAGGTCGACGTGTTCCCGGTCAGCCAGCCGGACATCGAGGTCACGAGGATCGACGACGGTGAGCAGATCGAGTTCACCGCCGAGGTCGACATCCGGCCCAACTTCGAGGTGCCCGACTACGCGGGCGCCGAGGTCACGGTCGACTCCGCCGAGGTCTCCGACGAAGACGTGGACGGCCAGCTCGACGGGCTGCGCCAGCGCTTCGCGACGCTGACCGGCGTCGAGCGGGCCGCCGCCAACGGCGACTTCGTGATCATGGACCTGCGTGCCGAGATCAACGGCGAGAACATCGAGGAGCAGCAGGCCAGCGAGGTCTCCTACGAGGTCGGCGCCGGCTCCGTCCTGCAGGGCCTCGACACCGCGCTCGAAGGCATGTCCGCGGGCGACGAGAAGAGCTTCAAGACCGAGCTGGTCGGCGGCGAGAACGCCGGCGACGAGGCCGACGTCATCATCAGCGTCAAGGCGGTCAAGGAGAAGGTCCTCCCCGAGCTGGACGACGAGTTCGCCCAGCTCGCGAGCGAGTTCGACACGCTCGACGAGCTGAAGAACAGCATCCGCGAGCAGTCCCGCCGCAACAAGCTGATCGACCAGGTCGTGCAGGCCCGCGAGAACGCGCTCGACTCGCTGCTCGAGAAGATCGACATCCCGCTGCCGGAAAGCGCGCTCAAGGCCGAGGTCGACGCTCGCAAGCACAACCTCGACCACCAGATCGCCGAGAGCGGCCTGAGCCGCGACGCCTTCTTCCGTCTCTACCAGACGAGCGAGGAGGAGCGCTTCGCCGAGTTCGACAACGGCTCCGCCAAGGCGCTCAAGGTCGGCTTCGTGCTCGACAAGATCGTCAAGTCCGAGGAGCTGGGCGTCTCCGAGCAGGAGCTGACCAACTTCGTGGTCCGCCGCGCCATGGAGATGGGCGTACAGCCCAACGAGCTGGCCAAGCACCTCGCCGACAACGACCAGCTCACGCTGGCGATGGTCGAGATCGTCCGCGACAAGGCCAAGTCGGTGCTCGGTGACGCGGCCAAGGTCGTCGACAGCGAGGGCAACGACGTGGACCTCAAGGCGATCTACGCCGAGATCAACGGCGAAGAGGTCGTCGAGGAAGAGGCCCCGGCCGAGGACGAGGCTCCCGCCGAGGACAAGGCCCAGGCGTAACCTCCGCCCGAGCAACGGCCGAAGCCCCCTGACCACACCGGTCCGGGGGCTTCCGCCTTTCCAGGGACTTGGACGTCGCCGGCTCCGCGCGGGGCGCTCAGACGGCGTGTGGCGAGCCGGGAGACGGGGACGGCTCATCGGGTAGGGGCCCGCCCCCGCGAGGTCGCCACAGAGCGCCCTGATAGCCACACCGGACCTCGCGACGCTGCGGCGGCCTGCGCCGGCGATACCGGGCGAGGCGCCAGAAGCCGGGCGTCTTGCGCGCTTCCGTACCTGCGCCGTCAGCGAACAGTACGGGGACCGGGCATGACCTGTAGGTGGCGCGCGTTAAGGTCACAAGCAAAGCCAATCGATTACGACGCATCGGAAGGTGACGCTGTGACCAGCCCGCCGACCTTCTATCAGCCTGAGTCGCGAGGCCGTGAGAACGGCTCGTCCTTCCGGCTTGAGGACCAGCTTTACCAGCGCCTGCTCCGGGAGCGGATCATCGTGCTCGGGCAGGAGGTCAACGACGAGATCGCCAACCGGATCTGCGCCGAGCTCCTGTTGCTCGCGGCCGACGACCCCGACCGTGACATCACGCTCTACATCAACTCGCCGGGTGGCTCGGTGAGTGCCGGCATGGCCATCTACGACATGATGGAATACGTTCCTAACGACGTTTCCACGGTCGTGATGGGGATGGCGGCCTCGATGGGCCAGTTCTTGCTGTCCGCCGGTGCGGCGGGCAAGCGCTACGGCCTGCCGCACGCCCGCGTCATGATGCATCAGCCGTCCGGCGGCATCGGTGGCACCGCCGCCGACATCGCCATCCAGGCCGAGCAGATGCTCTATGTGAAAAAGACGCTGGCCGAGCGGATCGCCTTCCACACGGGGCAGCCGCTTGATCAGATCGAGGCAGATTCCGACCGCGACCGCTGGTTCACCGCCGAAGAGGCCAAGGACTACGGCTTCATCGACCACGTCGTGCGCAGCGCACGGCAGGTGCCCACGCAGGGCCCGGTCTCCTAGGGGGAGCTGACCATGAACATCGAAAGCCGTTACGTTCTCCCCTCCTTCGTCGAGCGCACGTCATATGGCGTGAAGGAGATGAACCCGTACAACAAGCTCTTCGAGGACCGCATCATCTTCCTCGGAGTGCAGATCGACGACGCGTCGGCCAACGACGTGATGGCCCAGCTGCTGACGCTGGAGTCGCTCGACCCCGACCGTGACATCAGCATCTACATCAACTCGCCCGGCGGTTCCTTCACCGCCATGACGGCGATTTACGACACGATGCAGTTCGTCCGGCCGGAGATCCAGACCGTCTGCCTCGGCCAGGCCGCTTCGGCCGCGGCCGTGTTGCTGGCCGGCGGCACCCCGGGCAAGCGGTTCGCGCTGCCCAACGCCCGGGTGCTGATCCACCAGCCGTCCACCGAGGGTGGCGGCCAGGGCAGCGACATCGAGATCCAGGCCCGTGAGATCCTGCGCATGCGCTCTCTGCTCGAGGAGATCGTGGCGAAGCACTCGGGCAAGCCCTCTGCTGAAGTCCGCAAGGACATCGAACGCGACAAAATTCTCAACGCGGACGAGGCGAAGGCGTATGGTCTGATCGATGACATCATCCCGTCCAGGAAGAAACGAGCTCAGGCCGTAGCTTCCTAGACGAGAGGTGACGCACCGGAGCGCTGCCCAATAGGGCACGTTCCGGTGCGACTCGCCGCTAGGGGGCTCACTGAGGGCCCAGAAGACGGTAACGTCGAAACCTGAGCGGTTCGGCCTAGTCCGGAGGATGTCCGGAGACACTGCTCGCGAGAGCAAGCAGGGCGGTCCCACGCAAAGGAGTATCTGGGGTGGCACGCATCGGCGACGGGGGAGACCTGCTGAAGTGCTCTTTCTGCGGAAAGAGTCAGAAGCAAGTCAAAAAGCTCATTGCCGGTCCAGGCGTCTACATCTGCGATGAGTGCATCGATCTCTGCAACGAGATCATCGAGGAGGAGCTTTCCGAGTCCTCCGAGCTCAAGTGGGACAACCTGCCCAAGCCGAGGGAGATCTACGAGTTCCTCGACGCCTATGTCATCGGTCAGGACAAGGCGAAGAAGGCGCTCTCGGTGGCGGTCTACAACCACTACAAGCGGGTGCAGTCCGGAGACCGGGGCAGAGACGACGGCCTTGAGCTGGCCAAGAGCAACATCTTGTTGCTCGGGCCCACCGGCTCGGGTAAGACGCTGCTGGCGCAGACCCTGGCGAAGATGCTCAACGTTCCCTTCGCCATCGCCGACGCCACCGCGCTGACCGAGGCGGGATACGTGGGCGAGGATGTGGAGAACATCCTCCTCAAGCTCATCCAGGCCGCCGACTACGACGTCAAGAAGGCCGAGACCGGCATCATCTACATCGACGAGGTCGACAAGATCGCTCGCAAGAGCGAAAACCCGTCGATCACGCGCGACGTCTCGGGTGAGGGCGTGCAGCAGGCGCTGCTCAAGATACTGGAGGGCACCACGGCCAGCGTGCCCCCGCAGGGCGGCCGCAAGCACCCGCACCAGGAGTTCATCCAGATCGACACGACCAACGTGCTGTTCATCTGCGGCGGCGCGTTCGCGGGTCTGGAAAAGATCATCGAGTCCCGCATCGGCAAGAAGGGCATCGGCTTCAACGCCATCATCCGGTCGAAGGAAGAGGTCGACATGGCCGACATCTTCGCCGACGTGATGCCCGAAGACCTGCTGAAGTTCGGCATGATCCCCGAGTTCGTCGGCCGCCTGCCGGTCATCACCTCGGTGCACAACCTCGACCGCGAGGCGCTCATCCAGATCCTCACCGAGCCCCGCAACGCGCTGGTCAAGCAATACCGCAAGCTGCTCGAGCTCGACGGCGTGGAGCTGGAGTTCACCGACGGCGCCCTTGAGGCCATCGCCGACCAGGCGATCCTGCGCGGCACCGGCGCCCGCGGCCTGCGCGCGATCCTGGAGGAGGTGCTCCAGTCCGTCATGTACGAAGTGCCCTCCAGGCAGGACGTCGCCCGCGTGGTCATCACCCGTGAGTCGGTGCTTGAGCATGCGATCCCGACGCTCGTCCCGCGCGACCAGCTCGCCGCCAAGCAGCAGCGCACACCTCGCGAAAAGTCGGCCTGAGCCGCCTTTCCGCACCCCGAGCGCCCCGTGGTCACGAAACCATGGGGCGTTTCGCTTGTCCGCCTCCCTAGAATTGGTCACTGTGACAACGCCAGAGCTGCCCACCCAATACACACCGGCCGACGTCGAGACCCGTAGCTATGAGCGCTGGGTATCCGAAGGCTACTTCTCCGCCGATCCGGGCAGCTCGCGCGAGCCGTACAGCATCGTCCTCCCACCGCCCAACGTGACGGGCGTCCTGCACATCGGGCACGCGCTCGATCACTCCATCCAGGACGCGCTGACGCGCCGCGCCCGCATGCAGGGGCGCGAGACTCTCTGGCTGCCCGGCATGGACCACGCCGGCATCGCCACCCAGAACGTCGTCGAGCGCGAGCTGGCCAAGCAGTCCCTGTCGCGGCACGACCTGGGGCGTGAGGCGTTCGTCGAGCGCGTCTGGGAGTGGAAGGAGGAGTCCGGCGGCCGGATCCTCGGCCAGATGCGCAAGCTCGGCGACGGGGTCGACTGGTCGCGCGAGCGGTTCACGATGGACACCGGCCTCTCGCGGGCCGTGCAGACCATCTTCAAGAAGCTGTTCGACGACGGGCTGATCTACCGCGCCGAGCGGATCATCAACTGGTGTCCGCGCTGCCTCACCGCGCTGTCCGACATCGAGGTCGAGCACAGCGAGGACGAGGGCGAGCTGGTCTCGATCCGCTACTCCGACGAGATCGTGGTGGCCACCACCCGGGCCGAGACCATGCTCGGCGACACCGCCGTGGCCGTTCACCCGTCCGACGAACGCTACGCCCACCTGATCGGCACTCTGGTCGAGGTGCCGCTCACCGGCCGCATGATCCCGGTGGTCGCCGACGAGCACGTCGATCCGTCGTTCGGCACGGGCGCGGTCAAGGTGACGCCGGCCCACGACCCCAACGACTTCGAGATCGGGCGCCGCCACTCGCTGCCCTCGCTGACGGTCATGGACGAGCGCGGCGTGATCACCGCGCACGGCCCGTTCGAGGGGCTCGACCGCTTCGAGGCCCGTCCCGCCGTCGTGGCCGCGCTGCGCGCCGAGGGCAGGATCGTCGCCGAGAAGCGGCCCTACGTGCACTCGGTCGGTCACTGCTCGCGCTGCAAGACCGTGGTCGAGCCGCGGCTTTCGCTGCAGTGGTTCGTCAACGTGGCGCCACTGGCCAAGGCCGCGGGCGACGCCGTTCGCGACGGGCGCACCCGCATCCACCCGCCGGAGCTGGCCAAGCGCTACTTCGACTGGGTCGACGACATGCACGACTGGTGCATCTCCCGCCAGCTCTGGTGGGGCCACCGCATCCCGGTCTGGTACGGCCCGGGCGGCGAAGTCGTCTGCGTGGGCCCCGACGAGGAGCCGCCCGCCGGCTACACGCAGGACCCCGACGTCCTGGACACCTGGTTCTCCTCGGGGCTGTGGCCGTTCTCGACGATGGGCTGGCCGGACGCGACGCCGGAGCTGGCGCGCTTCTACCCCACCTCCGTGCTGGTCACCGGATACGACATCCTGTTCTTCTGGGTGGCCAGGATGATGATGTTCGGCCTGTACGCCATGGACGGCGAGCCGCCGTTCCGCGTCGTCGCCCTGCACGGCATGGTCCGCGACCAGTACGGCAAGAAGATGTCGAAGTCGTTCGGCAACGTGGTCGATCCGCTCGACTGGATCGACCGCTTCGGCGCCGACGCCACCCGCTTCACCCTGCTGCGCGGCGCCAATCCCGGCGCGGACGTTGCGGTGAGCGAGGAGTGGGCGGCCGGATCCCGCAACTTCTGCAACAAGATCTGGAACGCCACCCGGTTCGCCCTGATGAACGGCGCGGCCGTGGGCTCGCTCGAAGGGGCTGAGCTGACGGCGGCCGATCGGTGGATCCTGTCGCGCCTGCAGAGCGTGGTGGGGGCGGCCGACGCGGCTTTCGAGGAGTTCGAGTTCGCCAAGGCGGCCGATCTGCTCTACCACTTCGCGTGGGACGAGGTCTGCGACTGGTATCTGGAGCTGGCCAAGATCCAGCTCGGCGAAGGGCTGGAGCACACCAGGCTGGTGCTCGGCCACGTCCTGGACGCGCTGCTGCGGCTGCTGCATCCGCTGGTGCCGTTCGTGACCGAGGAGCTGTGGCGGGCCGTCACCGGTGGTGAGTCGATCGTCGTGGCGCCCTGGCCGGTGGCCGAGGCCCGCTACACGGACGCGGCCGCCGAGGCGGAGATCGACGCGCTCCAGGAGCTGGTGACGGAGGTCCGCCGGTTCCGGTCGGATCAGGGGCTCAAGCCGGGCCAGAAGGTGGCCGCCAGGCTGGGGCTCACCGGCACGCTCCTGGCCGGCCAGGAGGCGGCGATCCGGTCGTTGCTGCGCCTGACGGAGCCGCCGGAGACGTTCGACGCCACAGCCCGCTTCACCGTGGGCGAGGTGAGCATCGAGATCGACACGGCCGGCGCGATCGACGTCGTGGCCGAGCGCAAGCGGCTGGAGAAGGACCTGGCGGTGGCGCGCAAGGAGGCCGCTCAGGTGGCGGCCAAGCTGGGCAACGAGCAGTTCATGGCCAAGGCGCCGGACGACGTCGTCGCCAAGGTCAGAGGCCGGGCCGAGCAGGCCGCCGCGGACATCGCGCGGCTGGAGACACAGCTCGCCGGGCTCGGTGTTTGAAAGGTACGCACGCGGGGAAGGTCCATTCGTTACCTAAGACTGGACCTTCGACCCCGTCGGGGCTGCTACAGTTTTCAACGCAGGGCAGTTAGCCCTGACACCCCTCTGATGGATCCCGATTCTCGGGCTGCGCCGACCATGCGGTTGGACAAGGGCCGAAAGTTGGAGTAAGTTAGCAGGGTTGCCTCGAAGAGGGGCAAGTCCGGAAGCTCCCGGATCGGGCGGTTTGACAAGGATCGTCCAGATCTAGTAGACTGAAGGAAATGAAATGTGCGCCTCACTGCTAGGGTCCTAGTCGGATTCTAGTGGAGATGTACGCGTCCGTTTCTTGAGAACTCAACAGTGTGTTAAAAGCCAGTGCATGAAATACCATGCATAACCCCGTCGAAACGGTTTCGGCTGTTTTGATGGATTCCTTTTTGGTTGGGATACAACCACT
>NZ_BAABDQ010000019.1:196949-244821 GCF_039539705.1 Nonomuraea rosea | reverse complement strand
GGGTGGCGAGGAGGAGCGTAAGGGCGGCTAAGACTGCTCGCATGGGGGTGGCCCTTCGGGTCAGGCGGTTGGCCGAACCATAGGATGTCGCGCAGATTCCCGCAATATTTCGACGAGATTTCGCAAACATTTGACTGACAGAAGTCGCATCGTGCGGCCCTAAAACCCTGGTCAGAGAGCGGGAACCGGCAGGAAGTCCGCTGTGGACGCCGTGCAAGGCCCGACGTCCGATCTACGTAAGCCGTTGCAAGCGCTTGCGCTCCAGGCCGTATAGTTTGCGCATGACACGACGACTCGCAGAGGTGGCCAAGAAGGTCGGGGTGAGCGAGGCGACCGTGAGCCGCGTGCTCAACGGGAAGCCGGGGGTCTCCGACGCGACCCGCGAGGCGGTGCTGACCGCGCTCGACGTGCTCGGCTACGAGCGCCCCACCCAGTTGCGCGGTGACCGGGCCAGGCTGGTCGGCCTGGTGCTCCCCGAACTGCAGAACCCGATCTTTCCCGCCTTCGCGGAGGTGGTCGGCGGCGCCCTGGCCCAGCAGGGGTTCACCTCGGTGCTGTGCACCAGGACGGTGGGCGGCGTCTCCGAGGCCGACTACGTGGACCTGTTGCTCCAGCAGCAGGTCAGCGGCGTGGTCTTCGCCGGCGGCCTGTACGCGCAGGCCGACGCCTCCCATGGGCACTACGAGCTGCTGCACGAGCGCAAGCTGCCGACCGTCCTGGTCAACGCCGCCGTCCAGCACCTCGACTTCCCGCAGGTCTCCTGCGACGACGTGGTGGCCGCCGAGATGGCGCTGGCCCACCTGCGCGCGCTCGGCCACGAGCGGGTCGGCATGGTGCTCGGGCCCAAGGACCACATGCCCTCGCGGCGCAAGCTGGAGACGTTTCAGGCCGAGGGCGGCGACCCCGAGCTGGTCGAGCACACCATGTTCTCCCTCGAAGGCGGGCACGCGGCCGCCGCCAGGCTGGTCAAGCGCGGGGTGACCGGCGTCATCTGCGCCAGCGACCTGCTCGCGCTCGGCACGGTCAGGGCCGCCCGCCGGGCCGGGCTCACCGTGCCGGCCGACATCTCGGTCATCGGCTTCGACGACTCCGCGCTGATGAACTGCACCGAGCCGCCGCTGACGACCGTCCGCCAGCCGATCGACGCCATGGGCCGGGCCGCGGTGGACCTGCTGGTCGCGCAGATCGACAAGGCGGTCGTGCCGGCGGACGAGCTGCTGTTCGAGCCGGAGCTGGTCGTCCGGGCCTCCACGGCCCGCGCGCGGGGCTGACGCGACGGCCCGCGCGGGGCCGGCGCAACCGGCCCGCACAGGGCCGACGTCGCTCGTAACGCAGTCGTTATCTTGCAATAGTCCGTCGAAATATTGCGCACTTCGGTTCGCGATCCTATGGTGTGGGCACCTCGCATCAGAAGGGTCAGACCATGCAGAGATCCACCGGACTCTTGCTCGTAACCGTGCTCGGGCTCACGGCCACGGCTTGCGGCTCAGGTGAGCCGGCCACCCCATCCGCCGGCGGTGGCGCCAAGGCCGTGACGATCACGGTGGCCTGCCAGCCCGCCAAGTCCGCGCCGAAGGAGCGGCAGGCCTGGGACGACGACGTGGCCGCGTTCACGAAGGCGCACCCCGGGGTGACGGTGAAGAGCACGGACCAGCAGCCGTGCTTCGATCCCAAGACCTTCGGCCCCAAGCTGGCGGGCGGCCAGATGGAGACGGCCTTCGTGGTCCCCGTGACCAACTACAACGACGTGATCTCCAAGGGCCAGGCCATGGACATCACGCAGCAGACCGGCGCCATCAAGACCTGGAACGACTTGCGTGCCGACCACAAGGAGCTGGTCACCAAGGACGGCAAGGTCTACGGCGTCCCGAATGTGCACTACAGCGTGGGCCTGGTCTACAACCGCGCCCTGTTCACCAAGGCCGGGCTCAACCCCGACAGCCCGCCCAAGACCTGGACCGAGGTTCGCGAGGCGGCCAAGAAGATCGCCGCCATCGGCCAGGGCTACGTCGGCTTCGGCGAGTACTCCGGCGGCAACACCGGCGGCTGGCACTTCACGCAGTCCATCTACGGTCGCGGCGGCAGCATCCTGACCCCCGACGACAAGAAGGCCGCGTTCAACTCGCCCGAGGGCAAGGCCGTGCTGCAGAACCTGCACGACATGCGCTGGGTCGACAACAGCATGGGCTCCAAGCTCCTGGTCGGCTGGGAGTCGCTCATGGTCGCCATGGGCAGCGGCAAGGTCGGCATGATGCTCGGCGCGCCCGACGTGGTCACCGACGTGGTCAACAAGTTCAAGGGCAACGTGGCCGACTACGGCATCACCGGCTTCCCCGAGGCCAAGGCCTCCCTGAGCGGCGGCGAAGCCTTCATGATCAACCCGAAGGCCACGCCCGAGGAGGCGAAGGCCGCGCTGGAGTGGATCGACTTCCGCTTCAACACCGTCGGCAAGGGCCGCTGGGACTTCGCCCGCGGCAAGAGCATCGGCAACCCCGTGGGCGTGCCGGACAACGCCGTCTTCGGTGACTCGCCCACCGGCCAGGCCATCCAGGCCGACCGCGTGAAGAACGCCTCGCTGCCGGTCGCGAACTACGACTCCTACGTCCAGGCCGCCGGCACGATCCCGCCGAAGGCCGAGCCGCTGCACGCGCAGGAGCTGTACGCCATCCTCGACGTCCCCATGTCGGGCGTGCTGAGCCGTAAGGAAGCCAACGTCGACCAGCTCCTCACGGACGCGGAGACCAAGGCCAACTCGATGCTGGCGGCCAAGGGCTGACCTCAATGCAAATTCTGAGGCGCAATCTGACGGCCTACGGGTTCTTGTGCGCGGCGCTGCTCTGCTTCACGGTGTTCGCCTGGTATCCGATGGTCAGGGAGTTCATCCTGAGCTTCCAGAAGACCGACCTGATCAATGAGCCGATCTGGGTGGGTCTGGATAACTTCATGACCGCGTTCCAGGACCCCGCCTTCAGTGAGGCCTGGCTGAACACCCTGGAGTTCACGCTCCTCGCGTTGCTGTGCGGCTATGCCGTGCCGTTCGTCGTCGCGCTCGTGCTGAACGAGTTGCGCCACGCCCGGGCCTACCTGCGGTTCGTGGTCTACCTGCCGGTCATGCTGCCGCCGATCGTCGCGGTGCTGCTGTTCAGGTGGTTCTACGATCCGGGGCCCGGGCTGTTCAACCAGGTGCTCGACACCTTCGGCCTGCCGCCGCTGGCCTGGCTGGACAGCTCCTCCACCGCGCTGATCTCGCTGGTCATCGTCTCGACCTGGATGAACATGGGCAGCGCGACCCTGATCTACCTGGCCGCGCTGCAGAACATCCCGCCGGAGCTGTACGAGGCGGCGGAGCTGGACGGGGCCGGCATCTTCAAACGGATCAGGCACGTCACGATCCCGCAGACGCGGCTGATCCTGCTGCTCATGCTGATGTTGCAGATCGTGGCGACTATGCAGGTGTTCATCGAGCCGTACATGCTCACCGGCGGCGGCCCGGAGAACTCCACGGTCACCATCGCGTACCTGATGTTCCAGAACGCGTTCACGCTGCAGGACTACGGCTCGGCCGGGGCGCTCGGCATGATGCTCATGATCGTGCTGCTCGTCTTCGCGGCCTTCCAGCTCCGGCTGACCAGGGAGGACAAGGCGTGATCTCCGTCGGAGCCCGGGCCGCGACCGGGGGGAAGCGGGGCAGGAAGAGGTCGCCGAAGCCGATCGAGGTGCAGTTCCGTACGATCGTCTCCCCTCACCAGCTCAACAGCAGATGGGGCCGGCGGATCTACTGGTCCCTGCTGGTCTCGGTCCTCGTGCTCTTCACGCTGGCGTTCGTCTTCCCGCTCTACTGGATGGTCACCGGCGCGCTCAAGACGCCGGAAGAGCTCGCGCAGATGCCGCCGACGTTCGTCCCGGCCGATCCGACGCCCGACGCCTTCTTCGAGGCGTGGGACCTGTTCGACATCGGCACGCTCCTGGCGAACACCGGCTACTACGCGCTGGGCGGCTGGATCGTCTGCATGGCCGTGGACGTCTCGGCGGCGTACGCGCTGTCGAAGCTGCGGCCGATGTTCGGCAACGTCATCCTCGGCATGATGCTGGCGACGCTGATGATCCCGGCGATGGTCATCCTGATCCCGCTGTACGTCACGGTCGTGGACCTGGGCCTGCTCAACAACCCGTGGGCGCTGTGGCTGCCCGCGGCGGCCAACGGATTCAACATCTTCCTGCTCAAACGCTTCTTCGACTCGATACCCCGGGAGCTGATCGAGGCCGCACAGATCGACGGGGCCGGAGCGGTGCGCACCCTGCGCTCGGTCATCCTGCCGATCTCCAGGCCCATCCTGGGCGTGGTGTCCATCTTCACGATCGTCACCTCGTTCAAGGACTTCGTCTGGCCGCTGCTCGTCATGACCGACAGCGACAAGATGACGATCAGCGTCGGCCTGTCGCAGACGGCCGGGGCCGTCACCCAGAACCAGGTCATGGGCGGTCTGCTGATCACCAGCATCCCCATGCTCATCGTTTTCTTCATCTTCCAACGGCACATCATGGCGGGTCTCACCGCCGGAAGCATTAAGGGATAGCGCATGTCGCAAACGTGGTGGCGGGGGGCCGCGATCTACCAGGTCTACCTGCGTAGCTTCGCCGACGGGAACGGCGACGGCGTGGGCGACCTCGCCGGCCTGCGCTCCCGCCTGCCGTACCTGAAGGACTTGGGAATCGACGCCATCTGGCTCAACCCCTGGTATCCGTCGCCGATGGCCGACGGTGGCTACGACGTGGCCGACTACCGGGACATCGAGCCGGTGTTCGGCACGCTAGCGGAGGCGGAGAAGTTCATCGCCGAGGCGCACGAGCTGGACATCAAGATCATCATCGACGTGGTGCCGAACCACAGCTCCACCGAGAGCGCCTGGTTCAAGGACGCGCTGGCCGACCCGGCCGCCAGGGACCGCTTCTGGTTCAGTGACGAGCCGCGCAACGACTGGCAGTCCATCTTCGGCGGCTCGGCGTGGACCCAGGTGCCCGACGGCCAGTGGTACCTGCACCTGTTCGCGCCGGAGCAGCCGGACTTCAACTGGACGAATCCGGAGGTGCACCAGGAGTTCGAGGACGTCCTGCGCTTCTGGCTCGACCGGGGCGTGGACGGCGTCCGCATCGACTCCGCCGCGCTGCTGATCAAGTCCGACACCGGTTACGAAGACCTCGACGAGGTCCATGACGTCTACCGCCGGTGGCGCGAGGTGGCCGACGAGTATGGCGAGCGCATCCTGATCGGGGAAGTCTGGCTTCCCGATCAGGAGCGTTTCGCCCGCTACCTGCGGCCCGACGAGCTGCACACGGCCTTCAACTTCGACTTCCTGGCCTGCCCGTGGGACCCGGCGGAGCTGCGCAGGGTCATCGACCTGACCCTCACCACCCACACGCCCATCGGCGCGCCGCCCACCTGGGTCCTGTCGAACCACGACGTGACCAGGCCGGTCACCCGCTACGGCCGGGCGGACTCCTCGTTCGCCCACGGCGGCGCGCTCCACGGCAGCCCGTCCGACCTGGAGCTCGGCTACCGCCGGGCGCGGGCGGCGGCCCTGCTGGCCATGGCGCTGCCCGGCTCGGTCTACGTCTACCAGGGCGAGGAGCTGGGCCTGCCCGAGGTGGAGGACCTGAAGGACGAGCTGCGCCAGGACCCGATGTACGCCAGGTCGGGCGGCACGAACCCGGGGCGCGACGGCTGCCGCATCCCGCTGCCGTGGTCGGGGGAGGAGCCGCCGTACGGGTTCGGCGCGGGCACGCCGTGGCTGCCGCAGCCGGAGACCTGGCGCAAGCTGACCGTGGAGGCCCAGCGGACGGACCTGGGCTCGATGCTCAACCTGTACCGCACGGGTCTCGCCCTGCGCCGGGAACTGCTCGGGGACGGCACGCTGACCTGGCTCGCGCTGGGCCCGGACGTGCTGGCCTTCACCAGGGACTCGGGCCTGACCTGCGTCACGAACCTCGGCGCGGAGCCGCTGCCGCTGCCGCCCGGGGCGGTGGCGCTGGCCAGCGGCCACCTGGAGGACGGGGTCCTGCCCCCCGACACCACGGTGTGGCTGACGGCGACGAGCTGAGGGCTCACGCCCCGAGCGGCTTCGCGCCGCTCGGGGCGCTTCAGGGCGTTACGGGGCGCTTCGGGGCGCTACGGGGAGCTTCACACCCCGAGCGCCGCTCGGGGCTGCTCGGCGGGCCGTGCGGTGCCGGGCCGCGGGTTCCGGCGGAGGAACGGGAGCAGCCCGGCCGCCGCCAGGACCACGCACATCCACCCGAACCAGTCACCGAAGCGCGCGTACAGGGTGGTCCCCGCTCCGGCGGGAACGTCGGCCACCGCCACGACGAACGGCGCTCTGGTGCCCTCCGTGTCCGTCCCGCCGAGCACCCGCCCCCACGGATCGGAGATCATCGGCGTGCCCCACTGCGCCGCCCACGCCACCGTGAACCCGCTCTCCACCCCGCGCAACAGGCCCATGCGGCTGTGCTGCCACCCGTTGCCGAACTCGTCCGCCGCCGGCACGGCCAGCAACCGCGTCCCGGCCCGCCCGTAGTCCCTGCTGGGCGTGGCGAAGTTGAGGTCCATGCAGTTGGCCAGCCCGACACGATCCGCGTGCCCGCGGGCGAAGCCCAGCTCCGTACCCTTCTTGAAGGGCTCGCCAGGGGCGAAGTGCCACTTCGTGTAGAAGACGGGCGCGGACCCGTCGGCGGGAAGCTGTACGGAGTAGTTGTACTTGACGGCCGGCGTCGTGTGGACGACCCCGACCACCACGTCGATGCCCCGCCCGCGCCCGGCCTCCGTGAGCGGCCCGACCACCGACGGCAGGCTGCTCTCGTCGGTCCCGAACGTGCCCTCGGGCAGCACCGCCGTCCGCACCCCGGCGGGCAGCGCCGCGATCTGCCCGGCGTACGCCGCGACCAGGGCCCGCCCGCCCGCGCTCGCCGCGTCGGGCGCCCACTGGTGACGCGTGGCCGAGAGCACCGCCACCCGCAGCGCGGGGTCGCCGGCCGGCGCGCCGGCCAGCCGCCACGCCCCGAAGCCCAGCGTGAGAGCGCAGATCACCGCGGCCACCGCCCCGGTACGCAGCCGCGCCCGCCCGGCGACCCCCGGTGACAGCAGCGCCGCGACGGCGGCCGGCACCAGCAGGACCAGGAACTCCACGCCCCACGCCCCCGTCACCGAGGCGATCTGGGTGACGATCGGCACCTCGGCCTGATTCGTGGCCAGCGGCCAGATGATCCCGGACGGGTTGACCAGCGTGATCAGATGCATGGCGCCCACCCAGGCGGCCGGCGCCGCGCATGCCCCCAGGAGCGGCCACCCCCGCCGCACGAGCGCGCGGAACAGCAGCGTCACCACGGCGAACAGCAGCGAGCTGCCCACCAGGATCAGCATCCCGATCGGCCGCGGCACCGACGGGGTCCGCCAGAAGAACTCGAACTGGCTCGCCAGTCCCAGCAGATAGGCCAAGAAACCACCGAGGAACGCGGCCCGGCCGCTGACGCGCGTGGCGGCCCACAGCACCGGCAGCGGCGCGATCCAGGTCAGCGCCGGGATCGGCGCCAACCCGGTGCCGAAGAAGAACAGCACCGCCGAGACGGCCGGCGCCACGAGCTTTTCTGGTAATTCTCCCCGTTTCATGTATACACCGTAAACAAGCATTGTTTACGGTGTCAACCTTCATGCTCAGGCGGCGAATCCCGCACGGAGGCCGAGCCGCTTGTCTAGCCTGGAAGCGAGCCGGGCCGATGATCGATCGGCAGCTGGAGGCCACCCGGCAACCCCTCCCAGCCCTCCATCGGTGACTTCGTTCAGCAACCCGACGATGAGGAGCCCAGCCCGTGACCGACTCCGTAGCCGAGGCCGCGCGAGCCATCGCCCGCCGCCTCGCCCCCCGCCACGGCCCCTCCCTGATCACCGAGGTCGAAGTGGCCCTGCACGTCCGCGAGACCCAGGACCGCAAGCCCGACCAGTACCTGGACCCCGTCTCCCTGGCCTCCCTCATCGTCAGCGTCGCCGCACTGGGCTGGACCGTCTACGGGGACCTGCGGAAACGCACGACCAAGCCGCCCACCGACATGATCATCCGGATGGTCCGCACCGAGCTCCGCCACACCCGCATCCTGACGCCCGAGGAAGACGAGATCCTCTCCATCACCGTCCAGGAGACGATCACGAGAGCGGCGGAAGAGGACTGACTTCAGCCGCACATGCAGCGCACGAACTCCGCCACCAGCGTCCGCACGGCCCGCCGCCGGTCGTCGCGCCGCCAGACGACCGCCAGCAGGCTCGGCGGCAGGCCCGCGACCGGCAGGCAGACCACGTCGTCCCGCCGGTACAGCTCGGCGTTCCCCGCCGACACCAGCACCACCGCCCGCCCGGCGGCGACCAGCTCGAACGCCTCCTCGGCCGTCTCCGCCTCGGCCCCCACCACGGCCGGGCCCGTCCGCTGCTCGGCGGCCAGCCAGAAGTCCCGCATGGGCCCGGCGGAGCGCGGCAGCGCCACGAACGGCTCCGCCTCCAGGTCGGCGAGCTCGATCTCGGCGCGGGAGGCCAGCCGGTGCCCGGCCGGCAGCGCCACCTGCCGCTCCTCCGTGCTCACCACCGTCCAGGAGTAGTCGCCGCCGCCGGGCACGGGCAGCCAGGCGATGGCCACGTCCACGTGCCCGTCGCCGAGCCCCACGGTCGGGTCGCTCCACGGCACCTGGCGGAAGCGCAGGTCCCACCCGGGCAGCGCCCCGGCCATGGAGGGCACGAGGCCGCGCCCGATCCGCGTCTGGAACCCGACGACCAGGATCCGGTCCTCGCGCGCCGCCGCGACGGCCCGCTGGGCGCCCTCCCACTGCTCGATGATCCGCCGGGCCTCAGGGAGCAGCGCCGCCCCCGCCGCGGTCAGCGACACCGTACGCCGGTCGCGCTCGAACAGCTTGGCCCGCATGGACAGCTCCAGCTGCCTGATCTGCCTGCTCAGCGAGGGCTGCGAGATGAACAGCCGCTCGGCGGCGGCCCGGGTGAAGCTCAGCTCCTCCGCGACCGCCACGAAATACCGCAGATCCCGAATATGGGCATCCATAGCAAAAAGCTATAACAGCGGGTCTTGGACGGGCGCGGGAGCCGGGCCACACGATGGAGCTCCGACGACCTGAGAGGCAACGCCATGAACGACTTGTCAGGCAAGACCGCGCTGGTCACGGGGGCCTCACGCGGCATCGGACGGGCGATCGCCGTACGCCTGGCCGCCGACGGCGCCCGCGTGATCGTCCACTACGCCAGGAACGACGACCTGGCCAAGGAGACGGTCGCGGAGATCGAGCGCGGGGGCGGCCGGGCGTACGCGGTGCGGGCGGCGTTCGAGGACGGCGTGGACGACCTGTTCGCGGGGATCGGGGACGAGCGCCTGGACATCGTGGTGAACAACGCCGCCATCCTGGGCGGGGTGCTGGGCACGGTGAGTGAGGAGCAGTTCGACCGGGTCTTCGCGGTGAACGTACGGGCGCCGTACTTCATCGTCGAGCGGGCCCTGCCGCTCATGAACGACGGCGGCCGGATCATCAACATCTCCTCGGCCGTCGTCCGGATCGCGCTTCCCGACCTCGTCTACTCGATGTCCAAGGGCGCGCTCGACACGCTCACCTTCAGCCTGGCGCCCCTGCTCGGCGCCAGGGGCATCACGGTGAACACCGTCTCCCCAGGCGTCACGGAGACCGACATGAACGCCTGGCTCCGCGAGGACCACGACGGCACTGCGGAACGCCGCGTCACCGAGGTCACCGCACTGGGCCGGATCGGGCGGCCCGCCGACATCGCCGCCGCCGTGGCCCTGCTGACCAGCGCGGACTCCGGCTGGACCACCGGCCAGGTGCTGGACGCGTCCGGCGGCTACTTCCTCGGCCCGAGCGGCGGCGTGGTGCCCGTCTAGCGTTACGATCACGGGATGGCCAGGCTCCGCAGAACGCCTCCGCACCAGCTCTCCCCGGAGGCCCGCGCTCTCTACGAGAAGATCACGTCCGGCCCGCGCGGCAGGTTCATGGTCGATCCGGCGGGCGGGCTGACGGGCCCGTTCAACGCGATGCTGCTCAGCCCGCCGGTCGGCGACCCGCTGCAGGAGCTCGGGGCCGCCATCCGCTACCGCTCCTCGCTGACCGACCGCGCGCGGGAGCTGGCGATCCTGGTCGTCGCGGGCCACCAGGACAGCGCGTTCGAGCAGGCGGCGCACGAGCCGATCGCCCGGGACCTGGGTGTCACGGAGGAGCAGCTCCAGACCTTGCGTGCCGGCTCGCCCCCGGCACTCGCCGACCCCGCGGAGGCCGCGGTGGTCGCCGTGGCCCGCGCCCTGGTGGCCAAGGGGGACCTGGACGACGAGGAGTACGCGGTGCTGGGGGAGCGGGCGCTGTTCGAGCTGACCACGCTGGTCGGCTACTACACGACGCTCGCACTCCAGCTCCGCGTCTTCCGCGTCTGACGGATGGCGGTCTAAGGGGTGGCGGTCTAAGGGGTGGCGGTCTAGCGGGTGGCGCCGCTCGGGTCGCGCAGCCAGGCCGCGAGTGCCGCCCGCGCGGCCGCGGACTCCGACGGGAGGCGCAGCGCCCTGACGAGCATCCACAACGTCCCCTGCAGCCCGCGCGCCGCCAGGAACGCCCGCAGCTCCGGATCGTCCGGATCCGCCCCATAAGCGCGTACGGCCGCCCGCCCGTCCAGCCGGGTCGTGCGCAGCAGGCAGGCCAGGTCCCAGCCCACGGGCGCGGTCATGCACTCCTCGAAGTCGTTCCACAGCAGCCCGGCGGGGGTGGCGAGCAGATTGCCCGGATGCGCGTCCCCATGGACGGCCTGCGCCCGGCCCTGGGGAGCCCGGCCGAGCCGCGAGACCAGCTCCGCGTGCGCGTCTCGCAGCCGGCCAGCGCGTCCGGCTCCACCTCGCCGTCGAGCAGCTCCAGCAGCCGCACGGGCTCGTCGAGCACCGGCCCGAGATACCGCAGCTCCCCGGGGAACTCCCGCAGGCCCGCGTGCAGCTCGGCGAGCACCTTCCCGGCCGCGTCCGGCGTCACCGCGTACGCCGGGTCGTGCTCGGCGTAGGCATGGAAGGACACCGCCACCCCGTCCCGGACGTGCGGCCCGGGAGGCAGCAGCGCGCTCGGCGGCACCACCGGCGCGCCCAGGCCGTACAGAAAAGACACGACCTGCAGCTCGCGCAGGAGCGCCTGCTCGGGCCGCTCGCGCCCGAGGGCGGTGACGGTGGGGACCCGCGCCACGATCGGCGCGGGCCGCAGGTGGATCCGCAGGTTGAACGAGTCGTTGAGCACCACGGGCTCCCGCACCGTGATCCCGTGCTCCTGCGCCAGCGAGACGGCCACCCGCACGGCGTGGCCCGAGGTCATGCCGACTCCCGGATCACCAGCTCGGTCGGCATGATCACCGGGTCGGTCGGGCCGCCCTCGAACAGGTTGAGCAGCAGCCCCACCATGGCCGCCGCCTGCTCGGCCACCGGATGCCTGAGCGTCGTCAGCGGCGGCTCGGTGTATTTCGCCGCCTCGATGTCGTCGAAGCCCACCACGGCCACGTCGTCGGGGACGCGGCGACCGGCCTGGCGCAGCGACTGCAGGGCGCCGATCGCCATCAGGTCGTTGGCCACGAAGACCGCGTCCAGCCCAGGGTCGTCGCCGAGGAGCTGGCGCATCGCCACCGCGCCCGCCTCCCGCGTGAAGTCGCCCACCGCGACGATCGAGCGGCGGTCGGAGTCGCGCAGCACGTTGCGGTAGCCGGCCAGCCGGTCCTGGCCGGCGATCATGTCCTGGGGGCCCGCGATGGTGGCGATCCTGCGCCGCCCGGACTCCACCAGGTGCCTGACCCCGGCCTCCGCGCCGCCCACGTTGTCGTTGTCGACGAACGGGATGTTCACCGGCACGGCAGGGCGCCCGTACGAGACCACGGGGACGCGCAGGCGCGACAGCGCGGCCGGCAGCGGGTCGGCGCCATGCATGGAGATGAGCATGACGCCGTCCACGTGACCGCCCGAGATGTAACGCTCCACCCGCGCGTGGCTCTTGGCGGAGGAGGCCAGCATCAGGACGACCTGTTTGTTCACCGCCTCCAGCTCCATCGACGCCGACCTGATCGCGGTGGAGAACATCGGGTCGTCGGAGAAGACCCGCGTGCCGGGCTCGCTGACGACCAGGGCCACGGAGTCGGTGCGCTGGGTGACCAGGCTGCGCGCCGCCGAGTTGGGCACGTAGCCCAGCTCGTCGATCGCGCGCTGGACGGCGTCGCGGATATGCGGGGCCACCGTCGTCTGGCCGTTGACGACCCGGGAGGCGGTGGCGCGCGAGACCCCCGCGCGGGCGGCGACCGCTTCGAGGGTCGGGCGTCTCATGACTGCACCAAGAGGGAGAGCACGGAAAAAATCTACAGGCCGTTCCTGCGGATCACGTCCCGGTACCATAGCGCGCTGTCCTTGGGCACCCTGGTGAGTGTCCCGTAGTCCACATGGACGATGCCGAACCGCCGCCGGTAGCCCTCCGCCCACTCGAAGTTGTCGAGCAGCGACCAGACGAGGTATCCGCGCAGGTCGGCGCCCGCTTCGATGGCCCGCCCCACCTCGCGCAGATGCCCGTCCAGGTACGCGACCCGCTGCGCGTCGTGCACCCTGCCGTTCTCCAGCACGTCCTCGAAGGCCGCGCCGTTCTCCGTGACCATGAGGCCGACCTGCGGATAGTCCTCGGAGAGCCGGACGAGCAGCCTGGACAGGCCGTCGGGCACGATCGGCCAGCCCATCGCGGTAGTCGGCGCGTCCGCCGTGGCGAACTTGACGTCCTCCGACCCCGGCCACGCGGCGTCGGCCGGCAGCCCGGGGCCCGCCTCGACCACGCACGGGTTGTAGTAGTTCACGCCGATCAGGTCGATCGGCGCGTTGATCAGCGCGAGGTCGCCGTCCTGGATGTGGCCGGTGCCGCCGTTGCGCTCCGCCGCCGCGATGACCTCCTCCGGGTACGTCCCGTACACCGCAGGGTCGAGGAACTGCCTGGTCAGCAGCGCGTGGATGCGGTGGGCGACGGCCGCGTCCGCCTCGCTCGGCACCGCCGAGGGGTCGTTGACCTGGGCGGGGGTGAGCACAGGCGAGGAGTTCAC
Organism: Nonomuraea rosea; assembly: GCF_039539705.1. Taxonomy (NCBI): domain Bacteria; kingdom Bacillati; phylum Actinomycetota; class Actinomycetes; order Streptosporangiales; family Streptosporangiaceae; genus Nonomuraea; species Nonomuraea rosea. Next base: position 231,683 of record NZ_BAABDQ010000019.1, on the reverse strand, counting down.
GACCAGCATGATGCGCTGCGCGCCGCCCGCGCGCAGCGCCCGCGTGGCCAGGCCGTGGCCGAGCAGCATGTGGTGCGCCGAGCGCATGGCGTCGCCCGGGTCGCGGCGGCCCGGCGCGTGCACGCCGTTGCCGTAGCCGAGGAACGCCGCCACCCACGGCTCGTTCAGCGTCGTCCAGTCGCTGACGCGGTCGCCGAGCCGGTCGTGCACGGCCTGCGCGTAGTCGGCGAACCGATAGGCCGTATCGCGATTTGTCCAACCACCACGGTCTTCGAGCCCTTGGGGTAGATCCCAGTGATAAAGCGTGACATAGGGCGAAATTTTGGCGGCAAGTAGCTCATCCACGAGCCTGTCGTAGAACGCCAGCCCGCGCGGGTTGATCGACCCCTCGCCGTCGGGCTGGATGCGCGGCCAGGCGATCGAGAACCGGTAGGCCGCCAGCCCCAGCTCGCCCATCAGCCCGATGTCGTCCTTGTAGCGGTGGTAGTGGTCGCAGGCCACGTCTCCGGTGTCGCCGTCCGCCACGTTCCCGGGGGTGTGGGAGAAGGTGTCCCAGATCGACTGGCCCCGCCCGTCCTCCTTGACCGCCCCCTCGATCTGGTAGGAGGCCGTCGCGGCGCCCCAGACGAAGTCCTCGGGAAAGATCATCCCTTAACAGCTCCTTGCATGATTCCGCCGATGATTTGCTTGCCGAACAGGGCGAAGACGGCCACGAGCGGCAGGGTTCCGATCGCGGTTCCGGCCAGGCCCAGCACGTAGTCGTTGACGTACCCGCTGGCGAGTGTCGACAGGGCCACCTGGACGGTCGGATTGTCCGGGCTGAGGACGACCAGCGGCCAGAAGTAGTCGTTCCAGGCCGACATGAACGTCAGCATGCCCAGCACCGCCGCCGCCGGCCGCGCGGTGGGCAGCACGACGTGCCAGAACAGGCCCCACGTCGTGCACCCGTCCACCCGCCCCGCCTCCAGCAGCTCGCCCGGCAGGGCGCGCGACAGGTACTGCGTCATGAAGAACACGCCGAACGCGTTGACCAGCGCGGGCACGATGAGCGCGTAGTTGGTGCCGGTCCACTCCAGCTTCACCATGAGCATGTAGAGCGGGATGATGCCGAGCTGGGCCGGGACCATCATGGTCGCGATGGTGATCACGAGCATGGCGTTCCTGCCCCTGAACCGCAGCTTGGCGAAGGCGAACCCGGCCAGCGTCGAGAAGAACATCACCGCGACCGAGATCGACCCGGCCACGATGACCGAGTTGGCCAGCGCCAGCCCGAAGGGGACGGTGTCGAAGACCCTGGCGACGTTGGCGAAGAAGTTCCCGCCCGGCAGCAGCGGCGGCGGCACCTCGGCCAGCGCCGAGTTGTGCCTGGAGGCCACCACGACGCTGTAGTAGAGCGGGAAGGCCGAGAAGAAGGCCACCGCGGTCAGGGTCAGATAACGCAGCCTCACAGCAGCCCGCCCTTCACCCTGCGGCTGATCAGGAAGTTGATCCCGGCCACGATCACCACGGCCACGAACATCAGCCAGGACGCGGCCGAGGCGTAGCCGAAGTCGAACGTGGAGTTCCCGAAGCCCTGCTCGTAGACGAACAGCGCCAGCGTCTGGAACTGCCGGTCTGGCCCGCCGGTGGCGACGCCGCCGCCCGCGCCGCTGCTCTGCCCGAACAGCATGGGCTCGGCGATGATCTGCATGGCGCCGATCGTGGAGACGATGACCACGAAGACGATCGTCGGCCGGATCATCGGCATCGTGATCCTGCGCAGCTGCGTGACGTTGCTCGCGCCGTCGATCGTGGCGGCCTCGTACAGCTCGCGCGGCACGGCCTGCATGGCGGCCAGGAAGATCAGCGCGTTGTAGCCGGTCCAGCGCCACATGATCATGGTCGACAGGGCGATGTGCGAGGTCGCGGTGCCCGCCGCCCAGTCGATGTTGCCGGCCCCGAACCAGGAGAGAACCCAGTTGATCATCCCGAAGTCCCGGCCGAAGAGCTGGCTGAAGATCACCACCACCGCCACCACGCTGGTGACGTTCGGCAGCAGCAGCGCGACCCTGAACATCGTCTGGAACCGCAGCCGCCGGTTGAGCAGGTGCGCCAGCCAGATGGCCAGCGCGAGCTGCGGCACGGTCGAGAGGAAGCCGATGGACAGGGTGTTGAACGTCGCGTTCCAGAAATATCCGTCGGCCAGCAGCGTGGTGAAGTTGTCCAGACCGACGAACGTCTGGGTCTCCGACAGCAGCGTCCACTCGTGCAGGCTCACCCACGCCGTGTAGGCCAGCGGGAACAGCCCGAAGGCACAGAACAGCAGGAAGAACGGCGCCACGTAGGCGTACGGCGACACCCTCACGTCGAGGGTGTGCCGCACATTGCGCCTACGCCGTCGCACGACCGCGAGGGGAAGAGTGCTCATTTGATCTTCTTGACGTCCTCGAGCACCTGCGCCCATGCCTCGTCCGGCGTCTGCTTGCCCTGCTCGACCCGGCCGAGGCCGTTGCCGATGGCGGTGCGGACGTCCGCCTCCTTGGGACCGAGGTGCTGCGGCTTGAGCGCCTTGGCGGCCTCGGAGTAGATCTTGCCGATGGGGGCGTCGCCGAAGAACGGCTTGGTGAAGTTCTGGATCGACGGGTCGTCATAGAGCGCCGGGATCGACGGGAACGTGCCCTCCTCCTTGAACACCTTGGCCTGGTTGTCCTTGGAGGTGAGGAAGTCGATCAGCTCGGCCGCCTCCTTCGGGTGCTTGCTCTGCTTGGGCACCATCAGGTGCGAGCCGCCGCTGTTGCCCGAGCCGCCGGGCACGGTCGCGATGTCCCACTTGCCGGTCGCGTCCTTGGCCTGCTCCTGGATGAAGCCGGTCATCCAGGCCGGGCAGATGATCGTGGCGAACGAGCCCTTGGCGAACCCGGTGTTCCACGGGGGCGAGAAGGCCGCCAGCTTGGCGGTCAGGCCCTCCTGGGTGAGCTGGTTCGACAGGTCCCAGGCCTTCTTCACCTCGGGGTTCGACTCCACGATGATCTGGTCCTGGGCGTCGTACAGGCCGATCGGCGCCTGGTTGACCATGGCGCGGAGGATCTCACCGGGGCTGTCCACGAACTTGGCGCCGGCCACGCTCGCTCCGGCGAACTTCTTGCCGGTCGCGATGTACTGCTCCCAGGTCGGCCAGAGCGCGGCCACCTCGGCCCGGTCGGTCGGCAGGCCGGCCTTCTTGAACAGGTCCTTGCGGTAGCACATGGCCAGGCCGCCCACGTCGGTGCCGAGCCCGAGCACCTGCGAGCCGTCCTTGCTCAGGCCCTGCTGCCACTTCCAGTCGAGGTAGTCGGCCTGCCGCTTGTCCAGGCCGAACTGCTTGAGGTCGGTGAACTTGGCCGGCTGGGCGGTGAAGGTGCTGACGTAGCCGACCTCGACGGCCTCGATGTCGGCCGCGCCGGCGTTCGTCGCGAGCCGCTTGACCAGGTTGCTGTGGTGGTCGTTGAACTGCGCGACGTTCTCGACGATCTCGACGTTGGGGTGGGTCTTCTTGTATTCCGCGTAGAGCGGCTTGAAGCCGAAGTCGCCGAAGAGGCCGACGGTCAGCTTGATCTTCTCTCCTGGCGTGGCGCTCGCCTTCGTGGCGGTGTCTCCACCGCCACCACCGCCGCACGCCGTCGCAAGAGCGAGTACGGACGCGGTGAGCAAAGGCAGGCCGAGCCGCCGGATGCGAGGGGTCATGGAAACCCTCCTGGGTTCGGAGCTAGGGGGATGTGAGAGAGCGCTCTCTCGACAGATTCCAGGGGCTCACACCGCTCTGTCAACGGGTGTTAAATAACGATCGGCGTTATCGAGAGAGCGCGTTCAGAAACGGGGGCAGTGTTTACGCGCTGAGCGCGCGGCCGGCCATCCTGGCGTACATGCGGCCGGGACTCGGGTCCTCGGTGAGGAATCCGGGCAGCATGGGCAGGTCGACGGCGAACGGGTCGAGCCGCTCGTACAGCTCGTCGGCGTCGGCGGGCCGGGCGTCCGGCTTCTTCTCCAGCAGCTGGGCCAGCAGCGCGCCCAGCTCGCCCGGGAGGCCGGGAATGGCCGGCGGGCGCTCCTTGACCTGCTTCTCGAAGACCACGTAGTCGGTGGGGCCGGTGAAGAGCTGGTGGCCGGTCAGCATCTCGTGCAGGACGCAGCCGAGCGAGTACAGGTCGCTGCGCGACTCGGCCACGCCGTGCTGGATCTGCTCGGGGGCCATGTACGCGGGCGTGCCCAGGATCTGCCCGATCCTGGTGAACGTGGTGACCTCCGTGTCGCGCAGCATGGCCAGCCCGAAGTCGAGCACCTTCACGCTGCCGTCCGGGCAGAGCATGAGGTTCGTCGGCTTGAGGTCGCGATGGCAGATCGACAGGGCGTGGGCCGCCGACAGCACGGCACACGCCTGGGCCGCGATCGCCGCCGCCCACGGCACGGGCAGCGGGCCGTGCTCGCTGACCACGTCGGCCACCGTGACGCCCTCGATGAACTGCATCACCTGGTAGAGCCGCTGCTCATAGGTGCCGAAGTCGTAGAGCACGGGGGCGCCGGGATGCTCCAGCCTGGCCAGGATGCGGGCCTCGCGGATGAACCGGCGTTCCAGCTCCTGATCGGGCCCGCTGGGCAGCCTGAGCAGCTTGACCGCGACCCGGCGGTCCAGGTGGCGGTCATGGCCCGCGTAGACCGCGCCCATGCCTCCCTGGCCCAGAGGGAGGTCGTCGAGCTCATAGCGGTCGCCGATGACCATTCGCCCCTCCACGCAGCCTTTCGGGAAAAACTACACCGTCAGGACTGCGGGTGCAGGTGGCCGTCGGCGAGGCCGTCGAGCCCCAGCCGGATCAGCGCCTGCCCCAGCGTCGAGGTCTCGCGGATGGCGTCTTCGAGGACGGCGAGCTGCCTGAAGGACTCGCCGTACGCTTTCTGTTCCTTCAGCGACAGCCTGGGCAGGCGGGTGCGGCGCACGTCGAACCTGCTGGAGCCGGTGGTCACCCGCCCGCCCGCGGCCCGCAGGAAGCCGGCCAGGAAGTCGGGGTCGAGCCTGCGGGCGTCCACCCGGTAGAGGGTCAGATGCGGGCCCAGCACCGCGCCGCCGTCGGCCACGACGCGCACGCTGGAGTAGGAGGCCACCACGTCGCCCGGCCGGATGGCGACCAGGCCCTGCTGCATGGTGGTGAAGCCGGACGGCGGCGTGCCGTTGAGCACGTCGTCGGTGGTGAGCACGGGCACGTCGCCGCCGTCGGCCGACATCTTGGGCGGGGCCTGCGAGGTGGCCACCAACCCCTCCTTGATCAGGTCGCCGAGCGTGGTGGCGGGCTGGTCGAGCGGCTGCTCCAGGACCTGGAGGTCGGGCGGGACCGCGGCGGCCGCCAGGAACCGGTCACGGGCCTCGGCGAACGCCCTGCCCACGTCGTCGCGGCGCTCGTGGCGGGCCGGGGTCATGTCGACCTCGTCGGCCAGCAGGTCGATGATGCGCACCGTCTGGTCCGAACGATCCTCCAGGTACGCCTGCCAGGCCGGCTCGACCGCCGACAGGTCCGCGGTGGCGTCGATGATCAGCACGTCGGACGGCGGGCGCTCACCGGGCGCCGGGCGGCGCAGCAGCCACAGGTCCGAACCGGGCAGCGCCACGACGGCCCGCAGCGCGCCTGCGCGCAGCAGGTTGGCCCTGATGCGGCGGCCCGCCTTGCGGCTGGCGGCGGCTGGCGGCATGAGGATGGCGACCAGGCCGCGCGGCTTGACGTGGGTGAGGCAGTGCTGCACCCAGGCCAGCTCGGGCTCGCCGCGCGGCGGCAGGCCGTGCTCCCAGCGCGGGTCGCCGGTCAGCTCCTCATAGCCCCAGGCGCGTTCGTTGAACGGCGGATCGCACACCACGGCGTCGGCCTTCTCATTGGGGAAGCCGTCGTTGCGCATCGAGTCACCGGCCACGACCTCGGCCGCGATGCCGCGCAGGCGCAGCCGGGAGGCGGTGATGATGGCCGAGGTCTCGCTGAGATCCTGCCCCAGCATCCGCACACCCGCCCCACCCGCCAGCTCTCCGGCCAGGCTCCCCACCGGGCCACCCGCCGCCGAACCGCCCAGCTGCCCGCCCACCGGAGCGTCTACCTGACCGCCCGCCGGGCCGCCGGCCTGACCGCTCATCTGACCGCCCGCGGGGCCGCCGGGCTGGCCGCCTGTCGGACCGCTCATCTGGCCGCCCGCTTGGCCGCCGGGCTGACCGCCCGCTGGACCGCTCATCTGGCTGCCCGCTTGGCCACCCGTCTGGCCGCCCGCCGAGCCAGCCGTCTGGCCGCCCGCCGAGCCAGCCGTCTGACCGCCTGCCGGGCCAGCCGCCTGGCTGCCCGCCAGGCCACTTGCCTGACCGCCTGTCTGGCCGACTGCCGGCCCGCTCGCCGGAGCACCCGTCTGGCCGGCTGCCGACCCGCCTGTCCGGCCGACTGCCGACCGGCTCGCCGGGCCACTCGCCTGGCCGCCCGCAGGACTACCCGTCTGGCTGGCCGCCGTCCGGCTCGCCGGACCGCTCGTCTGGCCGCTCGTCTGGCCGGTCGCCGGGTTGCCCGTCCGGCCGGTCGTCGGGGCGGGCGCGAGGAGCAGCGTGCCGACTCCGCAGGCCGGGTCGAGGATGGTCGCGCCGTCGGCGCTCACCAGCCGGACCATCAGCTCGGCCACGTCGTCGCGGGTGACGGAGAGCTGCCTGGAGTGCGCCTCGAGATAACGCTCGCAGAGGAACTCGTACGCGGTCAGCGGATCGTGCTCCTCGGCCAGCTCGGTGACGAGCGCGACCAGCTCGGGATCCAGCTCATCCGAGCCCTCACCCATCATGCCGGAACCGCCGCCTGCCACACCGGAACCGTCGCCGGCCGCGTCGGAAGTGCTGCCGGACGACTGGGGGTGGCCCTCGGCGGCGCGCCGTACCCCTGGAGCGCCCGTTCGGCCCGAGCCGGGAACACCTGCGCTCGGAGCGGCCGTGGCATGGCGACCCGCCACGCCCGGGAGGTCGTCGGAGGCCGAGGGGTTCGCGCCGACGCTGGGCGCGGCGTCGCCGGGGCGGGCGCCGGGGGCGGCTTCGCCGGTGGCGGGGTCGGCGCCGCGGGTTTCCGCGAGGCGCGTCAGCAGGACGCCGGCCTGGGCAACCAGCTCACCCAGGCGCAAATCACCCGCCGCTTTCAGGCGTTGCCATACCCGATCTCCCAGCGAGACCTGGTAGGACTTCCCATAGCGCCGCAGCCAGGACTCGACCTGGCGCAGCGAGAACAGCGGCTGGTTGGCGGTGCCGCCAACGGGTTGGGGGAAGTCGTCGTGGCGACGGCGCCAGTTGCTCACCGCGGCACGCCCGACACCGGCGAGCCGGGCGATGTCCCCGGCGTTGACGGTCGGGTCGTGGCTCATGAAGCCCACAGTAGTTCACAAGAGTCTTCAGCGCATCTGCTTGTGAAGTCTTTCAACCAATGATTTACTGCAGGGTATGAAGCACAACATCCGCTATGCCGCCGGATCAGACGTTGGCCGCCGCAGGGAGCAGAACGAGGATTCTGGCTACGCGAGTGGCCGGTTGCTCGTGGTGGCTGACGGAATGGGCGGACACGCGGCCGGCGAGCTGGCGAGCTCGGCGGCGATCGCCGTCATGCGCGAGCTGGATGCCACGCTTCCCGAGACCGGCTCCGACCTGGAGGCGGCGCTGGAGGGCGCCGTGCACGAGGCGGCGCGCAGACTGGTCGAGCTGGCCGACATCGACCCCGCGCGCAGGGGGATGGGGACCACGGTGACCGCCATGCTGTGGGACGGCTACCAGTTCGCCCTGGCTCATCTCGGTGACTCCCGCGGATATCTGCTGCGCGATGGTGCTCTCTACCAGATGACCAAGGATCACACACTTGTGCAGTCGATGGTGGACGAAGGACGGATAACGGAGGATCAGGCCGCTGTGCACCCCCGGCGGTCGATGGTGCTCCGCGTGCTGGGCAGCGAGGGCAGGGCCGAGCCTGACATGGCGTTGCGCGAAGCCGAGCCTGATGATCGCTACCTCCTCTGCTCCGACGGGCTCACGACCGTGCTCGGGCCCGAGGTCCTGCATGAGGTGCTGACCACGGTCGCAGACCCCGGCTCGGCCGTCCAGCGGCTGATCGACCTGGCCAACGAGGGTGGCTCGCCCGACAACGTGACCGTGATCGTGGCCGACGTGGTCGCGCCCGGCGCGGGAGACGCGGGCGTCTACCGAGTCGGCGCCGGCTCCTAGGCAGGATAATAGTAAGTCTCACCAGCCTCAGCGGTCACATAGCCGAAATTTCGGCACATAACAAGACACTTTCCGGGTGATGCGCGCAAAATCGCGACGGCGCTACTACAGTCCATCGTGATTTGTCGGTTTTCTGGGAGGAGCCACCCTGGACCCGATCGCTGACGAGCTGCTGAAGACGGTGCGGCAGGAACTCGGCTATAAGGAGAAGAGCGGCCAGTTCACCAAGTTCGGCCAGTGGTACGCGGATCGCGTCCAAGACACCCAGTATCGCGACGCGCCGTGGTGTGACATGTTCATCGCCTGGGCCGCCGACAAAGCCGGCGTCAGCGACTATGTCGGCCAGTTCGCCTGGACACCCTCCCATGCGGCCTGGTTCATCAAGCAGGGCGCCTGGACGCGACAGCCCGAGCCCGGGGCCCTGGTCTTCTTCGACTGGGGCGGCGGCAAGAGCTACAAGGGCATCGACCATGTCGGGGTCGTGGAGCGCGTCGAGGGCACGAAGATCCACACCATTGAGGCGAACGTCGATCGCGTCTGGCTCAAGCGCAAGACCAGGGAGACGGACAAGGTCGTCGGGTACGGCCTGCCGCGCATGGTCAAGGCCGAGGCCGGCAAGCTCGACGAGATCCGCTCGACCGAGCAGCCGTTCGTGGCCGCGCCGCGCGACGAATCCGCGCACGGGTCGCCCTTGGACGTGCTGGGCACGCCGCCCGCGCTGCTGGCCGCGATGGTGCTCATGACCATCGTCCTCTCCTTACGCGTGTCGGGCCGCCGCCGTGGCACTCACCGCCGTTTCACCTGGCCATGGAACGCGCCAACCACCGGTCGCACCGGCCAGGACCCCCTCGACAGGTCCCCCGCGGGCACCTCGAACGCCAAGGTCCCCGCAGCCGCCGAACCGCCCGGAGGGCCCAAGGCGGCGTCAGGAACCAAGAGCGCGTCGGGAACCAAGACCGCGTCCAGTTCCCAGGCTGCGTCCGGATCCAAGACCGCGGCCGGTGCCAAGGCCTCCGCGCGCGACAAGACGTCGGCGCGCCACAAGTCCCCGGCTCCGGAGCCCGCCGAGTCGCCACCGCACCCGGCTCCCGCGCAGCCGGGACGCCCGGCCAGGACCCGGGTCCCGGCCGGCTCGGCGCACGCGGCGGCCAAGCACGCCACCCCGACACGGCGCAAACCCTACGAGCCCGACTGAGCGATCCGTCGGAGCGCGGGCGGGACGGAGGGCGGGTCAGGTGGTCAGGTCGAGGACGACCTTGACGTCGTCGTGGCCGGGCTCGAAAGCCTCCAGGGCCCGCGTGAACGGCACCCGCCGCGTGATCAGCCGCTCCAGCCACCCCGCGTCGGCCTGGGCCAGCGCCGCCGCCGCGTCCCTGAAGTGCCGCAGGTTCGCGTTGACCGTCCCGAAGACCACGTCGTTCTCCAGCACGATGTCCCGGTTGATCACCCCGGCGTCCACCCGGTGCGTACGCCCCCCGGGCGACAGGCCCGCCAGGCAGACGATCCCCACCGGCGTCGTGGTGGTCATGGCCTCCATGACGAGCGCCCCGGCCCCGGTGCACTCGATGATGATGTCCGGCTTGGCGCCGGCGAACTCGGCCAGCGACGAGCCCGAGTGGTAGGTCCCGCCCAGATCGGTCACCAGGCTCGACTTGAGCCCTTCGGGAGCCCGGTCCAGCACGTGCACCTCCAGCCCGCGCTGCCGCCCGAGCAGGGCCGCCAGCAGCCCGATCGGCCCCGCCCCCGTGACCAGCAGCGTCTGCGGCTCGAACCAGCCGCGCGAGCCGATCCGTTCGATCTGGTCCCAGGCCTTGGCGACCACGGACGTGGGCTCGACCAGCACGCCCACCCGCTCCAGCGCCGGATCGAGCCGTACGGCGTAGCCGGCCTCGATGACCCAGCGCTCGCTGCCGTACCCGTCGAGGTCCTTGATGCCGCGCTCGGTGTAGCGGCCGTTGCGGCACATGTCGAACTCGCCCCGCGCGCAGGCCCCGCACGGCTCGGGGTCGGGCCGGCGGACCACGCCCGCGATCAGGTCGCCGGGGGAGAAGGCGGAGCCCTCCGGGGCTTCGAGCACCCGGCCCAGCGACTCGTGGCCGATGATCAGGCGTTCCCTGCCGGGTGGCGGCCAGCCGTACTCGGCCGCCGCCAGCTCCCTGTCGGTCCCGCAGATCCCCAAGGCCAGGCCCTGGACGAGCAATTCGCCCTGGCCCGGCACCGGATCCGGCACCTCTTCCACGTCCAGCGTCCCCTTGCTGCCCGGCACGAACGTCAGCGCACGCATCGCCGTCACCCCCTTAACCCCCTCTCTACCCGGGACGCTCTTGGGAAATAGTAGGACGTCCTAGTATCTTCGGAAGGAGTAGCCCCTCACGAAGGAGTGAACAGGCGTGCACGTTCCGGTACACCCAGTCCGTTTCGTGACCGCCGCGGCCTTGTTCGACGGCCATGACGCGGCGATCAACATCATGCGGCGAATCCTCCAGTCGCAGGGCGCCGAGGTGATCCACCTCGGTCACAACCGTTCGGTCGACGAGATCGTCACGGCCGCCATCCAGGAGGACGCCCAGGGGGTGGCGATCAGCTCGTACCAGGGCGGGCATGTGGAGTTCTTCTCCTACCTGGTGGAGCTGCTGCGCGAGCGCGGCGCACGACACGTCAAGGTGTACGGCGGCGGAGGCGGCGTGATCGTCCCCGAGGAGATCGAGCTGCTGCATTCGCGCGGCGTCACGCGCATCTTCTCGCCGCAGGACGGCCAGCGGTTCGGGCTCCCCGGCATGATCAACAAGCTCATCGAGGACTGCGACGTCGAGCTCGGCGACGCCCCCTCGGTGGAGGCCGTGGCCTCGGGCGACCAGACGGCGCTGGCCCGCGCGATCACCCTCATCGAGTCGGGCCGCGCTCCCGCAGACCTGGTCGAGGGCCTGCGCGGCACCGTGCAGCGCCGCGCGCCCGTGCTCGGCATCACGGGTACGGGCGGCTCAGGCAAGTCCTCGCTCACCGACGAGCTGGTCCGCAGGTTCCGCGTGGACAACGACGACAAGCTGCGCATCGCGATCATCGCCATCGACCCCACCCGCAGGCGCGGCGGCGGCGCCCTGCTCGGCGACCGCATCAGGATGAACAGCCTGGGCTCCCAGACCTACTTCCGCTCCCTGGCCACCAGAGGCGCACCCAACGAGGTGCCCGCCTGCCTCGACGACGTGATCGCCGCCTGCCGGGCCGCGGGATACGACCTGGTGATCGTGGAGACGCCCGGCATCGGCCAGGGCGACGCCGGCATCGTCCCGCACGTGGACGTGCCCATCTACGTGATGACGCCCGAGTTCGGCGCTGCCTCCCAGCTCGAGAAGATCGACATGCTGGACTTCGCCGAAGCCGTGGTGATCAACAAGTACGAGCGGCGCGGCGCGGAGGACGCCCTGCGCGACGTACGCCGCCAGCTCGTACGCAACCGCGAGGCGTTCGGGGTGTCCCCCGACGAGATGCCGGTCTACGGCACCATCGCCGCCCGCTACAACGACGCCGGCGTCACGGCCCTCTACCACCACCTCAAGGGGCTCCTGCCGACCGGGGAGAGCCCCGGGCTGCTCGCGCAGGTCCAGGGCCGCACCTCGCAGGCGTCGGCCGCGATCGTCCCGCCCGCCAGGGTGCGCTACCTGGCCGAGATCGCCGAGACCGTCCGCGGCTACCACGCGGAGACGCTGGCCCAGGCGGAGATCGCCCGCCGCCGCCAGCAGCTCACGGCCGTACAGGCCATGCTGGACGGGGACCCGCGGCTGGCGGAGCTGGCCGCGCGGGCGGACGGCGAGCTCAGCGACGAGAGCCGTGCCCTGCTCGATGCCTGGCCCGCCGTCAAGGAGCGCTACACCTCCGACGAGCTGGTCGTGAAGATCCGCGACCGCGAGATCCACACCCCGCTCTGGCGCGAGACGCTCTCGGGCAACCGCATCCCGCGGGTCGCCCTGCCCCGCTACACCGACCACGGCGACCTCCTGCGGTTCCTGCGGGCCGAGAACCTGCCGGGGGCCTTCCCCTTCACCGCCGGCGTCTTCCCGTTCAAGCGCGACGACGAGGACCCGACCAGGATGTTCGCGGGGGAGGGCGACCCGTTCCGCACCAACAGGCGCTTCAAGCTGCTGTCGGAGGGCCAGCCCGCGACGCGGCTGTCCACGGCGTTCGACTCCGTGACGCTGTACGGCCACGACCCGGACCTGCGCCCCGACATCTACGGCAAGGTCGGCACCTCGGGCGTCTCCATCGCCACGCTGGACGACATGAAGGTGCTCTACGGCGGGTTCGACCTGGCCGCGCCCAACACGTCGGTCTCCATGACGATCAACGGCCCGGCCCCCACGATCCTGGCCTTCTACCTCAACGCCGCCCTCGACCAGGCCAGGGACCGCTTCCACACCGAGTACGGCCGCGTGCCGGACGAGCGGGAGGACGGCGAGCTGCGCGCCCGCACGCTGGCCACCGTCAGGGGCACGGTGCAGGCGGACATCCTGAAGGAGGACCAGGGGCAGAACACCTGCATCTTCTCCACGGAGTTCTCGTTGCGGATGATGGCCGACATCCAGGAGTGGTTCATCAGGAACGGGGTGCGCAACTTCTACTCGGTCTCGATCTCCGGCTACCACATCGCCGAGGCCGGGGCGAACCCGATCAGCCAGCTCGCCTTCACCCTCGCCAACGGCTTCACGTACGTGGAGGCGTACCTGGCCAGGGGTATGAAGATCGACGACTTCGCGCCCAACCTGTCGTTCTTCTTCTCCAACGGCATGGACCCCGAGTACAGCGTGCTCGGGCGGGTGGCCCGCCGCATCTGGGCGGTGGCGATGCGGGAGCGGTACGGCGCGGGCGAGCGCTCGCAGAAGCTGAAGTACCACATCCAGACCTCGGGCAGGTCCCTGCACGCCCAGGAGATGAACTTCAACGACATCCGCACCACCCTCCAGGCCCTGATCGCCGTCTACGACAACTGCAACAGCCTGCACACCAACGCCTTCGACGAGGCCGTGACCACCCCGTCGGCCGACTCGGTCCGCAGGGCCATGGCGATCCAGCTCATCATCAACCGCGAGTGGGGCCTGGCCAGGAACGAGAACCCGCTGCAGGGCTCGTTCATCATCGAAGAGCTGACCGACCTGGTGGAGGAGGCGGTGCTGGGCGAGTTCGAGCGGCTGTCGGACCGGGGCGGCGTGCTGGGCGCGATGGAGACCGGCTACCAGCGCGGCAAGATCCAGGACGAGTCCATGCTGTACGAGATGCGCAAGCACGACGGGTCGCTACCCATCGTCGGCGTCAACACGTTCAGGAACCCACGCGGCGACGACGAGCCGGAGCCGCACAAGCTGGAGCTGGCCAGAGGCACCGAGGAAGAGAAGCGCTCGCAGCTCGACCGCCTGCACGCCTTCCACGACCGCAACCGCTCCGAGGCCCCGGCCGAGCTAGCGCGGCTGCGCGAGGCGGCGATGTCGGAGGGCAACGCGTTCGAGGTGCTCATGGACGCCGCCCGCGTCTGCTCGCTCGGCCAGATCACCGAGGCCCTGTTCGAAGCGGGGGGCCAGTACCGGCGCAACGTCTGAGTTTGAGCATCTGCTTAACTAGTTGAGCAGGTGCTCAAACGTGGGAGGTTGCCATGAAGGTCGTGCTCGCGGGCGGGAGCGGCGCGCTCGGCAGGCGGATCGCCGCCGATCTGACGGAGAGGGGAGACGAGGTCGTCATCCTGACCCGCTCGCCGCGTCCCGGCAGCCCCTGGCGGCAGGTGGCCTGGGACGGCGTCACCGTGGGGGAGTGGGCGGGCGAGCTGGCCGGGGCGGCGGTCGTCAACCTGGCCGGCGAGCTGGTCGACCGGCCTCCGACCAGGGCCGGGATCGAGCTGCTCACGCGCTCGCGGGTGCAGCCGACCAGGGCGCTCGCCGAGGCGGCCGCGACGCTCGGCGCGCCGCCGGAGGTGTGGGTGCAGATGAGCACGCTGGCCATCTACGGCGACGGCGGCGAGGACGTCATCGACGAGACGCACCCGGTGGCGGACGGGCCGCCGCAGATGGCCGGGGTCGCCCGCCCGTGGGAGGCGGCCGCGGACGGGGTGCGGGCCGGGCGTACGGTCGTCCTGCGCACCGCCGTCGTCTTCGACCCCGGCACGCCGGCGCTCGGCCGCCTCACCGGGCTGGTCCGCTGGGGCCTGGGCGGGCGCATCGCCTCGGGGCGGCAGTGGGTGAGCTGGCTGCACATCACCGACCTGCTGGCGATCGTCCGCCGCGCGCTCGACGATCCCGGGCTCGCCGGGGTCGTCCACGCCACCAGCCCCAACCCGGTGCGCAACAGCGAGCTGATGGCCACCCTGCGCGACCTCCTGCATCGGCCCGTCGCCCCGCCCACCCCCGCGCTCCTGGCCAGGGCCGGCGCGTGGGTGCTGCGGACCGACCCCGAGCTGGCGCTGACCGGCCGCCGCTGCGTGCCCGCGCGGCTGCGCGAAGCCGGCCACACCTTCGCCTACCCGGAGCTACGCCCAGCCCTGGCCGCCTGCCTCACGTCCTGACCCCTGCCTTACTCCCTGACCCGCCGCCCCTTGGACCCGCCGCCCGCGCCTGGCGAAGTTGCGTCAGGGCGGGTTCTCGCCAGCCGGATCATCTTTCCCGCCACCTGCCGGAAGAGGTGAAATCCGTCCATGCCCCGCACACCACCCGCCAGAAGGCTGACCGACGTCAAGGTGCTCGGGCCGGTCGTCAAGCTCGGGCTGTCGGCGACCACGCAGGAGTGGCTGGCCGGGCCGAGCAAGGCCGGCAAGGCGACGCTGTCGGTCTCGTAAGTTAGCTAAATAACCGTGAAGTCACGATT
Organism: Nonomuraea rosea; assembly: GCF_039539705.1. Taxonomy (NCBI): domain Bacteria; kingdom Bacillati; phylum Actinomycetota; class Actinomycetes; order Streptosporangiales; family Streptosporangiaceae; genus Nonomuraea; species Nonomuraea rosea. The sequence continues at coordinate 216,619 of NZ_BAABDQ010000019.1, read as the reverse complement.
CGGGGCCGAAGGGGGCTATGTCGCCTTCGGCCCGGTCTTCTCTCCCATACTGGTCGGCGTTCCGGCCGAGCAGAGGGAGACGGGCACCGTGCTGGAGGCGTTAGGGCTCACCGATGGTGAGGAGGCCGTCTATCGCTTCCTGATTGACGCGCCCAGCGCCGCCCGTGAGCTGGCCGCCGCGCTCGACCGGCCGCTGCCCTCCGTGGAGGAGGACCTTCTCGCGCTGATCGGCCGCGGTCTCGTCTCGCGCGTGGCCGGCAGCCCCGTGCGGTACGTCGCCGCACCGCCCTCGGTCGGGCTCGGCGGCCTGCTCACCGCCCGCAGGGAGGAGCTCCGCACGGCGGAGCTGGCCATCGTGGCGCTGACCGAGCAGCACCGGATGGCCGCGACCGACCGCGCCGTCGGCGATCTCATCGAGGTGGTCACCGGTGTGGAGGCGGTACGGCAACGCTTCCTGCAGATCCAGTGGGCGGCCACGAAGCAGGTGCGCTCGTTCTCCACGGTGCCGTTCGTGGCGGTGTCGCCGAGTGACAACACCGCCGAGAACCAGGGCGTCGACCGCGGCGTGACGTATCGCGTGGTGGTCGAGCGCGAGGTGCTGGCCGCGCCGGGGGTGGCCGCGGGCACGATCGACTCCGTGCGCAGGGGCGTACAGGTCAGGGTGGTGGACAAGCTGCCGATCAAGCTGATGATGGCCGACGGCGAGCTGGCGCTGGTCCCGCTCACCACCGAGCCCGGCGAGCCCGCGGCCGTGCTCCTGCACCGCAGCGGCCTGCTCGCCGCCGTGGAGGCGCTGTTCGAGGCGGTGTGGCTGCGGGCCTACCCGTTGCGCGTGGACGGCGCGGGCGCGCTCGACGAGCAACCGGAGGCGGTCGTCACCGAGCTGGACAGGAAGATCCTCGCCCTGCTGCTGGCCGGGCTGACCGACGAGACCGTCGCCGGCCAGCTCGACCTGTCGCTGCGCACCCTCCAGCGGCGGCTCCGTGCGCTGATGGACCTCGCGGGCGTGCGTACGCGCGTGCAGCTCGGCTGGCACGCCGCCCGCCACGACTGGGCCTGACGCGGGCGCGAGCGCCGGGCCGGACGCCGGACCCGCACCGGCCCGGCACCCAGCGCCAACCTGGGCCTGACACGCGCACCGGCCCCCGCCGGGCGGGTGAGCCCGCGCCGATAGGATCGCGATCTGGGGAACATCGTTATCCGGAGGTTTTCATGTCTGACGTCACTTTCAAGGGCAACCCCATCACCGTGGGCGGCACCTTCCCGAAGCCCGGGGACGACGCGCCCGCGTTCCGCCTGGTGGGCGCCGACCTCGCCGAGCGCTCCCTCGACGACTACGGCCAGGCGACCAAGGTGCTCAACATCTTCCCGAGCCTCGACACCGGCGTCTGCGCGGCCTCGGTGCGCCGCTTCAACCAGGTGGCCGCCGACCACCCCGACGTGGCCGTGCTCTGCATCTCCGCCGACCTGCCTTTCGCCCAGAAGCGGTTCTGCGGCGCGGAGGGGCTCGACAACGTGACCACGCTCTCGCTCATGCGGGGCCGCGAGTTCCTCGGCGACTACGGCGTGGCGCAGGAGTCCGGGCCGCTGGCCGGGCTGGCCGCCCGCGCGGTGGTGGTGCTCGACGGCGACAACAAGGTGATCTACTCCCAGCTGGTGCCGGAGATCACGCAGGAGCCCGACTACGAGGGCGCGCTCTCCGCGCTCAAGTAAGCCCGCTCAAGCTCGGGCAAGCCCGCTCAGGCTCAGGCAAGCCCGCTCAAGATCGGGCAAGCCCGCTCAAGCTCGGGCAAGCCCGTTCAGGGTCGTCCTGAACTCCTCGGCCAGCTCCAGCAGGTGCTGGTCGCCGGTGGCGGTGTGCTGGAGGTCCAGGATGACCTCGTGGACCCCGGCCTCCGCCGCGTCGGCCAGGTACGCGCAGATCTGCGCGACCGTCCCGCTGCGCGGCGGAGTGCCCTGGCCGGTGACGACGGGGTTGGAGCGCAGGACCATGCGCAGCGCCCCCGGGTCGCGCCCGGCCCGCTCGGCGCTCTCGCCCACGGTCCGCCACATCGACGTGAGCGCCGGGATCGGCAGCGCGGCCGTGAGCCAGCCGTCGGCCCTGCGGCCGATCCGCCGCAACGCGTCCTCGGCGAACCCGGCCAGGTAGAGCGGCGGCCGCCGGGCCGGTTTGGGCTCGATGTGGCTGGGGGCGATCGTCCACAGCTCGTGCTCGAACGCCACCGGATCGGTGCCCCAGATCGCCTCCAGCGCGTCGAGGGTGGCGTCGTAACGCCTGGCCCGATCCCGCCACGGCACGCCGGCGGCGGCGTACTCGTCGGAGGACCAGCCCAGCCCGAGCCCCACGTTCAGCCGCCCGCCGCTGAGGTGGTCGATCGTGGTGAGCGAGCGGGCCAGCACGGGCGGCGGGTACCAGCAGGCGTTCAGCGCGCTGGTGCCCAGCCGCACGGCGGAGGTCGCGGTGGAGATCACGGAGGCGGCCACCGACAGCACCGCGAACGGGTCCAGGAACACCCGGTGCGCCTCGGGGATCCGGCCGTCGCCGCCCGGGTAGCGGTCCTTCGGGCGCAGCGGCGTCATCAGCCGGTCGCCCGCCCACAGGCACGTGAAACCGAGCGACTCCGCCTCCCGCGCCACCCGCAGCACGCTGGGCAGCGCGGCGAACCTGCCGTACTGCGGAACGGCCAGGCCGAGGTCCATGGCTCAGCTCCTCCTGCCCACGCCGCACAGGAGCAGTGACGACTCGGGACCACCGGCGAAGTCGATCAGGTCGGCCTGCTCGGGATGCCATTCGGGCAGCCAGACGACTCCCGGACGGACCAGGTCGAATCCCTCGAACAGGGCCGTGATCCCGGCCCGGCCGCGCAGGGTGAGAGGGGCGCCGGCCCGCCGGTAGACCTCGGTGGCCTTCTGGACGGCGGCGGCGCGGGCGGCGTCGCCGGTGCCGTGGGACATGACCAAGTAGCTGCCCGGGGCCAGGGCATCGCGTAGGCTCGCGACGATCTCCTGAGGGCGTTCGGACTCGCTGAGGTAGTGCAGGACCGCCAGCAGCAGCACGCCGACGGGACGGCCGAAGTCGATGGCCTGCGTCACGTCCGGATTTTTCAGGATCTGGTGGGGATCGCGGACGTCGCCCTCGACCACGGTCGTGTCACCCTGCCCGGCCAGCATCGCCCTGGCGTGCACCAGCACCACCGGATCCCGGTCGACGTAGACCACCCGCGCGCCCTGACGCACCTTCGCGGCGACCTCGTGCACGTTGCCCTGCGCCGGCAGCCCGGTGCCGAGATCGAGGAACTGCGTGATGCCGGCCTCGGCGAGGAAGCGCACGGACCGCGCCAGAAACGCCCGGTTCGCCCGAGCCGCCGCCCGTAACTCGGGAGCCACCTTGAGGATCTTCTCCGCCGCCACGCGATCGGCGGGAAAGTGATCTTTACCGCCGAGATAGTAGTCGTAGAGCCGGGCCACGTTGGGTGTACGCGGATCGAAGCCTGGTGACTCTCGCTCCAACCGTCAATCCCCCGATCACAAACTGATGATCTTTGTTGTGGATTCTACGGATCTATACCGACATCCCGTCACGATTACTCGCCGATCTAGGCTGCTGGTGTGGACGACACCGGTGTGCCCGTGAAGATTCCCCAGACCGTGCGGCGAATCGTGTCCCTCGTGCCCTCTTTGACCGAGTCGGTGGCGGCGACGATGCCCGCCGCGCTGGTCGGGGCGACGGACTGGTGCTCACACCCGGCCGACCTGGACGTGGCCAGGGTCAGGGGCACCAAGAACCCCGACCTCGACGCGATCAGGAAGCTCAGGCCCGACGTCGTCCTGGCCAACGCCGAGGAGAACCGCGCGCCCGACATCGAGGCCCTGCGCGCGGCGGGCGTTGCGGTCTGGGTGACCAGGATCGAGACCCTGGAGGAGGCGTTCGCCTCGCTGGCGCGGATGTTCACGTACGCGTGCCGTACCGGCAGGCCGGAGTGGCTGGACGCGGCCGAGCGGGCGTGGCGCGCGCCCGCCGCGGGCCCGCGGCGCACGGCGATCGTCCCGATCTGGCGGCGGCCCTGGATGGTCGTGGGGCGCGACACGTTCACCGGGGACGTGCTCAGGCGTCTCGGCGTGGACAACCTGTACGCCGGGCACGCGGAGCGCTACCCCAAGATCCCGCTGGCCGAGCTGGTCGAGCGGCGGCCCGACCTGGTGGTGCTGCCCGACGAGCCCTACGCCTTCGCGCCGGACGACGGCCCCGAGTCCTTCCCCGGCCTGCCCTGCGCCCTGGTGAGCGGGCGGCTGCTCACCTGGTACGGGCCCTCGCTCGTGGACGCGCCCGCCCTGCTGCGACAGGCACTCGGCTGAGGGTCCGGCTCATCCGACCGCGCCGGTCTTGGTGCGTTTGCCCGGCCCCGAGTCCGCCAGGGCGGCGTCCACGGAGGCGGGGGAGAGCACGTGCTCCATGACGATCACCGCCATCCCCACGATCCCCGCCCGGCCGCCCAGCGAGGTCGTGACGATCTCCAGGTTCCTGGTCGTGTACGGCAGGCTGCGCCGATAGACGATCTCCCTGATCCCGGTCAGATAGTGCTCACGGGTCTCCGCCATGTCCCCGGCCAGCACCAGCACGCCGGGGTTGAGCAGGCTGACCGCCGTGGCCAGCACGATGCCCAGCGTGCGGCCCGCCTCCTGGACGCGGGCGATGGCCCCAGGGTCGCCCGCGTGGACGAGGCGCACCACGTCCCGGCTGGAGTCCCGGCCGAGGTCGGTGGCCAGGGCGTGGCCGCTGGCCAGCGAGGCCACGCAGCCGCGCGAGCCGCACGTGCAGACCCGGTCGTCGGTCTCGCGCAGGCGTACGTGCCCGATGTTGCCCGCGGCCTCCTCGACGCCCCGGTAGATCTGCCCGTCGAGGACGATGCCGGTGCCGATCCCGGTGGACACCTTGATCAGGATCAGCGAGTCGGTCTGCCGCCAGGACGACCACCACTCGCCCAGCGCCATCGCGTTGGCGTCGTTCTCGACCAGGATGGGCACGTCGTACGTGCTGCCGATCGCCGCGCCCACCGGATAGTCGTCCCACCCGGGCATCAGGAACGACCTGATCACCCGGCCGGTGGTGTGGTCCACCGAGCCGGGCAGGTCCAGGCCGATGCCGCACACCTCGGAGGCCGGCCGGCCGGCCCGGTCCAGCATCCGCTGGAACGCCTGCCGCACCCACGACAGGACCGCGTCGGGACCGAGCTCGATGCGCATCTCGGTGCTCTCCTCGGCCATCGGCCGGGCGGCCAGGTCGGTCAGCGCCACCCTGGCGTGCGTGGCGCCCAGATCGGCCACCAGCAGCAGCCGCCTGGTGGCGTCCACGTCCAGCACCGAGGGCGGCCGCCCGCCGCCCGAGGTGCCGACGCCGGACTCGTGGATGTAGCAGGCGTCGATGAGCCGGTCGACCCGGTCGGTGATCGTCGACCGGGACAGGCCGGTGTACTCGATGAGTTCTTTGCGCGTACGGCAGGAGCCATTGCGGATGAGCTGGAGGATCTGCCCTGCCGTCAGCATGGTCTATCCCTTCTCTGCTCCCGCCGTGAGCCCCTCCGTCAGCAGTCGCTCGCTGGCGAAGAACACGATCACGATGGGCAGCGTCAGCACCACCGATCCTGCCATCAGGACCGTCGTCGGGATCTCGATGCTCCCTGCCAGTTGAGAGAGCCCCAGGGAAACCGTCCAGCTCTCCCGCCGCTCCACGAGGAAGAGCAGGGCGAACAGGAACTCGTTCCAGGCGATCATGAACGCGTAGAGGCCGGTGGCCATCAGGGCGGGCTTGGACAGCGGCAGCACCACGCGCCAGATGGTCGACAGTCTCGTGCATCCGTCGATCGCGGCCGCTTCTTCCACGCTTTGCGGCACGGTCTCGAAGTAGTTGCGGAGCATGTATACCGTGACCGGCACCGTTTGCGCGATATAGACGAGGATCAAGCCGACCAGAGAGCCGCGCAGCCCGAGCATCGTGAAGAGCACGAACAACGGGATGGCCAGCACGATCGCCGGAAACAGGTACACCGCCAGGAACAGGAAATGCACCTGCCGCCGGCCGAAGAAGCGCAGCCGCGCGACCGCGTACGCGCCGGGGATCGAGATCAGCAGCGTGACCGCCACGGAGGCGACCGCGATGATCGCGCTGTTCTTGAGGAAGGTCAGGAAGCCCTGCCTGGTCAGCACGTCCACGTAGGTGTCCAGGGTGAAGCTGCGCGGCCACAGCGAGCCCGGCTCCAGGATGAGCTCCTGGATGTCGCGTACGGACAGCATCACCATGTAGAAGAACGGGAACGCGGTGATCAGGAACAGGAACAGGATCACCAGCGGCTTGAGCACCCTGAGCAGCCCGCGTTCGAACCTATCTCTGCTCATCGGCACCTCCGGCGAAGAAGCGCAGGTAGATGGCCAGGAACACGACCAGGAAGATCGCCAGTACGATCGCCTGCGCGGCGGAGGCGCCGATGTCGTCACGCGCGGTCAGGAAGTTGTAGACCCGCACGCTGACCACCTCGGTCCCGGCCCCGCCGCCGGTCAGCAGGTAGACGTCGTCGAACTTGGTGAAGGTGAACACGAACCGCAGCACCGACAGCAGCGCGATGATCCGCCAGAGCTGCGGCATGATCACGTATCGGAAGCGCTGGGTCGGCGTGGCACCGTCCACCACCGCGGCCTCATCCAGCTCCGCCGGCAGCGCCTGGAGCCTGGCCAGGATGAACAGGAACGCGAACGGGAAATACCGCCACGCCTCGAACGCGATCACCGTCAGCAGCGCGACCGGCACCTCCAGGCCCAGGAACTCGCCCTTGGCCTGGGTGAGGAACGCGATCGGCTCCTTGAGCCAGGAGTTCACGATGCCGTACTGGGGGTTGAGCATCGTCTCCCAGAGGAACGCCACCGCCACGACCGGGGCCACGTACGGGATCAGGATCGAGGCCCTGATCAGGGTCCGCCCCCTGAACCTGTCGCGCAGCGCCAGCGCCGTCACCAGCCCGATCACGATCGACAACGCCGTTCCCGCGACGGTGTAGACGAGCGTGTTGACCAGGGCGGTCCAGAAGCCGGGCTCGGAGACGACGTACGAGAAGTTCTCCAGCGTGTAGTGGCCGAAGACGCCCGCCCGCCGGATGTTGATCAGCCGGACGTCCTGGAACGCCAGCATGACCGCCCACAGCAGCGGGAGCACCACCACGACCAGGGTGATGATCAGCGTGGGCGAGATGAGCGCCAGCCCGGCGCGGCCCTCCTGCGCGCGCAGCGTTCTCGTGCGCTTGCGCGCGACAGGGGAGGAGGGCCCCGTCGTGCGCGGCGGCGTGGTGGTCGATCTGCCGGATGCGGTCACTGCCGGATCCCGCGTTTGATGGTCTCGACGTCGGCCTTGGCCTGGGCGGCGGCGGCCTGCGGGGTCAGTGAGCCGTCGGCTACCGCGCTCAGCGCCTTGGGCACCGGCAATTCGCCCATCGTGGCCCCGACCAGCTTGCCCTGTCCCTGCGGGATGCCCCAGCGGGCGAACGTGTCGGGGCTCTTGCGCAGGGCGTCGAGCACGTCGGCCGGGTAGACGTCGGCCAGCGGCTTCTTGGAGTCGACCCCGGCGGGCAGCTTGTTCCACTTGTCCTCGAAGCCCTTGCGGGTTGGGAACTTGCCCTCGGGCGCCATCCCGATCCAGCGCTCGTAGCCCTCGTTCATCATGTACGCGACGAACTTGGCGGCCGGGTCCTTGGCGGCGTTGCGGGTGACGACCCACGAGACGATCTCGCCGTATTGTGCGGGCGCGCTCCCGTCGGGCCCCTTGAGCGCGGTGACCACGCCGGTGTTCTTGGCCAGCCACTCGGGGTCGGCGCGGCACTCCTGGCAGCTCGGCAGCGCGTCCTTACGCAGCCCCGCCATCTCGTCCAGGATGAACGAGGACCAGATCGTCATGGCGGCCTTGCCGGAGAAGTAGGTGGCCCTGGTGGAGTCGACGTCCTGCTTGCCCTTGACCGAGTAGCTCTTCGCGAGGTTCGCGTAGAACTCGAACGCTTTCGCGCACTGCGGCGAGTCAAGGGCGACATTTCCGGAATTGTCGACTAGCTGGCACCCGTTCGCCAGCGCCACGTGCTCGAAGCTCTGCGCGGTGAACGAGTCTTTCGGCGCGATCGCCAGCGTGATGCCCGCGACCCCGCCCGTGTTCAGCTTCGCCGCGGCCGCCTGAAGCTTCTCGTACGTGTCCGGCGCCTGCAGCCCGGCCTTCTCGAACAGGTCCTTGCGATACAGGATGAGCTGCGCCCACCCGTCGCTGGGCACTCCGAGCAGCTTGCCGCCCGAGGTGTCGAGCTCCAGGGCACGCGGTGAGAACGTGTCCTTCCCGAGCTGATCGACGACCTTGCCGGGAGTCTCGGTGTCGAGCAGGTCGTTGGCCTCCAGCTCGCGCACCGCCGACAGCGGCAGCGCCCCGATCACGTCGGGCAGGTCGTCGGCCGCCGCCGCGGCCGTCATCGTCTGGCTGAACTGGTCCTCGCCGACGCCGACCAGCTTCACCTGGATCCCGGTCTTCTTGGTGAACTCGGCGACGATCGTCTCCTGCACGGCCATCCGGTCGCCGAGGTTCTCCTCGGTCCAGACCGTGATCTGATTGCTCGCGGACGGTTGCTCGCCACCGTCGTCGCCGCACGCCGCCAATGAGGCGGTGGCCAGCAGCGCGACGGAGAGGACAGCGGTTACCTTCTTCGGCATGGCACGCTCCTCTGGATGGGGATACGCCCGCCCTTACCCAACGATCAGTTGGCGCAACGTGCGGTAGGCGATACCGAGACCGCTCTGTACCCACTCCGTGCTGCGGCTCCCGCCTGAGGTAAGCGTTCACCTGCACCCCTCCGTGAGGGCGCGGATTGCTCTCGCGGGAAGCGATCGGGGAAAGCGTCAGTCCGCTCTGCGCGAAAATTCGTCCGGCTTGATCCTTCGCGGCTTCGCCGAAACGATCTACTCTGATGTGATTTCGGTCATCCGAAGTCCGTCAGCGAACGGCTCCGGACAGCTGCGAAGTCCTGGTGCGCGGCCTGGTGCGCAACGCCGGTAAGGTCGCTTTCCGGAAGACACACTGTCAGAAACCCCAATTCCATCAGTCGCCTCCGACGGAAGTCGTAGACTTAAGAGTGTTTCAAGCGCAACTATCGTGTGCAAACAAGCACTAAACCTTTGACTTTTGTTTGATCAAAAAGCGTAAGTGTGGGGAATGCGCGTCATCACCTTCGAAGAGCCAGGCCAAGTCCGCGTGAGCCTGGAGTCGCCCGCAGATCTCGTGCCGGGCTCAGTACGTATCCGTACGCTCTACTCCGGAGTCTCAGCGGGCACCGAACTCACCGCCTATCGCGGCACCAATCCCTATCTCGCCAGCAAGTGGGACACCGAGCGCCGGCTCTTCGTCGAAGGCAGACGCACGCCTATCCGCTGACCGGCTGGGGCTATCAGGAGGTCGGCGAGGTGGTGGAGGCGGCGCCCGATGTCGCCGATCCGCCCGTCGGCAGCCTCGTCTGGGGCATCTGGGGCCACCGCGCCGAGGCGGTCGTCCCCGCGGAGAAGCTGGTCGGCCATGTGCTGCCACCCGGCGCCGATCCCCTGACCGGCGTCTTCGCCCGGGTGGGCGCCATCGCGCTCAACGCCGTGCACGCCGCAGACGTGCATCTGGGCGACCAGATCGCGATCTTCGGCCAGGGCGTCATCGGGCTGCTCGCCACCCGGCTGGCCGTGCTCAGCGGCGCCAGGGTGGTCGCGGCCGACGCCATCCCCGACCGCCTGGAGCTGGCCAGGGACTTCGGCGCGGCCGAGACGTTCGACGTGACCTCGGGCTCGGTGGCCGAGTTCACCCGCAAGCGCATCGAGGGCGCCGACACGGTCATCGAGCTGAGCGGCAACCACCTCGGCCTGCACGAGGCGATCAGGACCGTCCGCAAGGGCGGCAGGGTCGTGGCCGCCGGCTTCTACCAGGGCGACGGCATCGGGCTCAGGCTCGGCGAGGAGTTCCACCACAACCAGGTCCAGCTCGTCTCCTCCCAGATCGGCGGCGTCGCCTCGTGGCTGGCCCACCGGTGGGACGTCGAACGGCTGCAGCGCACGTTCATGGAGCTCGTCCACCGCGGCGAGGTCGACGCCGGCCGGCTCATCTCGCACGTCATGCCCGTCGAGCAGGCACAGGAGGCATTCGACCTGCTCGACAAGCACCAGTCCGAGGTACTTCAACTCGTCTTCCAATTTGAGGAGTCACAGTGAAGCTCGCCGTACAGGAGCAGCTTCTGCCAGGGCGCTCGCTGCAGGAGAAGTTCGCGTTCGCGGTCGACGCCGGGTTCGACGCGATCGAGCTGCGGGGCAAGGGCGATTTCCACTTCGCGGGCCGCCTGACCGAGCTCAAGCGGGCGCTCGCCGACGGCGTGGTCATGCCGACGGTCTGCGTGGACATGCTGCACTTCATCGGCGACTTCGACCCGGCCAAACGCAAGGACGCCATCCAGCAGCTCAGATCGCAGCTCACGGTGATCGCCGAGCTGGGCGGCATCGGCGTCATGACTCCCGCCTCCTGGGGACAGTTCTCGCGCCGGCTGCCGCCGTTCGAGCCGCCGCGCAGCGCGGAGGAGGACCGCGAGGTGCTGGCGGAGGCGCTGGGCATCCTCGGCGAGCACGCGCAGCGCAACGGCGTGCTGATCATGCTGGAGCCGCTCAACCGCTACGAGAACCACATGGTCAACTCGCTGGCCGACGCGGTCTCCTACTGCGCCATGGACTCGATCAGGGTCGTCGGCGACACCTACCACATGAACATCGAGGAGGACGACCCCTGCCACTCGCTGGCCGAGGCCGCCCCCTATCTCGCGCACATGCAGATCAGCGAGTCGAACAGGAACCAGCCGGGCACCGGCCACCTCGACTGGGGCGCGCAGCTCGCCACGCTCGACGCCGTCGGCTTCGACGACTACCTCGCACTCGAATGCCGGCTCCGCGGCGAGCCCGAGATCGTCCTCCCGCAGACCGCCGCCTTCATCAGGAAATACCTATGATCCCCCGCGACGCCGTGCGCGTCCTGGTCGCCAACTGGGACGGCAGTTACACGGTTCCCTCCCGTCGTCTCTACCCTCACCAGTGGAGCTGGGACTCCGCCTTCATCGCGATCGGCAACGCCCGCTGGGCGCCGCGCAGGGCCAGGTCGGAGCTGCTCAGCCTGTTCGGCGCCCAGTGGCGCGACGGCAGGGTCCCGCACATCGTGTTCAACCCCAAGGTGCCGGAGGGCGCCTACTTCCCCGGCCCGGAGTTCTGGGAGTCGCGCGCGCCATCGGGCTCGGCGACCTCCGGCATCGTGCAGCCCCCCGTCCACGCGCTGGCGGCGTGGAAGACGCATCTGGCCGAGCCGGATCCGGCGTTCCTGCGCAGGATCTATCCCAAGCTCGTGGCGCAGCAGGCGTTCCTGCGCGCGGCCAGGCGCTCGGAGGAGGGCCTGATCTCGATCCTGCATCCGTGGGAGTCGGGCATGGACAACAGCCCCGCCTGGGACCTGCCGCTCAAGGCGGTCCAGCCGGCCACGTCCGGATTCGTGCGCAGGGACCTCGAAACGGTCAGCGCCGACGAGCGGCCCACCGACCGCGACTACGAGCGCTACGTGGCGATCGCGCGGGCCTACCGTGACTCGGGTTACCGCAGGCCCGGCGCGTTCCAGGTGGAGGATCCGCTGTTCAACGCCGCGTACGGCGTCGCGGAGGCCACCCTCGCCAAGATCGCGGAGGTGTGCGGCGCCGACCCCGGGCCGCACGAGCGCGAAGCGGCCGCGATCACCGAGGCCATGGTCGAGCACCTCTACGAGGACGGTCTCTTCCACGCCCGCGACGTGCTCAGCGGCTGCCTGATCCGATCGAGCAGCGCAGCCGGGCTGACCCCGCTCATGTTGCCGGGCCTGCCCCGCGAGATCGTCAACGCGCTGATCGGGACCGCGCTCGACCGTTTCGCGCTGAAGGACGGGATCCTGCCCAGCTTCTCCCCGTCCGCCCCCGAGTTCGACCCCGCCCGCTACTGGCGGGGCCCGAGCTGGATCAACCTCACCTGGCTGGTCTGGCACGGGCTCAAGGAGCGCCGTCCCGACCTGGCCGCCCCGCTCGCGAACGAGATGGTCAACGCGGTCACCCGATCCGGCTTCCGCGAATACTTCGACCCGCTCACGCTGCGCGGTCACGGCTGCCGGGACTTCAGCTGGTCAGCCGCCCTCATCCTCGACGTGATCGCAGAGCACGGCCTGGACGGACTGGCGACGGCGGGTGGCGAGGTCGGTGAGCAGGCCGGGAGCCTCGTCGAACCCCACGAGGTCAGTGATCAGGTGCCGGCGTAGCGACCTGCCGCGCTCCCTGAGCAGGGTGATCGTCTCGTGCGAGAGCCGCTCCCTGTCCCAGGCGTGCGCCAGGCCCCTGGGCACCCTGCCGATCTGGGCGCAGCGCAGCGTCAGCCCGTTGTGGTGGAACTCCTCGCCGAGCCGCACCTCCTGCGCGCCCTCCGTGTAGAAGGCCAGATCGACCAGCGTGCCCTGGGGGCGCAGCAGCTTGAGCCCCAGCCCCAGGGCCCTGGCCTGGCCGCGGCACTGGAAGACCACGTCGGCGCCGCGGTCGTTGAGGCCGTGCCGCCAGCGGCGCTTCAGCGTCACCGCGGGGTCGTCGTCGGCGGCCAGGACGCCGGCGCCGAGCGCCTCGGCGACCGCGAGCCTGGCCGGCGTCTCGTCCACCACCACGACCTCGGCCGCCCCGCAGGACATGGCGAAGCAGGCCGTCAGCAGCCCGACCACGCCCGCGCCCACGATCACGACCCGCCGGCCGCGCACGCCGTCGCCCAGGTGCCGCACGGCCGGGCCGTGCAGGTCGTGGGCGGCGTGCAGGAGACCGTTGGCGCAGATGGGGCCCATGTGGGCCACGTAGACGCCGAGCATCGGGTCGATGTCCTCGGGCAGCTCCACGAACCTGTCGGTCATCGGGTCCGCCACGTACGCGGTGCGGTGGCCGTACGCCATCGCGACCAGCGTGCCCTCCCGCACCGCGCGCGTGCGCGTCTCGACCACCAGGCCGACCTGCATGTAGCCGATGCCGCGCACGGGATAGTCCACCGACGGCGCGCCCTCCGTGAACAGGCCGAGCGACGGGTCCCAGGTCGCGGTCAGGTAGGGGTTGGTGCCCTTGACATAGGTGAGCTCGGTGCCCGCGGAGACGCCGCTGTGCGTGGTCGCCACCATGAACCCGCCGTCGGGCAGATCGGGCAGCTTCTCCTCGACCAGCGTGACCTTTCCCGGTCCTTCGATACTGAGCACTTCACCCATCGAGCATCACCGGCCTCCGCTCCGCGGCGGACCTGGCGAGCGCCAGTGCCAGCCGGTGGGTCCGCAGAGCCTCACCGTACGGCACCCGTACGTCGGCGTCCTTGCCTTGTACGGCGTTGACGAACTCCCGGTCCACGCGCGTCTTGGCCTGGCCGTCGTCCTCGATCACGCGTTCGCCGTCCACGAGCAGCCGCGTCTCGCTGAGCTCCAGCGCGATGCCGTCCGCGCACACCTCCAGGCCCACCCGGTGCTTGTGGGCGAGCAGGCAGGAGGTGGCGAGCAGGCCGGGCGTGCCGCCGGCGAAGCGCATGACCGCCGCCGTGGCCCGATCGACCTCGTCGCCCGCCGCATCGTCCGCCGGTACGGCGTGCACCATCGTGACCTCGCCCACCAGGAGCCGCGCCAGGTCGAGCACGTGGACCGCCTGCTCGACGATCTGGCCGCCGGACATGGTGCGGTCGAGCCACCAGCCGACCGGGGGCACCTTGTCGAGCCAGTGACCGAGCGCGAGGCGTACGGGACGGCCGTCGAGCAGGTCGCGGGCCTGCCGGACGATGTCCAGATAACGCCAATGGTGGCCGACCGCGGAAGGAAGAGATCTCCGCTCGATTTCGGACGCGATCATTTCTGCGGTTTGGAGGTCTAGCGAAAGGGGTTTTTCCACAAAAATCGGGAGGTTGCACGACAGGACATCACGTTCCGGGTTGCCGTGCGCGAAAGGCGGCACACAGACGTAGACAGCATCCAGACCGCCGGCATCGAGCAGGTCTGCATGGCCGCCATAGGCGGGGGTGTCATGCTTCGAGGCCAGCGCCTCGGCCCTGTGGGGATCCGTGTCGGCGATCCCAGCGATCGCTACATCGGGGAATCCGGACAGGACGTCTGCATGGCGGGCGGCGACATTTCCGGCACCTATGATGCCGACACGGGTCATTGGGGACACAACCCGGCATATGCCACAGAGCGGCGCGACCAAACAAACATGTTCATACGCGTCTGATTCGGGCAGAAGTCGTGACCTCAAAAGATGGGGGCTGACTGCATGGAGACAGATCTGCGAGCCTTGGCCAGGGTCCAGGAGTGGTATGGCCCGCATTCGAGCACCGCGGCCGAATGGCCGGTGGATGCCTTAATGCTGGCAAAGGACACCACGACGGTTAGTGTTGTGCTACCCGCCCGTGACGAGGAGCGCACGGTGGGCGACATCGTGTCCGTCATCCGCCGAGACCTCGTCGAGCGCGTGGGGCTGGTGGACGAGATCGTCGTCGTCGATTCGAACTCCACCGACGCGACGGCGGAGCGAGCGCGCGAGGCCGGCGCGCGGGTGGTGGCACAGAATGAGGTGCTCTCGCACCTGCCACCGCTGACGGGCAAGGGAGAAGCCCTCTGGAAGGGACTGGCGGCATCCAGCGGCGACATCGTCGTGTTCGTGGACGCCGACCTGCGGAGTTTCGGCGCGCATTACATATCGGGCCTGGTGGGGCCGCTCCTCGTGAACGGTGACACCCACTTCGTCAAGGCGACGTACGAACGGCCGTACACCGGCGAGGACGGGGTCGTCCGGCGCGGCGCGGGCGGGCGCGTGACGGAGCTGGTGGCCAGGCCGTTGCTCAACATGTTCTGGCCGGAGCTGGCCGGCTTCGCCCAGCCGCTCGGCGGCGAGTACGCCGCCAGGCGCGCAGCGCTCGAACAGGTGCCCTTCGTCACCGAGTACGGAGTGGAGTTCGGGCTCCTCGTCGACCTGCTCCAGCTCGTCGGGCTGGACGCGATGGCACAGGTGGACCTGGGACACCGTGCGCACACCCACCAATCGGTGGCCGCGCTCGGCCGGATGGCTGGGCAGATCATGCTCACCGCCTGGTCCCGCCTCGAACGCCAGGGCCGCGTGCTGGCCTCGGAGCAGCCGGCGCACACGCTCCTGCAGTTCGGGCTGGAGGGCCGGGCGGACCTGGTGGACGTGGCCGTGGCGGAGCGACCTCCGCTCGCCTCCCTCGTGCTTGAGGAGGACGTGGCATGAGAGTTCTGGTGAACGCGGGGCCGTGGCTGGAGGTCCCGCCTCCCGGTTACGGCGGGATCGAGAACGTGGTGGCCACCCTCGTGCCGTGCCTGCGCGAGCGCGGCGTCAGCGTGGTCCTGGCCTCCGTCGGCACGAGCACGCTCGAGGTGGACGAGCTGATCACCGCCTATGACGAGGGTCAGTTCACCGAGCTGCAGAAGCCGTACAACCAGGTCATGGGCATCGCGCATGCGCACCAGGCCCGCGTGGCCGCCGAGCTGCGCTCCCGCGACGACATCGACCTGGTCCACGACCACCTGGAGGTCGTCGGGCCCGGCGTCCTGTCCGCGCTCGGCGGGCCGCCCGTGCTCCACACCCTGCACTGGGACCTGCACAAGCACCCGGAGTTCTACGGCGCCTTCCCGCCCTCGATCGCGGTCAACGGCGTCTCGGAGTCGCAGCTCGCCCGCGCCCCGGAGGCGCTGCGCGCGGCCTCGCTCGGGGCCGTCTACCTGGCCACCCCGCTCGCCGACCGCGACCTGCGCGTCGATCGGGGCGAGCACCTGGTGGTCATGGGCCGCATCTGCGGGCTCAAGGGCCAGCACGTCGCGGCCAGGATCTGCCAGAAGCTCGGGCTCCCGCTGGTGCTGGCAGGACCGGTCTGCGGCCGCGACACCGCCGCTGAGCTGGACGTGGTGACCCAGAACCCGTATCACCCGCTGCACAGCCACCCGGACGTCCGCTACCACCTTGACCAGGTGTCCCGTTACCTCGACGAGGAGCTGGTCCGGTGGGTCGGCGCGGTGGGCGGCGCGGCCCGCGACCACCTCTACGCCACGGCCCGCGCCGCCCTCTTCCCGATCCAGTGGGACGAACCGGGCGGAACGGCCGTCGTCGAGGCCCTGGCGCTCGGCGTCCCGCCGGTGGGCCTGCGCCGCGGCTGCCTGCCGGAGATCATCGAGCACGGCCGCACCGGCTTCCTGGCCGACACCGAGGAGGAGCTGGCCGAGTGGGTCCTGCGGGTGGACGAGCTGGACCCCGAGGAGTGCCGCCGCGAGGCCCGTCGCCGCTTCTCGCCGTCCGTGATGGCCGACCGCTACCTGGAGCTGTACGAGCGGGTCGTCGACGGCTCACGAGGTTGAGACGGCGTCGGCCGGAGCTCACGAGGTTGAGACGGCGTCGGCCGGGCGCGTCCTGAGCGCCAGGCGGGCGGGCAGGGCGGTGGCGGCCAGCGCCAGGACACCCGCCGCGGCCAGCACCAGGACGTACGCCAGCGGCGGCACGTACGGCGTGGCCGAGCCCGTCATCCCCGCCCCGAACGCCGAGAGCGTCGCCCACGAGATCGCCGTGCCCGCGATGACGGAGGTCAGCACCGCGCAGAGCGTCTCCATGCGCAGCATGCGCAGGATCTGACGCCGGGTGGCGCCCGCCAGGCGCAGCACGGCCAGCTCCCTCGACCGGCCCGACGTGGCCATGGCCAGGGTGTTGACCACGGCGATCGCGGTGAAGGCGATGATCAGTCCGAGAGCCGTGAGCGTCACCTGCGGGTTCGCGGCGCCGGCGGCGGCGGCCTGGGCCCGGTCCAGCACGACCGCGCCGGGCGCCGCCGCGGCGAGGGCGTCCGTGGTCAGCGTGGGGGCCGCGACCAGGAGCGTGCCCGCGGGGTCGTCCACGTGGCCGGCGGCGACCTCGTAGGGGAGGGTCACGTCGCCGAAGCCGAGGCCGCGGCTGTAGACGGCGGCGACCCGCAGGGTGGCGGGAGTGCCGTCGCCCAGCGTGAGGCGCACCTGACCGCCGACCGGGAGACCGAGCCCTTCGGCCGCCGTCCTGCTGAGCGCGACCGAGCCCGCGCCGAACCCCTTCATCGACCCGCTCACGACCCCCAGGTCGATGGTGCGGGGATCGTAGGTGATGGCCTGGGCGGCGTACTTGTCCAGGCCGACCCTGACCGACGTGCGCAGGACCTGGGTGACGGCCTCGACCCCGGGCACCTTCGCGAGGGCGGCGGCGGTCGTGCGCGGCGCGCCCGGCAGCACGTGGCCGGCCAGGCTGCCCGCGTCGGCCTGCTGCTGCGCCGCGTGCTCCGCCGTGGTCTGGGCGAACAGGATCGTGCACGTCATCGCCACCATCAGGGTCAGCGGTGACAGCACGGCCGCCAGCCCCTTCGGCGCGGCCCGCAGGCTTCTGGCGGCCAGGTAGCCGCTCACCCCGGTGCCGCGCGACGGGATCGCGCGCACCACGGCCCTGGCGACCAGCGGGCCGAGCAGGGACAGGGCGATCGTCCAGACCAGCGCGGTCAGCATGGTCACCGGCGTGGCCGCGGCCTCGGTGTTCAGCCCGGACAGGACGATGGTGAGCACCACGCCGCCCGCGGCTGCCGCCAGCCCGGCCACCAGCCGTGGCCAGGGCAGCCGCCCGTGGTCCAGCGCGGCCTCGCCGAGTGCCTCCACGGGCCGGATCCGGGTGAGGCGGCGGGCGGAGACGCGCGCCGCGACCCAGGCCGCGCCCACCGTGGCCGGCAGCGCGACCAGGGCGGGGAACGGGCTGACGACCAGGCGCAGGTTCGCCGGGGTCGCGCCCAGGGACACGAACGTGGAGTGCAGCCAGAGGCCCAGCCCGAGGCCCGCCGCCGAGCCGAGCACCCCGGCGGCCACGCCGACCAGCAGTGCCTCCCCGCCGACCAGCGCGCGGACCTGCTTGGGCGTCGCGGCCACGGCCCGCAGCAGGGCGATCTCCCGATGGCGCTGCTGGATGGACAGCGCGAACGTGCCCACCACCACGAGGATCGCGACCAGCAGCGAGGTGCCCGCCAGCGCGCCGCCCATGCTGATCAGCTTGACCCGCGCCTGCTCGGCGTCGAGGAACTCCAGCCGCCCGCGTTCGTCACCGGTGTACAGCACGGCCCCCCGCGGAGCCGCGGCCAGCCCGGGGAACACGCCGGCGGCGCTGACCTGGCCGGGACGCCCGGCCAGCCGGCGGGCCTGCGCGGTGCTGAAGAACACGGTGTCCTGGCTCGGCAGGGCCTGCGCGGTGACGCCCACGACCCGCTGGCCGCGCAGCCGCGCCCCCACGTCGAGCCCGGCGCGGGCGTCCACGACGATCTCGCCGTCGGCCCGCGGCTCACGACCCCGGGCGATCGTGAACGGGGTCAGCGCGGCCGACTCCCAGCCGTGCCCGGTGTACTCCCCGAACGGGAACGTCACCTCGGTGACCACCTTCGTCACGCCCGGCGTGTCCTGGATCGCCGCGACGACGGAGGCGGGCAGCCAGGCCCGCTCGGACAGCGGCTTGGCCTTCGTCTTGGTCTTACCGTCGCCCTTGTCCACGCTCTCGCGGACGAACTGGTCGGCCGCCACGATCGCGGGCGCGCCCGCGTACCGCTCGGGGGCGACGGTGCCGCGCAGCCCCGTCTCCAGCAGCATCAGGCAGGCGGACACCAGCGCGGCGGCGCACAGCAGCGCCACGAACGCTCCCGCGAAGGCGGCCCTGCGGTGGCGCAGGGTCTTCAGCGCGAATCCGATCATCACTTCCACGCTCCGAGCCCGGTCATCCGCTCGGCGATCTTCTCGGGGGTCGGGGCGGTCATCGAGTCCACGATCCGGCCGTCGGCCAGGAACAGGACGGTGTCGGCGTACGAGGCGGCCAGCGGGTCATGGGTCACCATGACCACCGTCTGCCCCATGCCGTCCACCACCTCGCGCAGCAGGCGCAGCACGTCGCGGGCGGTCATGGTGTCCAGCGCGCCGGTCGGCTCGTCGCCGAACACCACCTCCGGCCTGGTGACCAGTGCCCTGGCGATGGCGACCCGCTGCTGCTGGCCGCCGGAGAGCTGGCCGGGCCGGTGACCCTCGCGCCCTTCGAGGCCCACCCTGCGCAGGATCTCCGCCAGCCAGCTCCGGTCCACGCGGGCGCCGGCCAGGCGGAGCGGGAGGGTCACGTTCTCGATCACGTCGAGTGCGGGGACCAGGTTGAAGGCCTGGAACACGAAGCCGACGCGCTGCCTGCGCAGCTCGGTGAGCTCGGTCTCGCCCAGGTTCGCCAGCTCCGTGCCGCCGAGCAGGACCGAGCCCGCGGACGGCACGTCGAGCCCGGCGGCGCAGTGCAGGAACGTGCTCTTGCCCGAGCCCGACGGGCCCATCACGGCGGTGAACGTGCCGCGCGGGATCCCCACGGAGACTTCACGCAGGGCGGCGACCGCGCCCTGGCCCTTCCCGTACACCTTGCTCACGGCGTTCAGCCGCACCACGTCTGTCATGTCTCCAAGCCTGCTGAACTGCGCGTCCGCCGCCCAGAGACGCCGTCACCCCTCACCCATGACGTCCTCATGAATCGGACACCCAT